>JBGAMO010000167.1:0-10991 GCA_044222845.1 Phycisphaerales bacterium
TGTCTGATCCGTCTCTCTCCTGTTCCCTGGCTACCCGCGGTCGCAACAGCATCGCCGAACGTCACCTTTGGTCGCACCGGCTGCAGACCTTTCTGGCCGTCGCGAGAGACGTCTGCCCGCAGTTGTGACACTGTTTCGCTACCAAAACCGCCAAGGCGCTGGGGACTCAAGCATGGCCTGAGGTACCAGCCGCTCGCGAATCGCCGCGACCAACTCCTCCAAGCCCCGCGGCGTCGCACTCGCCAGGCCGCCAACGCGGACATCCGCTTCGAATTTCCCGTGCCCCAGATCCTCGCGGAGTGCCACGATCCAACGGTCCAGCCCCGCGAGTTCCTCGGGAACCGCCGGTTCCGCCGTGCTATCGCCGCACACCAGCAAAAGGTCCGCGTGCGTAGCAAGATCGATCGCCATCTTGGCGGCCTGGGTTTCGATCCAGTCTTCGCTCTCACGCAGACCGGGCGCATCCACATACCGAACTACCAACCCCGCCAGATCCAGCGTCACGCCCACGTGGTCGCGGGTCGTACCGGGTACATCGGCGACGAGCGACACCGCACGCCCGGCCAGCGCGTTGCAAAGCGTCGATTTCCCGACGTTCGGCGGCCCGATCGCCACCACGAGCGGCGGTTCGATGAGTCTTCGCAGGGTTCGGTCTCGCACGGCATCACTCGAAGCCATCGGCGTCGCCCACCGCCGCGGCTGCGCCAGCAGCAGGTCGACCGCGAGCGAACTGGCCGCGCGGGCGAGCGCCGCCAACACCCGTGCTTCCAGATCCGAAGTTGCTTCCGGATATTCCGCCCGCAGCGCCACCGCATCGCTCAGATCACTCGCCTCACGCCGGCTGAAGCCCAACTCGATCAGGCTCGCCGCGAGTCGGCGCAGGATCGCCGGCCCCCCATGGGGCATCACATGCACGGTGTCTTCGCCCCATCGTGCGATCAGCCCCGTGTCAACTCCAGCGATCGAGCGCAACACCACCTGCCCAATCTGAGGTGCCGCAAATCCCATCGCCGCGCACGCCCGCTCTGCATCGCCTCTCACCCGCACGATCGCTACCGCGCCCGGCGCGGAAGTGGGGGTCTCGATCGTGAACGTCGCCGAGCGATCACCCGGGCTCGCCATGGTCGGCTCCCGCTTCCTCCTCCTGGGCCGCCATGAACGTCTCCATGATCCCGATCAACTGCAGGTCCGGGATCACGTGCTCGACCAACTCGTCGTTTTCGAACAACGCCGCGGCGTCACCACCCGTGGCCACCACTTGCGGGTATGCCTCGTAGAACGCCGCGTACTCGTCAATGAGCAGGTGCGCCAACCCCACCGCCGCGCCCCGAACCCCCAGCAGCATGGCGTGCGCCGTGTCCTTGCCGAAAGGCCCGCGCGTCATGTCGGGCGGGGTGAACTCCAGCGAGGGAAGTGCCGCGGTCTTTTCGTGCATCGCCCGCAGCATCATGTTGACTCCCGGAGCGATCGCCCCGCCGTGGAACACGCCATGGCCGTCGACAAAGTCCACCGTAATGGCGGTCCCCGCGTCGATCACCACGCACGCCTGTTTGGCCCGGCGGAACGCCCCGTAGGCGCACAGAATTCGGTCCTGTCCCAGCGTCGTCGCATCCTCCAGCGAGTGTTTCATCGGCACCGCCAGGTCCCGGTTGATCCGCAGCACCGTGTCCCCCGTTGAGTCCTCGAGGTCGCGGCAGAGCGAATCCGCCACCGGGTGATTCACCGACGACATCACCATCGGCACATCGTGCCGCTCCTCCGTCAGCGCGACGATCGCGGCACGAAGCGCGGCCCCGTCGTTGTTCGCCAACGATGCGGCGCCCGAGATTTCCTTCCCGCCCTCGAACAGGCCGAACCGGGTGCGGGTGTTGCCGACGGCGATGGCGATGAGCGATTGTGACATGCGTACCACGAGGGTAGTGGTGGGGCGGCGGGAAGTCCCGACACGCTCCTTCCGATCCCCCGAACCGCAAGAATCCCGATGCTACGACGTACACTCCACGCATGCCCACCGACGGTTCCGTTTCCCTTCCCAGCGTGTTGCGTTGGACCGGCCCCGGTCGGACGTTGGTCTTTTTCCTCGCCGCGACTTCGATCTGGTGCCTCCTCAGCGAGATGTACCACTTGTGCGACATGCGCACGTTTTTTTACTTCATTCTGCTTCCCGCCACCGCCCTGCTGTACGGCATCGCGATCCTGGATCGCTTCCGCGGCGACGGCCGCCTTTGGCGTGCGGTGATCATCGGCAGTCTCGGCGGATTGGCCGGGGCCGTTGCGTACGACGTGTTCCGGCTCCCATTTGTCTTTTCTGATTCCTGGGGAATGGGCAGGTTCGGCATTCCGCAGATGCCGCTCTTCAAGGTCTTCCCCCGATTCGGTGCACTGATCCTGGGCGAGCCGATGGAGCAGGGTGTGCCGGCGGGCCAACCCGGCGGCGCGTGGGGCGCGGGGTATTCGCTCGCGGCGCACCTCCTGGGCTGGGCGTACCACTTCAGCAACGGCGCCACATTCGGCGTGATGTTTGCCGCGATGTACGCCGGCGCGAAGGAAGCCATCGGGGCCTTGCGCCCGGGCGAACTCTCGTGGAAGCCGGTCTTGTGGGCCACCGTGATGGCGGTGGGCATCGAGGTGTGCCTGCTCGTCTCGCCGTACGCGTCGTTCTTCGGCATCCACCTCAACGCCCGCTTCGTGGTCGTCACCGTGCTGGCCCATGTCGTCTTTGGTTTGGGCCTGGGAGCGTACTTCGCGTGGCATGCCCGACGTTGGCGGCTGTCCGCCGTCCCCGCGATCGCCTGAAACTCACGCCCGCGTGCCTCCGGACCCGCGAAGAGCCGTCACTTCGATCTCGATTTTCATGCGAGGGTCGGCCAACCCGGCGGCGATCATCGTCGCGGCGGGCTGCACTTCCGCGAAGAACTCACGCAGCACCGGCCAGCACTTCTCAAACGCCGCCGCCTCCGGCACGATGTACTGCACGCGAACGGTGTCAGCCAGCGTTGCTCCGGCCTTCTCCAGCGCGGATTGGATGTTGAGCAGGCAGCGACGCGTCTGCGCCGCGATGTCTGGCTCGATTGTCATCGTTACGTAGTCGAACCCCGTGGTGCCCGAGACGAAGATCCAATCACCCACGACCACCGCCCGCGAGTAGCCGATGGTTGTCTCGAACGTGGAACCCGATGAAATCAATTGCCGCTCCATGAACCAGCGTATCACGCCCCGCCCACGTACCCTCGGCCATGAGCGATGTTCGATACTCCTGGCGGCTGCTCCGGGCCGGCGAGTTCCGCCTTGATGGGGGCTCGATGTTCGGGCTGATTCCCCGCGTCGTCTGGTCCCGTTCTGTCCCGTGCGACGAGAAGGGCCGCATCACGGTGCAGCACAACTGCCTGTTGATCGAGGGCGGAGGCAAGATCGGGCTGATCGAGGTGGGCACCGGCGGGAAGCTCGATCTCAAGAGCCGAGACATCTTCGCTCTTTCGGACCGCACGATCGAGACCGCCTTGCACGAGGTGGATTGCAGCCCGGACTCCATCAACACCGTCATCACCACCCATCTGCACTTTGATCATTCCGGGGGACTGACCCGCATGCCGCGGGCGGGAGAGCAACCCGACTGGGTCGGCCCGGCGGGCGGCATGGCGGGTTCGCGCCCGAACCATGGCGTGAAGCGGACGTTCCCGAACGCCACGCTCTTCACCCAGCGCCGCGAATGGGATGACGCTCTCGCTAACCGCAGCGTCATGACCCGGACGTATTTCCATGACCATCTGGACGCCTGGCGCGACCACCTCCAGTTGATCGATTCTCCGCGTCCGTTCCCGATCGGGCAGATCCCGGACCGCGATCAGCTTCCAATGACCACGGTCAATATGCGGATGACTCCAGTGCCCGCCCTGCCGGGCGTGAGCGTGTTCCTTGCGCCCGGGCACACCTGGGGGCAGCAGGCGGTGACGTTCACCGATACGAAGGGTCGCCGGGTGGTGTTTACGCCGGATGTCATGCCCACCGCGGCGCACCTGGGGCAGGCGTATAACCTCGCGTACGACGTGGAGCCGTACACCAGCGGCGTCACCCGCCATTGGTACTTGACGGAAGCCGCGGCGGGGGATTGGTTGCTCGTGCTGGACCACGAGCCGGGCAACCCGTGCCGGCGTGTCCGCCGCAACGACAAGGGGTGGTTCGATCTTTCCGAGGACGCCCCCTAACCGGCTTCCGCGGCCCCTCCGCTCGACCTCGGCGGGGCGCGGCTTACCATCCTCCGAGTGACCGCACCCACCGCCACGACAGCACCGGATTCGTCGCCCGCCGTCGCCACCGCTCAGGAGGCGACGGAGGGCCGCGCCGACGCTGAACTTCTGGCCAGGGTGGGCGGCAAGCGGGTGTCGCTTTCGTTCCGCGACAAGGTCGAGGCGTTCATCGCCCGGCTGTCCACCCGCAATCGTTTCTGGCACCTGGTCTGCTCGTCGATCTACCTGCCGTACGCGTTCCGCAGCGGCCTCAAGATGAAGAAGGTGGACGAGCGGACGTTCTCGGCGGAACTGCCTTACAAGCGGTTCAACCGCAACTGGTACAACGCGATGGCGGGCGCAGCGTTGCTGGGCAACAGCGAGATCGCGGCCGGCTCGTACATCATGGGGATCACGGGCGGGGATTACACGATCGTCTGCAAGCAACTCGAGTACAGGTTCCTGCGGCCGTGCTACGGGCCGGCCCGGTACATCATCGTGCCCCGCGAGGACATCGCGGCGCTGATCACGACGACCAAGGAGTTCAACATCACGCTGGATATCGAAGTGATCCAGCAGGCGGTGCTGCCCGAGCGGTTGGCGAAGCTGCGGAAGAAGGATCCGCTGATGGCCAAGATCGCGAGCAAGGAACGAAAGGTGGGGCGGTGCGTCGCGACGTTTCACGTGACGCCGACGATCCACCAGAAGACCAAGCGGGGCGACACGCGGCGCGTGGGCTGAGCCAAGAAAAACGCCGACCCCTTCGGGCCGGCGTTCGTTGAACCATTTTCACAGTCCGACGGATTACATCAGGCCGCCCTTGAACTGCATGGTCTTGCCCTTCTCGCGGAGGCGACGCAGGGCGGGGGTGACCTTCAAGATCTCTTCGGCGCTGCGGCCCTGTTCGCCGCGCTTGCCCTTGCCGCCCTTGCCGCCGAATCCGCCGCCGCCACCCTGGCCGCCGCCACCGCCGCCGATGTTGACCTCGGGCAGGGGCTTGAGGGCCTTGATGGAGAGGGAGACGCGGCGGTTGTCCTTGTCGATCTTGAGGACCTTGACGCGGACGACCTCGTCGACCTTGACGACATCATCGACCTTGGCGACGCGCTTGTGGTCGAGCTCTGAGATGTGGACGAGGCCTTCGACGCCGGTGCCGATCTCGACGAATGCGCCGAACTCGGCGATCTTGGTCACGCGGCCGGTGAGCTCGGCGCTCTCGGTGATCTTCTCGGTGGTGCTGGTGAAGGGGTCGCCCTGCACCTGCTTGAGGCCCAGGGAGAGGCGGTTGTTCTCGAGGTCGATCTTGAGGATGCGGACCGCGACGCGCTGGCCTTCCTTCACGTACTTCTCGACGGCCTTCTCGCCGAAGTTGATCCGGTCGTAGGTGAGGTCGGAGAGATGGATGAGGCCGTCCAGGCCGCCCAGGTCGACGAACGCGCCGAAGGGCATGATCTTGCGGACGGTGCCCTCGACGGTCTGGCCTTCGGCCAGTTGGGTCTTGAGCTTCTCGGCGTTCTCGCGGCGTTCATCCTCCAGGACGTCGCGGCGGGAGAGCACGATGTTGCCGCGGCCGACGCGCTCGACGCGGACGACCTTGCACTTGAGTTTTTCGCCGACGAAGACGGAGAGGTCGGGGACGCGTTCGATGGCGACCTGGCTGGCGGGCATGAACGCGGGGTGGTCGGCGAGTTCGCACTCCAGGCCGCCCTTGCTGACGCCGGTGACGCGGGCTTCGACGACGGAGCCGGGCTCGAGCGATTCCCAGGCGGCCTTGCGGATGGCGCCGGGGCGTGAGCAGATGAAGAGGCTCTCGGAGGCCTCGAACTTGTCGATCACGACTTCGAGGGCATCGCCGGTCTTGGGGAGTTCCTCTTCCTTGAACTGGATGCGGGGGATGACGCCCAGTTCCTTGGGGCCGAACTCGAGGAAGATGTCGGTGGGGCCGACGGAGACGATGGTGCCGGTGCGGTGCTCGCGGCCGGCGGTGACCACACGCGGCCCGCGCGTCCCTGCGGCCCGCACCGGGCCGGAGATGGCCGGGCGGGGGTCGTGCTTCACGGCGTGCTCGGGTCCGCTCGTCGCCCCCTTCATCGCCGCGTCGATCTCGGCCTGAAGTTCGGGAGTGAGGGTGAATCCGCCGGAGTTGCGGGGGGAAGCGTTGTCGGGAGTGGGGGTCATTGTGGGAAGCCGGGTCGCAAGGTTGGCCGAGAACGGGTGCCGCGGATCTTGTGGCCGCGTGCATTCCCGGCGGGCCTGAACCTTCCATTTCGCCGGGAGGCAAGTGTAGAACTGTCGCGCGTCCGCCGCGCGACGCGGGGCCGACGGGGCGCAAGTCCAGTAACGGGCAGGGGCTTGGGTGGGTGGTGCGTGCGCGGGTGAAGAGTCAGTCGAGAAGATGGCCGGGACGGCCAAGCTACGGGGGGTTCATATACTCGTTCTGAAATGTCCACAGCGACGGCAGAAACACTTCCTCCGAACGGTTCCGTGCAGGCGAATGCGTGGGCGGATCAGTACACCCGAACACACTCCGAGAACTTCAGCGTTCTCTCGGTTTTGCTGCCGCGGGGGTTGGCGGCGGACTTTTCGGCGATTTACTCGTTCTGCCGGGCGGCGGATGATCTGGCGGATGAGACGGGGAACGACGAGGCGGCGCGGCGGAAGTCGCTGGAGTTGCTCGGGGACTTTCGTGCCAAGCTTCGGCGGGCGGCCGAGGGTGATGCGGATGAGCCGTTGTTTGTTGCGCTCGCCGCGACGATGCGGAAGCATCGGCTGCCGCTCCAGCCGTTTGAGGATCTGATCCGTGCGTTCGAGGTTGATCAGGTCAAGACGCGGCACCAGACGTGGGACGATGTTGTTGAGTACAGCAAGGGCAGCGCGAACCCGGTGGGGCGGTTGGTGCTGATGGTCTGCGGGTATCGCCCGCCGGAAGAAGACCTCCGCAACGCGGAGCGGTGGGCGATGAGCGATGCGATCTGCACCGCGCTGCAACTGACGAACTTCTGGCAGGATGTGCGGCGCGATCTGGAAGAGCGCGACCGGGTGTATCTGCCGCTGGCCGACGCCAACATCAAGGTTGAAGAGTTGCGAGCCTGGATGAACGGGCCGAACTCGGGCGAGGCGCGTGAGCGGTACTGCGCGGCGATCCGCGACCTAGTCCGCAAGACGTGGCTGTTGTTCGACCGGGGTCGGCCGCTGCCCTCGACGCTCAACACCGAGATCGCGCCGGTGATCCGCCTGTTTCAGGCGGGGGGCGAGGCGATCCTCCGCAAGATTGAACGGATGGAGTACGCGACGCTGTGGGCACGGCCGCGGATCGGCAAGGCGGGCAAGGGGTGGTTGGTGATGAAGGAGATCGTCAGAAGTGTGGCGGGGGTGGCGGGCGTGGCGGGGGATTCGGGGTCGCCGGTGCGGACGCCTGTCGCGGCGGCCACCGGGGGTGATCGATCCGCGTCCGAAGATCGACGCGTGACCATCGTGGGCGGGGGAGTCGCGGGCATTGCCGCGGCGGTGACGCTCGCGGACCGGGGCGTGCCCGTGACGCTGCTGGAGGCCAAGCGCCGGTTGGGCGGGCGGGCGACTTCGTTCGTGGATCAGGGCACGGGCGAGACGCTGGACAACTGCCAGCACATCGCGCTGGGGTGCTGCACGGCGTACCTGAGCTTGTGCGAACGACTGGGCGCTACGGACCTGTTCGACTGGCACAGCGAGCAGTACTGGATTGAAGCGGGCGGACGGGAGAGCATCATCAGGCCCGGCATTTTTCCGGCGCCGGCGCACTACACGGAAGCGTTCCTGACCGCCAAGTTCCTTTCGCTGGCGGACAAACTGGCGATCGGGCGGGCGATGCTCTCGATCCGCGTTGCCGATCGCTCGCAGCACACGCACGACACATTCGGTGAGTACCTGCGGGCGCTCAACCAGACGACTCGGGCGATCGATCGGTTCTGGGCGCCGATCGTGGTGAGCGCCTGCAACTTGAGCGTTGATCGGGTCGCGGCGTCGTCGGCGCTCAAGGTGTTCCAGGATGGGTTCCTGGCGGGGGCTCGCGCGGGGGTGATCGGGGTGCCGAAGGTGCCGTTGGTGCGCCTGTACGACGCGGCGGCGGAGATCATCGCGGCGAGCGGGGGCGAGGTGCGGTTGGGCGTGAATGTTGAGAGGTTGGATGAACGGACCGTGACGGCGGGCGGGCAGGAACTGCGGGCCGGGGCGGTGATCTGTGCCCTGCCGGTTGAGAAGGCGGCGCGGGTCGTGGCGCCTGAGTGCCGCGACGCGAGGTTCGCGGCGATGAACGGGGCGAGGTTCAGCCCGATCCTGGGCGTTCACCTGGAGTTTGATCGCGCGGTGCTGGCCCGCCCCCACGCGGTGCTGGTGGATCGGGCGACGCAGTGGCTGTTCCGCAAGGATGAGAGCGGGCGGCGGTTGCACGCGGTGGTGAGCGGCGCGGATGAGTGGGTGGAGTTGAGTGAAGCGCAGATCGTCGAGCGCGTCGCGGAGGATGTGCGGGCGTGCCTGCCCGGCGCTGCGGGGGCGGTGGTGACGTGGTCGCGGGCTGTGAAGGAGCGGCGGGCGACGTTCGCGGCGACGCCGGAGTTCGAACGATCGCGGCCGACAGCGGTGAACGCGGACGGCCGCGGCGTGATTCTCGCGGGGGATTACACGTTGACGGACTGGCCGGCGACGATGGAGGGGGCGACGCGGAGCGGGGTGGTGGCCGCGGAGTTGGCGTTGAAGAGGTTGGTGGGGGTGGGGAGAGGGAAGTGAGGGATTGGGGGAGGGATTCGGGACTCGGGAATCGGGAATCGGGATTCGGTTCGGAGCGGGGGTGCTTTGAACTTTTGGTGGTTTGCGCTCCGCGCGGGGAGTAGTGGTTATTCGGACGTCTCGTGCGAATTAAGGATCTGGCGACTTGTTCGCGGTGTCCGGTGGGTGCGATGGAGTTTTGGTGAGGTGCGCGCGGGCTGTTGGATCTGGAACCGGGGTGAATGTTGGGAGGGTTGGCGGGCGGATAGGTTGACCGGAGGGGTGCGCGATGAAGTTTTGGTGCGGTGCGCGCCGCGCAAAGGAAGTTATCGGAGTGGGCATTGACGTTTTGAAGGTCGGGACCGCGAAGAGGGCGGGTCGGGAAGGTCGTTTGAACTTTTGGTGCGTGCGTGCGTCCGGGCCCGTGGTGGTTTGGGCAAGTTGCCACCGTGACGGGGTCAGTTCAGGACCAGATCAGGGCTGCTTCGGCATTGTGCCGGGGCTGTGGTGTCGTTTGAAGTTCTGGTCGCGAGAGCGCTGAGTGTGGGGCGGCGCGGATCGGCGGGAGGGTGGGGTGCGATGAAGTTTTGGTGAAGTGCGCGGCGGGCGGCTGGTTGGCTATGGGGTTGTCAAAGAGCGGGCCGGGGTGATTACGCGGGCCCTGAAGGAACAGGAGCGATTTTGTTTGGAAGCGCACGAATCGTGCGCACGCGGGAGGTTGGAGCGGCATCGCGGCGGTACAATGTGGTGAGGACCGATCCGAAACGCGGCCATGCTGCCTGCAACCCGATTTTCGTTCGGGTCGTATAAAGTTCGGTCCGCGGTGCAAGGTCTTTGCTGCCGCGTGTGGATAGAGTGTTGATTGGGACGGCGTTTCATTCGGAAACCTTCAAGATGAAGGCGGCGCGGTGGATGATTTCGTTCTCACGCCGTACAACTTCCGCCGGTTTGGGTGCGCTCGGGCCGCGTGCCGCGGCGTTCGGGCGTGCCGAACGCGGTGAGTTGGAACAGGTTTGGGGTTCTGGAGATTGCTCGGATGCAGGGTGTCAAGCCGTGGCAAATCATCCTGATGGTCGCAGCGGTGCTCGCGGTCATCGGTTCGGTCCTGTATTCGTGTTCCACTTCCAGTGATTTGGGATTGTCCAAGGAAATCCCTATGGTGGACGTCGTCACCGGAGATCGATTCATGGTGAAGATTCCCAAATCCGGCTCGCTCGGCATTCCGTGCAAGCATCCGGATTCGGGCGAGATGACGCTGGTGCCATACTCCCAGGGACCGGATGGCGGCTGGTACGTTTCGGAGCGGTTCTCAGCGAGTCTGGGCAAGAACAAGGACATCGCGAGCAAGGGTGTTGTGGACTTCAAGACATTCGCGGTGAAGGTGACGGACAAGCCGGTTCGGAACTTCGTGGGCGAGTGAGTGATTCAGGGGCTGTTATTCCTCGTGTGGATGGCGGAGCTTTGCACATGAACGATCGCGGACACAAGAGCAACGGATCACGCTTGAGCCGGGGTTTCACACTCATCGAACTACTGGTCGTGATCGCGATCATCGCGCTCTTGATCTCCGTGTTGTTGCCGGCGCTGGGCAAGGCTCGCGCTGTCGCGCGGCAGTTGGTGTGCTCGACCCGCATCCGTTCGATGGCGCAGGGACAGTTGACGTACGCGGCGTCGAATCAGGACTTCATCGCCGGTGCGAATACTTCGGGTGCCTACGGGCAGTACCAGGCGGCCAACGGAACGCAGCCGTACGTCTTCGACACCAGTTCTTCGACTCCTACGACGACGCACGACTGGATCAGCCCGACGCTCGGCGATTCGCTGGGCTTCTCTGCGAACCGCGCCCGGCGGTCCTGGGACATTCTGCAGAGTTTCAACTGCCCGCAGAATCGTGAATCGGCTCAGGAATGGAGCGGCGGGTCGGGAACCGATCTTGTTCAGTTCGCCAACATCCGCACCACGCTGGGCTGGCGCATGACGAGCTACTTGGCCCCTGCGAGTTTCCACTATCGCAGGCAGAATGCA
>JBGAMO010000168.1:0-10925 GCA_044222845.1 Phycisphaerales bacterium
GCTCGCCGCGCCGGCGCCTGGGCCCACGCACGCCGACTGGGCCTGCTCGACCGCCTCTCCCTCATCGAAGAACTCGAAGGCCGGCGCGACCTGCTCCTGCAGGGCGACCTCCTCGTCCTCCCCGAGGCCAACGGCGAGCAGCGCAGCGCCGTGCTCGAAGCCATGGGCTGCGGAATGGTCGTCGTCGCCGCGGAGGACCCCATGTCCGACATCCTGCGCGACGGCAACACCGCCCGCCTCGCCAGGCCCGCCAACGCCGCATCCTGGGAACAGGCCATCGCCAACCTCATCGACGACCCCGCCTCCGCCGCGGCGTTGGCCGAGAGCGCCCACCGCTACGTACGCGCACACCGCCGCGCCAGCGATCAGGTTCGCGGCGTCATGAACGCGTATGAATGGCTCGGCTCCTCCGCCGCGATTCCCTTCCAGGGTGATGGTCCGGGAACAACGCAGGAGTGAGGTCTGTAGCGTTTGCGCCGCGGAATTCTCGCATCTTTCCGCCGATGTGCCTTGAATAGGTGAAGAGATAGCGCATCTTGTACGGGGCGAATCAGCGCGCCCGGCGGGGAGCCGGTCGCGCCGAAACGCCGCGTTCACATCCAAAGAATGGGAGATAGACCATGCTATCGGCCGCAATCGTGGCACTCGCCGGGCTGACCCTGGGCACTCAACCGTCCAAGACGAACAACGACGAAGCGCAGTTGCCGCCCCGAACGGCGAACAACTCCACATCGATCGACACCAGCTTCCTGCAGCCGCGGGAGACCGAAGAAGTCAACGGCCGCCTCTGGGTTGGCCGGCCGATCATCGGCGGCCTCGACAACCCCGTGCGCGACAAGCGGCAGGACGGCGCCGCCAGTTACGGCGCGTACGGCGAGGGCGAATCAACGATCGTCGTGAACGTCGACGGCCTCTTCCACTTTGAGAGCGCCCGCCAGGCCGAGATCCGCCCCTTCGAGTCCGTCACCGACCGCCGTGATGTCGGCAACCCCTACAGCAACGCGTTCAGTTCGGCCCGCAAGAAACTCGCCGCGCGGATCGAAAGCGCCCGCCAGGATTGGCTCAAGGACAACAACTACGCCGGCGGCGTCCGCACCTTCGTCAACGACACAACGCTCCTCAAGCCCGCCCGCACATCCGACGCCGCGCCCGCGCCCCGCGCCGTGATCGAACTGTCGCCCGATATGCCCCGCTTCCGTTCTCGCCAGCGTGTCCAGGGCACGCCGCCGGTCGTGGCGCCTCATCGCGCCGGAGTTCTCGCGAGCGTGACCAAGGTCGTCGTGCCCGCGGCGAAGCCCCAATCGCCGAGTCAGCCGGAGCAGACATCCGCGCCGGACAATCCCGCCGAACTCAAGGGCCAGGTCACCGCACTCCGCACGCCATAAGCACGCTTCCATCGCTTCTCGCCCGTCTGCAAGAAGGTACTTCAAACAAACGAACATCCACCATACTCAACGCTCGAAGCCAGCGCCGCGCCCGATGCCAATTGCAAAGAAATCCCGGGCCCCGGGGCCTCTCGCCAACGGACTTTGAACCCGCACATTCAGTCACGGTGTAACGACTTCCGTCCAAGGCCGACCTAACACCATTCGTACGCAACGAGCGGTGGGTGCAATCACGCAACACCCCCGCGGTAGTGTGTACAGAATCAAATTCCGTCTCTCCCAGACCTCGCCGGTGGTTATCGACAAGGCTCCGCCGAGAACTCTCCGCCTCGCCCGCAACGCAGGAATGCCTGATTTCACGGCCAATTCACGAGGTTTTTCCTCTGAAAAATCCGCGCGATTCTCAACGTCCTCCCCTGAATGTGACGATGATCTAGGTGTACATGTCCATCGCGCAAGGATTGTGCGCTGGATATACTCTCTCTCGTCAGGCCTGCACGGAAGCACTTGGGGTACCTATGGCATCAGGATCCGCCAACTCGGGCACGAAGCGCACGACACGCAAGAGCGTGACACGCGGCTTCTCAAAGCGCGTCAAGCCCAATCGCGCCCAGAAGGTGTGGATGTCTCTGGTGGCGTCGATGACCGTCGTCGGCGGCGTCCTCCTCGCGCTCGATCGTTCTCCGGCTCCCGGCGCCGGCGGTCTGGCACTGCCCCCGCTGATGTCCGTCTCCGGCCCTGACTCGCTCGAAACCGTCCTGAACACCCGCGCCCCGCTCGACAAGTCTCGCTGGACGTCGATCGTCATCCACAGCAGCGGTTCGCCCGTGGGCTCCCCCGCGTCTCTTGATGAACAGGCCCGCGCCAACGGACTCAAAGGCGTCGGCTACGACTTCATCATCGGCAACGGCGCCGGCCTCTCCGACGGCCAGATCCACGTCACCAACCGCTGGATGCAGCAAACCAACGGCGCCCACGCCGCCGGCCCCAAGGCCGACGATTTCAACCGCCACGGCATCGGCATCTGCCTCATCGGTGATGGCGACCGCCAGGCCTTCAGCCGCGCCCAGATGGAACGCTTGATACGCCTCGTCGATCTGCTCTGCAAGGAGCTCGATATCCCCGCAGAGCGCGTGTACCTCCACAGCGACGTCGCCCAGGTCTCCAGCCCCGGCCGCCTGTTCCCCGCGTCGTCTTTGCGGACGCAGCTCGCCAGCCGCCGCTAGTTCTTCCGCGGCGGGAACGAACCTCGGGAATCATCAATCCGATATGGATTTTCTGAGCTGGGAGCAGGCTTTTCCCGCGCGGGAGCCGTACTCTTTCCCAGTCTAGCATTCGTTGGGGTATGCGTGTTTCTGGCACGCAGACGTTCGGTTTTTGTCAACAGGTTTTAGAGTTTTCAGCGCGTGTACGGGTAGAACATGCCCAAACAACGTGCGATACTACCGGTCCCGCGGCGTGTGCCGCGGCAAGAAGTTCACAGCGGCATCGTTCGCCGCCTCATAGGTCACGATGAGCAACGGTCTGGTCAAGTTCAAGGAAGGCGAAGACGTCGAGGGCTATCGCATTTTGGGTGAGTTGGGTCAGGGTGCGGCCTCCATGGTCTACTTGGTCCAGGACCCCAAAAACAAGCAAGTCTGGGCGCTCAAGCACGTCCACCGCGGCGACGCCAAGGACACCCGCTTCCTCGACCAGGCGATCTACGAGTACGAGGTCGCCTCGAAGTTCGACCACCCCAACATCCGCAAGATCCCGCGCCTCATCAAGCGCAAGGAACGCCTCATCCGACTGACCGACGTCTTCCTGATCATGGAACTGCTCGACGGCAAGAGCATGGACGTCAAGCCTCCCAAGACCTTTGAAGACGCCGTCCTCATCTTCATCCAGACCGCCAGCGCCATGGCGCACATGCACGCCCGAGGCTTCATCCACGCCGACATGAAGCCCAACAACATCCTCGTCGAACCCGGCCCCAAGTCCAAGATCATCGACCTGGGACAGTCGTGCCCCGTCGGCACCGTCAAGCCACGCATCCAGGGAACGCCCGACTACATCGCCCCCGAGCAGGTCCACCGCCGCCCCATCACCGAGAAGACCGACGTCTTCAATCTGGGCGCCACGATGTACTGGACGCTCACGATGCGCAACATCCCCACCGCGCTGCCCAAGAACAGCAACAGCCTCGTCAGCCGCATCGACGACGCACTGATCGAACGCCCCACGCCCCCCAGCGAGATCAACCCGCGCGTCCACCCGCTGCTGAGCGAACTCATCATGCAGTGCGTCGAGGTCGATCCCGCTCGCCGCCCCACCTCCATGCAGAGCATCGTCGAGCGCCTCGAACTCATCCTCGGCCTGATGCGGGCCAAAAACTCGGGCGGACCGGGCGAGTCGCCCGGCAAGTAGGCCGCTCACACCGCTGAAGCCCGAACCCCAGCAGCCCGGTGCGTTCGCACAGCCTTGAGCGGGCTTCAGTTTCTCGGAGCATCGCCCGGAGCCCTCTCTTCCGCGGCGTCAGCAGCGGATGTCCACAGCCCAGATCAACTTCACGAATGTCGACGCCGTGTGCGAAGCGCTGCGAGCCGGCGCCGCCGCCAACCGCACCGCCCAGTGCCGACAGGGCTCCATCGACGTCGCCCGCCCCCCCGGCCGCCTCATCGCCACCGGCGACCTCCACGACAACCCCATCCACTACGCCAAGCTCGTCGCCGCCGCCGGCCTCGACGGCGCGGGCGAATCCCCGTCCCACCTCGTCCTCCACGAACTCATCCACGGCGACCGCCTCCTCAACGGCATGGACCTGAGCTACCGCGTCCTAGCACGCGTCGCCGCCCTCAAGGCCCGCTTCCCCGAGCACGTCCACGTTCTGCTCGCCAACCACGAACTCAGCCAGATCATCGGCGCGGGGATCGTCAAGGACGGCGTCCGCGTCGTCGACGCCTTCAACAAGGGCGTCGAATACGTCTTCGGCGGCCAGTCCGACGAAGTCCTCGCCGCCATCGGCGATTTCGTCAAGTCCATGCCCCTGGCCCTGCGCTGCGTCACCCCCAACGGCGACATACTCGTCTCCCACAGCCTGCCCACCATGGGCAACATGAACCGCTTCGACACCTCCATCCTCACCCGCGACCTCACCGACGACGACTACCAGCCCCGCACCGGCAGCGCCTATCTCATGGTCTGGGGCCGCGGCTACGACGCCGAGCTCCTCGAGGACCTCGTCGAACGCTGGGGCGTCAACCTCTTCATCCTCGGCCACGAGAAGTGCGACCACGGCGTGCGCCTCGTGCCGCCCAACGCCGTCGTTCTCAACAGCGACCATGAGCACGGCGTCTACCTGCCCATCGACTTGGAGCACCCGCCCCGCGCCGAAGCCGCCGTGCACCAGGTGATCCCGCTCGCCGGTTGATCCCCCCCAACTTCATCGCCGGAATCGCCCGAAGGCACCCCGCGCCCCCCCGCACCCGCGCTCAGCACCGGATCTCGAACTGCCGCGCCCCCACCCCGCCCTCCCCCCCCGCGAACCGCGTCGTCTTGCCGCACGTGGGGCACCGCGCCATGTAATGCGTCCCATCCACCGACCGGAACACCTTCTGGTACGCCCCCGCGCACGCATACACCACCTGTATGAATGGCCGCCCCGTCGGCCCGCCCCGGGCGGCCTCACCGGCGATCACATCAATTTTCGGCTTCGAGTCCATCCGCCGCTTCCCAACCACCCACCCGCCTATTCTTCAGCTTGTCCACCGAACGCTAATAATCCGTTAGGTATTATTGAAGGGCATGTTGATGCCCCGTACACTTGCCCCTCGTTAAACGGACCTCATTCGTCCGATGAAATGGAAATCAAGTCGCACCGACGCAGCGACCACGCCTTGTCGTTCACGTCGCATAAGCAACGGGTCAGTGCTACTTTTTTCTTGTGTGGTGCCCCGCTGGGAACTGGGGCTTTGGTAAAGAATCCATGTCAGCCGTTGTTATTCCTGCAGCGATGACCATCCTTGCGGATCCCCCGCCGCCGCCCACTCCCATGGGCCTGATCGCGGGCGGTGGCCGCCTCCCGGTCCTGATCGCCCAAGCTCTCCGCACATCCGGTCACCCGGTGCACGGCCTTGGTCTCGCCGATCAGTACGAACCGGAGCTCCCTGCCCTCTGCTCGACCTTCCGGTCGGTGGGGCTGCTACGTATCGGCAGTTGGGGCCGGATTCTCTCGAAACTGGGGGTCCATCACGCCATCATGGTCGGCAAGGTCGATAAGGCCAAGCTGATGCACGACCCCTGGCGTGCCGTCAAGTACCTTCCCGACTGGCGCACCATCCAGTTCTGGTACAAGCGCCTCCGCCACGACCGCCGCTCCCACGCCGTCCTCAACGCCGTCGCCGAAGAGCTCGACCGCTGCGGCGTCACGCTCTTGGACTCGACCGCACCGATTCCGAACGACATGGCCTCCGCCGGTCCCATGACTCGCCGCGAGCCCACCGCCCTCCAGCGGGCCGACATCGAGTTCGCCTGGCCGCTCCTGGCCCAAGCCCTCCGCCTCGACATCGGCCAGTCCATGGTCATCCGCGAGCGCGACGTCATCGCCGTAGAAGCCGTCGAAGGCACCGACCGCATGATCGAACGCGCCGGCAAGCTCTGCCGCGCCAAGGGTTGGACGCTCGTCAAGGGAGCCCGCGCCGGCCACGACCGCCGCGCCGATGTCCCCACCGTCGGCGTCAACACCATCCGCAACCTCCACCAATACGGCGGCGGTTGCCTCGCCCTCGCCGCCGGCGACGTCATCATGGTCGACAAGGCCGAGATGATCGCCCTCGCCGACCGCCTCGGAGTCGCCGTCATCGGTGTCCCCCCAGTCCACGGCCCGCTCGTCGACTCCATGGACCTCCACGCCGCCGAATCCGTCACCGTCTGAAAGGCCTCCTATGGCCGGCGGTCCTTTCGTCAGCCGCGGCGGGGAAAAACTCCAACACGCCCTCACCCACTTCGGTCTCTCCGTCGCCGGTCTCACCTGCGCCGACCTCGGCTGTAGCACCGGCGGCTTCACCGATTGCCTCCTCAAGGCCGGCGCTGCCCGCGTCTACGCCGTCGACACCGCCTACGGCGAACTCGCCTGGACCCTCCGCAACGACCCCCGCGTCACCGTCATGGAGCGCACCAACGCCCTCCACGCCCCCGTCCCCGAAGGCAAGGTCGACCTCGTCGTCGCCGACATGGGCTGGACCCCCCAGCGCCTCCTCATCCCCGCCGCCCTCCGCTGGCTCCGCCCCACCGGCCGCATCATCACCCTCATCAAGCCCCACTACGAGCTCCGCGACCACGCCCCCAAATCCCTCCCCCGCGGCGGCATCCTCCCCGAATCCCAAGCCGAACTCATCGCCCAATCCACCGCCGCCTCCCTCCCCGCCCTCGGCGCCGCCGTCCTCGGCATGACCAAGTCGCCAATCCTCGGCGGCAAAACCAAATCCGGCTCCGGCACCGGCAACGCCGAATGGCTCGCCCTCCTCGCCCCTCTATCTCTTCCTTAAGTTCGCGCCGCGAGCATGCCGCGAGGCAGCGCGAGAACCGGCCGCTCAACTCCTCTCCAAGCCGACAACCTGATCGCGACCAACCGGCCAACGTCGGCCCCCCTGATCCGCCACCAACGCAAGCTTCCGTCAACCTCCGCCTCTGCAGGCCGAAGGCCTGATCGTCAGTAGCCGGGGGTTGCCGTCGACTTTGCGACGGCACCCCCGGACACCTCGCGCAACTCCCCGCAGCCTGAAAGGCTGCTAGTGCCGTGCTCCCATGCACCGCTCCAATCCTCCCACCGCCCGCCACGTTTACCGGGCGACACCCCAATCGTGAACAACCGAGCGTCGCCGCCAAAATCCGACACCCCCGAAAACCCACGCCATTGCCCGCCTCTGCAGGCCGAAGGCCTGATCGTCAGTAGCCGGGGGTTGCCGTCGGCTCTGCGACGGCACCCCCGGACACCTCGCCCAATTCCCCGCAGCCTGAAAGGCTGCTAGTACCGTGCTCCCATGCACCGCGCCAATCCGCCCGACGCCCGCCACACTTACAGGGCGACAACCCGATCGTAAACAACCGGACGACGTCGGTAACCCCATTTCGAAACTCCCGACCTCTCAACCTCTGCCTCCGCACGCCGAACGCCTGACCCTCACTAGCCAAGTGTGCCGCCGGCTACCACCGGAGCGACCTCCTCCCATCCCCACCCGAATATCGTTGCGAGATGGCCCTCCCACCATCCCACCCCAACACCAAGATACCGCCCGCCATCCGCAGGCTGCAATGGTGGATGGCCCTGCCGCTGATCGCCATCGTCGCCGGAGCATTCCTTTACAAATGGCCCGCGCTGCGATCGACAATGACCGCATCCAACTGGTGGTGGTCGGTGGCCATCCCGTTCTACTGCTTCGCGCCCCTCTTCGCGGCCCTCTTCTGCATCTCCCGCGGCCAGCGCCGCATCAAACACGCCGTGCTCGCCGCACACGGCCGCGCCTGCATCAACTGCGTCTACGACCTCCGCGGCCTGGGCGACACCGGCTCCTGCCCCGAATGCGGCCACCCCTTCGATAGCGCCGCCGACCGACAATGCTGGGCCCGCGCCGGCATCACCCAATAACGATCTGCAACCAACTCACCCAGCGTCGCCACCGATATCACGAACGGCTCTGATCGCTACCGCGCGCACCACCGTGAACTGAAGTCCAAACGCCGCCGTTCATGGCAATCGCCGCTGGTCTGTGGGCATGCCCCGCTCACTTGTCCCTACGACCGTAGCACACCGACACTTGAGCTTCGCGGCAACTCCCGTTCGTGCCGCGGGTCCCGGGCAGGAGTGAGGGTTGCTCCCCTTGATGCCCGATACCTCTCTCGATGCCTTCCAGTATTCAGACCGCTTCAGCGGTCTTGCGCGCTTGTAGGCCATCGCTTCAGCGATGGTGAACGAAGACCAGCACGCTGGACATCCTGATTCGTCGGCCTCAGTCCGTTGCAACGGGGTTCCTCACTTCGGCTTCAGCCATTCACATCGACCTCTAGTTCGCCGCGTTGCCCGAAGGGGCAAAGAAACCGCACTCCCAGCGCTAAAACCCAACTCGCCCGGCACAAATCTCCGCACAGCAGAGCGTTGAGGCCTGGGTCGGCGGCTATCGAACCGGTGAACGCTCGTTGGCCGAATACGCCTCACCGGTACAATGCGTCATGCCCATCGATCAGTACGAACTGCGAAAGCCCGCCAACGATGAACTTTGGGAGTTGTGGTGCCTCAAGATCTTCGC
This sequence comes from Phycisphaerales bacterium, assembly GCA_044222845.1. GTDB lineage: Bacteria > Planctomycetota > Phycisphaerae > Phycisphaerales > UBA1924 > UBA2402. The sequence continues at coordinate 8,669 of JBGAMO010000168.1, forward strand.
GAAGCAGTACGCGGTGCCCGGGCTGACTCGCTACCGCACCCGCGGGTATCCGCAGGAAGGCATCGACCTGATCGGTACCCGGGCCGATGGCAAGACCGTCGGCATCCAGTGCAAGCTTCGCAGCACTGAGAAGGAACTCACCGAGAAGGAGGCCGAGGCGGACCTTACAAAATGGCTCGGTTCGGGTCTGGACCTGAGCGTCTTCGCCATCGCCTGTTCGCACGAGTCCACCGAGTTGCAGAAGTGGGCCAAGAAGAGCTCCCGCCCGGGCCTTGAAGTGACGTTCTACGCCTGGCCCAACATCTCGGACATTCTGAAGACAGACGCGATCCTCCGCGACGAACTCACCGACGCCAAGCGTGTCAACGATGCCCGCGATGAACTTGCGTACTCGCACGCGCTGATCGACATTCGGGACCGGATGACGTTATACGCCATGGAAAAGGCGGCCACGGAAGTCCGGGAGCCCCCGCTCACGGCCGCCTATGTCTCGCTGGAACTCTCCGCCATCGCTCGCGCGGGCGACGAGTCGCAAATCGTCGGCGCGTCGTGTAGCATCGAGGCGGTGCTCGACACCCTCCAGCCCGCCGCGTGGAGCCCGACCGACGCCCCTGTTTCCGCCGATGACGAGCCAGCCCGCTCCAAACCAGACGGACGCGACGCGGGGCGATTCAAGCGTGCCGGTAATGTCCTGCTTCTGGTCGGAGAGGCGGGTCGCGGCAAGACCACGCTGCTTCGCTACATCGCGGTCGAGGCCGCCAGAGCCCGATGCAAAGCGCTCGGCGCGAGCGAGGCCTTGCCGGAATACCGCACCAAGGCCCGGGCCTTGCCGTGGCGTGATCGGGTGCCTTTCAATCGCGAGGTGCGTTTAGCCACCGCCGAGCGAACCATCGACGAACTGGACCACGCGGCGTACGACATCCTTAAATCCAACTGCCGCGGCGTGGCGGACGACTGGCCCCGGAGCGTCGTCGCGGCAGGCCGGGCACTTGTGCTACTTGACGGCGTGGACGAAGTGCCCGATGGCCAGCCCCGCATCACGCTGCTGGAGAACATCTACGAACTGGTCAAGCAGAACCCGCAGACGCTCTTTGTCATCAGTTCAAGGCCCGGCGCCGCCGACGGCCTGCGGCGCAAACTCGCTGCATTCATGCCGCACGAGGCCCGCGTACAGGCGCTGGCGGGCCCGAATCTGAAGAAGTTCATCGAACACTGGCACTTCGCCGTGGCAAGCGTGGCGCAGGAAATCTATGCTGACGAACGTAGAACCAAGCGGGTTGATGAGATCAACCAAGCGCTCGCGGCGCTGCCGCCCAAGCTCGACGCGGCCCGGCATATCAAGGCGCTCATGGCCACTCCCCTCTTGGCCGCGCTCGTCTGCGCCTATCACCTCGACCACGAGTCTCTGCCCGACGACCAGACCGAGCTGATGACCAACCTCGCCTACTGCCTGATCGACTATCACGACCGCTTGCGACCCGGCATGCCGCCGTGGCCTGCCTACTCCGAACTGAGAAAGGGAGACAAACTCCGGATCTTGGGCTTTATCGCAGCCGACATGGTACAACGACTCTCGCCCACCATTGCTTGCGACACGGACAAAGATGGTGGGACGGACGCTTTCGACGCGCACATCCGCAAGTTCATGGCGACCGCCGCGTGGTTCAATGAGATTCATGTCGAACAGCTGCGCAGCGGCCTGACGCAGCGCACCGGCGTCCTGCACGAGTTACACCGGGGCGTGCTGAGCTTTATCCACAACGAATTCCGTGACTTCCTAGCCGCGCGGCACCTGGCGCCCCAAGCCGATAGGCCGCTGGTCTACGCGACCATCACCAAGGCCATGACCGACCAGGATTGGCACGGCCTGATCTTCTTCGCCGTCACCGCCGACCGCGACAAGCAGCGCGAAGGCGTGGCCGACCGGCTCGTTGCGGAGCTGCTGAACGTCGTGAACAACCCTCCCAGGGAGCTGTCGCAAACACAATGGATGACGCAGGAACAGAAGAAGGCCGCCGACACCTACCTCTCCCTCCGCCGCATCGCTTTCCGGCTTGGAGGAGCGAAGCCGCCCGTGACGCCGTCCGTGTACGACGAGTTACAGAACGTACGCAAGTCAATGCTCCCTCCCGCGACGATGGAGGACGCAGAGATCGTCAGCGAACTGGGGAAAAACGCCGTTGCGGACCTCGCGTACGACGCGAGCCGCGACCCGGCCATCCGCGCCGCGTGCGTCTACGCCCTTCGCCTGATCGAC
>JBGAMO010000169.1:0-10908 GCA_044222845.1 Phycisphaerales bacterium
GTTGACGGCGGCGACGCCGGCTCCTTCTTCGACGCCTGGGAAACCGGCAATGCCGCGGCGGACATCAACCTCGACGGCGGCGTCGACGGCGCCGATGTGAGCACCTTCTTCATGCACTGGGAATCCGGCTGCTGAGCCAACACTGAAGAGCCAAGTCAGTATCCGTGCCGGTAGAGAGGAGCGTGTCCCCTCTACCGGCAGTTTTGTTTTTGAAGTGATAACGGTCGTCGAACCACCAGACCCCCTCTACCTGGCCCGCCGGAGTGCTCCCATGGGCGGTACAAGACCGCAAGATCACCCAATGGCTGAGACTACCTACTATTCCCCGGCTCCGGGAGGCCCCTCAAGCTGATCCCGCTGCTTCAGATGGACCGCTCGATCGCGCGGCCAAGACCACGCCATGACCCAAGAACCCAGCACTGTGTCCGAAAATCAACCGAATAACGAACCCGCGAATGTCCCGACTCCGGAAGTCGATGAGGCGGTATCCGCCACCGAGGTCGACAGCAAGCCTGTCCATGCGCCCCACGGCAAGGGCGAGGTCTTTGACGATGTCGTGACCTTTGAGAGCATGGGCCTGCGCAACAGCGTGCTCAAGGGAATCACCTCCACCGGCTTCACCAAGCCCACGAAAACGCAGTCGATGCTGATGCCCGCCATCATGGCCGGCAAGGACGTGCTCGGCCAGGCCAAGACCGGCACGGGCAAGACCGCCGCGTTCGGCCTGCCGCTGCTCCACGGCCTGGAGCGCGACAAGCAGTTCCAGGCCCTCATCCTCGCGCCCACCCGCGAACTGGCCATCCAGATCACCGCCGAACTCGAAGAACTCGGCCAGCACACGCCCATCAAGCCCGTCTGCCTCTTCGGCGGGCAAGCCGTTCGCCAGCAGGCCGGCCAGTTGCAGCGCGGCGGCGGCCAGATCGTCGTCGGCACCCCCGGGCGCGTGATGGACATGCTCGAGCGCCGCTTCATCCATTTCAACGACATCAAGACGGTGATCCTGGACGAAGTCGACCGCATGCTGGATATCGGCTTCCGCGACGACATCCGCAAGATCCTCGAGAAGATCCCCCAGAAGCACCAGACCGTCTTCGTCTCCGCCACGATCTCGCCCGACATCGAGCGGCTCGCCCGCAAGTTCATGCACGAGCCGGAGAAGATCATCGTCGCCAGCGGCAGCCTCACCGTCAGCCTGGTCGAGCAGCATTACATCTCCGTCAACCCGTGGGACAAGCGGCGGCTGCTCGTCCACATCCTCAAGAGCGAGGAGCCGGCCCTCACGCTGGTCTTCTGCCGCCTCAAGCGCGTCGTCGATGAACTCTGCGCCCTGCTCAACCGGCACAATATCGACGCCCACGCCATCCACGGCGACATGCCCCAGGGCAAGCGCAACAGCACCATGCGCCGCCTGCGCGACGGCCAGCTCAGCGTGCTCGTCTGCTCCGATCTCGCCAGCCGCGGCATCGACGTTGACGATGTCTCCCACGTCATCAACTACGACCTGCCCGAAGACTCCGAGGTCTACGTGCACCGCATCGGCCGCACCGCACGCGCCGGCCGCAAGGGCATCGCCTGGTCGCTGGTGACTCCTTCTCAGGGCGAACTGCTCACGAGCATCGAACTGCTCATCAACGCCGAGATCCCCGCCCGCGAGTACCCCGACTTCATCCCCAGCGATCCCCCGCCGGGCTACCGCGACCCCGACGAACGCAAGCAGCAGGGCGGGCTCACCCTCGCCTCCGCGCCCGAGGCCAAGCCCGCGGCGCCGATCGTCAACCGCATCGCCGCGGCGGCCAACCTCGAACTGCCCGCCCGCGACTCGGCCGACGCCACCAAGTTCCCCGGCGGCCTGGTGCCTACCAAGCTCCCCCCGCGGCGCATGCACGGCCGCATCCCCAGCGGCCGCCGTGGCGCTCCGTGACCATCACCGGATCAGCCCGCCGGTCTCGACAGCCTCGAAATCCTGCCCCAGAATGCCGCCCAGCGCGTGCAGTTCGTCGTCGTTCCATCGCGGATCCGGTGCGCCCGAGAGGTACCAGTTTGATCCGTTGTCCGCGACGATCATGCCGTACCGCTTGAGCGCCGTCACAATGGGCCGCACCGACGCCGGGAAGGCGGGCTCCAGCACCGTTGGCTTGAGCCGAAGCCGAAGCCCCATCGGCGGGCGCGTGACATCCGTCGAACTGCTCGCATAGTGCGTCGCCGGGTGAATGAACGCCCGCTGCGTCCGCTGCACCGTGAAGCGCAGCGCGTGCCGAATCTCGCGCCGCAGCACGCACTCGTCGTACCGCACCAACCCCGCGAAGATCGCCAGCCCCGCGGCGTCCGCGCTCGTCCAATAGTCGGGCCGCAGCGCGTTGGAGTTCAGATCAAACACCGCCCCGCAGTCGGCCCGCCACGAACCGTCCGCGTTCGGAAACGCGCGGTACATCTCGTACAGCTTCCTCGCCGTGGGATCAACCACGATCACGTGCCGATCCCCCGTGGAGTTGGCCCCGCCCTCGATCGGCGCTGTCGCCGGCACCGGGTACGGCCCCGGATCGCTCTGATCGGCGTACGCCAGGAACTGCACCGGCACCTTGGGCTGCTCCGGGGGCACCACGACATACCCAATCCCGTTGGGCGCGCCGTTGTACACGGTGCCGAAATCCGGGTGCAATCGCCCCGTCAGACCGATGCTCGCGATGTAGTTGGCGGAGTTCGCGTGCACCGGGTGCGCTGAAATGTCAGTGTTCCACGGGTTGTTGGCGGGAAAAACCGACAGCCGCGAAAGATCGGTGGGATCAAACTCCGGCGGCGGCGGCTTCGCCACGTTCGGCCCCACCACGGGCTGGCGAGCCAAGGTGCGTCCTGCGAACTGGGCCGCGCTAGTCGCCGCAGCCCACGCGATAAAAGCTCGCCGATCCATGCGTCATCGTAGTGATCACCCCCTGCGCAGCGCGCCGGTCAGCGCCAGCACCGCCATGGGGTCGCTGCCCCTGGATTCCATGTGTTTGACGGCGGCCAGGAAGTTCTCCCGCTCGGCGTCCATGCGTTGCCGCCACGCCGACTCCGATGCGCCGCACATGTTCTCGCGGGCGCACCGTGCCAATTCGACATACGCCTCTGCGTGGCGATCCCTCACCTCCGCCGCCTTGCCGGAAGCCTCCAGACACTCCAGCGCGTACTGCCGCACCGTCTCGAGCATGGAGTACCGCATGTCCCCCGAGGAATCCTCTTGCGAACTCACGAGCGACTTGTCCACCAGCCGCGTCAACTGGTCGAGCACTTCGAACTCGTCCAGCCCGCCCGCGACCGTCGCCGCGGCCTCCAGCGTCCAACCGCCGGCGAAAACGCTCCAGGCGCACAGCATCTTCTTTTCTTCGTCGGTGAGCAGGTTGTAGCTCCACTCCACCGTCGCCCGCAGCGTCTGCTGGCGTTCCACGCCCGCGGCGCCGCCCGTGAGCAATCTGAATCGCTGATCCAGCCGCTCGTTGATCTGGTCCGGCGAAAGCACCTTCACGCGGGCCGCCGCGAACTCGATCGCCAGAGGAATGCCGTCCAACCGCCAGCAGATGGACGAAATCGCCGCGGCGTTGGCGGCCGTGAGCTCGAAGCCTGCTTTAGCAAGCTTTGCGCGCTCTACGAATAGCCTCACGCTCTCGCTCTGGAGCATCTCGTCGAGTTGCACATCCGATTCTCCCGGCAGCGTGAGTGTCGGCACGCGGTAGACCAGTTCACCCGGCAACCCCAGCGGCTCGCGGCTCGTCGCCACGATCCGCAGCGCCGGGCACGACCGCAGCAGCGCATCGGCCACCCGCGCCACCGGCTGCAGAATGTGCTCGCAGTTATCCAGGATGATCAGCATCTTCGACTGTGCCAGCCGTGCCTGCAGCGCATCCATCGAGGGCGCCACGCCCGACACCTTCTGCAGACCGATCGCCGCCGCCACCGTCGCGGCCACCGCCGAGGCCTCGTTCACGCCCGCGAGCTCCACGATCCACACGCCTTCATCGTGCATCGGCTCCAGTTCGCGGCCCAGCTTGACGGCCAGCCGCGTCTTGCCGCACCCGCCCGGGCCCGCGAGCGTCACCAGCCGCGCCGTGGGCACCAGTTCACGCAAACGGGCCACCTGCGAATCGCGCCCGATGAAGGTCGTCGTCTCGGCGGGCAGGTTGCCCTGCACCTTGGGCGACTGCGCCCGCGTGCCGCTGCCACGCTTGCCCCGCGCGGCCTGCAGTTCCAGGCACGCGTCCCCAAGATCGCGCAACCGCGAGCCGACATCCTTCACCATGCACCGCGCCAGCAGCTCCCGCACGATGTCCGGCGTGTCCTTGGGCAGGCGGTCCCAATCGGGCTCGGAACGCAGCACCGCGGCGATCCGGTCGCTGATCGTCTCCCCCGGGAACGCCGCCTTGCCCGCGAGCATTTCGTACAGCACGCAGCCGAACGAGAAGACATCCGTCCGCTTGTCGATCGGCTTGCCGCGGGCCTGCTCCGGGCTCATGTACCCAGGCGTCCCGATCACCTTGGCCTCTTCCGCCGGCATCGCGCCCACGATCGTCTCGGCCTCGGACGATGTCGGCCGCGGGTATTCGAGCGTCGCGGACGCGGCGATGCCGAAGTCCAGCACCTTCGCATCGCCCGCGGGAGTCACGCGCACGTTGTCGGGCTTGAGGTCCCGGTGAATGATGCCCCGATTGTGAGCCGCCTCCACGCCGCGGGCGATCTGCTCGCTGATGTGCAGCGCCTCGGAAAGTTCCAGCGGTCCGTGAGACAGCTTCGCGTCCAGGCTCTCGCCCGGCACGTACTCCAGAATCAGGTACCGGGAGCCCTGATCCTCCTGAATATCAAAGATCTGACAGATGTGCGGATGGCTCAGCGACGCCAGCACCGACGCCTCGCGCTGAAACCGCTCGAGCCTGTACGGATCCAGCGCCAGGTGCTCCGGCAGGGCCTTCACCGCCACCTCGCGCGACAGCCGCGGGTCCATCGCCAGGTACACCACGCCCATGCCGCCGCGGCCGAGTTCGCGGAGGATCTGGTACGGTCCGATGGACCTATGGCTGCCTGGCGTTTGAGTGGGCATCGCAGAACCCGCGCACGCGAGGCGCGGGTTCAATGATTGGCCGGTCGCGGTGGTGCAGCCGTGCGGATCGATGTCAAAATCGGTGCCGCTCGCGCCGGGTTCACGCCCGGCGGCGGCCCCCGGCATGTCCCGCCTCACTCCCAGCATCGTCTCACGCACTCCGGATGGCGGTCAGCGACCGCCCCGGGAGCAAGCCCGGCGCCGCGGCACACGCCGACGATCCCCACCTCGCAAGACATGCACCAAGTCAAATTATGTGCGCGAGAAAAACCGAATCATCCGATACCCCCTAGCACCGCACCGGCGGAGTACAGTCCGACGACATGGACCGTCGTTCGTCAGAAATCCCGTCACACCCCGGCGCCCAGGAAGGCGCGCCGCAGCAACCGCAGGAAGCACAGAGCATGGTCGCCGCACGCCAGTCGTTGCCCGTCACGCGGGATTCCATCACGCACAAGTTCAGCATCGGCCGCCACGAGGGCTACCTCACCATCGGCCTCTACCCGGACGGCAAGCCCGGCGAGATCTTCCTCAAGATGAGCAAGGAAGGCTCCACCCTCTCTGGGATGTGCCAGGCCTTCTGCCGCGCCTTCAGCCTCTCCATCCAGCACGGCCTGTCCGTTCGGGATGCGGTCGGTCGCTTCAAGGGCATGCGCTTCGAGCCCATGGGCGAAACCAGCAACCCCGAGATCCCCGAGGCCGACTCGATCGTGGACTACATCGCCAAGTTCCTCGAACTCAACTTCGCCGAACCGCCCCGCCGCGGCTGAGCCCGATCAGCCGCGCACCGCTGCGACAATCTCGCTGATCCCCACCGGACGCTGGCCCCCGCCCGCCATGTCCTTGATCTGGCACTGGCCCGGCCCCTCGATGATCACCGCGAACCGCGCCTTCTGCCCCGCGGCGTCCTGCAGCAGCTTCCCCACATTCTTTGTCGCCTTGTAGGTGTGCCTGGCGTGCAGCCCGGCCTTGCGCAGCATCGCCACCGTTGAACGCACCTGCGCGTCGGCCTCCGGCGAGCCGTTGGAAATGACGAACACATCAGGCCGCTGGCCCGCGAGCTCCATGAGCCTGGCTTCGTCCGGCAACAGGCCCTTGTCCTTCATCACCAGCGCCAGCACCACGTCGCCCATCCCCATGCCCACCGCGCTCGTGGCCGGACCGCCGAAAAGCTCGATCAGGTTGTCGTACCGCCCGCCGCCCGCCACCGCACGCTCCGCGCCCGACGCCTCGTGCACCTCGAACACCATGCCCGTGTAGTACGCCAGCCCGCGCACGATCGACAGGTCAAAGTCCACCCAGTCCAGCACGCCCGCCTGCGACAACTCCAGCGCCAGCGGCCGCACCGCTTCGCTGAAGAACGTCAGGTCCAGCGATTCTCCCGCCGCCGTGGGCACGCCGATCTCCTCGCGTGCCACCGTCGTTCCCAGCACGGTCAGTTCGCCCTCCCCGCTGCCGAGTTCAACCCGGATCACGCCCTTCTGGAACACCTCCGCCTGCTCGGGAGTGAACCCGAACTCCGCGAGTTTCACGGTAAAGTCCCGCGGGCTCAGCTTGCCCTTCTGGTCCAGCAGCGCCAGCAGCTTGGCGTGCCGCTCCTCGGGAATGCCCCGTGAATCGAACCACTTCGCCAGCGCCGCGCGATGATTGATCTTGACGCGTAGATCCTTGGGCGTGAACCCCAGTGAAGTGAACAGCGTCACGCACGTCGCGATCACCTCCGCGTCCGCCGCGGGGCTGGGGTCGCCGATCACGTCCACGTTCCACTGCATGAACTCGCGCAGCCGCCCCCGCTGCGGCCGCTCCGCCCGGAAGAACGTCGGCGTGCAGAACCACTTCGTCGGTTTGGGCAGCGAGTTGGCCTTCGCGGCGTACAGCCTCGCCAGCGTGGGCGTGAACTCCGGCCGCAGGGCGTACGTCTTCTCGCCGCCCGCACGCGTGAACGAGAACAACTCCGAAACGATCCCCTCGCCGCTCTTGACGGTGTACAGCTCCAGGTGCTCGAACGTGGGCCCGTCGACCTCCTCAAACCCGTGGCGGATGGCGGCGCTCCGCCACGATTCAGAGATGAACCGGCGCAGGGCCGCGTCGGCCGGATAGAAATCGCGTGTGCCCGTGGGCGACTGGAAGGTGTGACCTGGCATGGGCGAAGAGGGTATCGCGCCCGACCCCCGGGCCGCGAACATGATCGGGCCCGTCGCGTCCGGTCGGCCCCGCGCTCGCAGCCGTCACAACACACGGCCCGCGTACTCTTTCACCGATGAAGACACGCGCCGCTCGCCCTATCGCACTCTGCCTGTGCCTCATGCCCCTCACTGCGTGTTCCAGCCTCGGCGGCTCGGGCGGCTCCGCCTCCCTCACCGGCGTCGCCGAGCGCAACCGCCTCGACACCTCCTTCACCACCTTCGTCTACGCCCCCGGCCCCGACGCCAACACCGCAGACTTCTACATGTCCGACCTCCCGCCCGACGTATGGGAACGCGGCGGCGACGTCACCGCGTACTCGGGAAACCTTGTTCAAGTGCACATGTTCATCTCGCCCCGCGCCGGCTCCACGCCCATCGCCAACACCGCCTCGTCAGGCACCATCCGCTGGCTCGTGCTCTCCCGCGGCCAGATCGGCGTGTACGGCGGCGGTGGCTTCGTCACCAAGTCAGGTGATGTCGGAGATGAAAGCCTGGGCGCCAAATTCACCGATGCTACGCTGCGGCCGCTCATGCGCACCGCCGGTTTCGATGATCGCCTGGGGCCCTGCATCCTCACCGGTTCCATCACCGCCGATAAGAACCAGGCCACCGCCGACCTGATGTCCCGTGCGATGATCGCACTCATGGGCGAAGCCCAGACGCTGCCGAAGTGAGCCATCAAACCCCACACACGCCCATGACACGACTCACTCCCATCCTCGCCTGCGTCCTGTGTGCCGCAGCACTCGCCCAGACGCCTTCCCCCAAGGACGACCCGGCGCTGACGAATCCTTCGAACGATGACCTGCTCAAGGAGCAACAGCGCCAGCACCCCGACGTGCCGCCCGTGGAGCCCAACAAGCCCAGGCCCCCCCAGCGTGCGCTCCCCGCGCTCACGCCCCCCAACCCGCGCGACGCGGGCATCGACCCCTCGTCCCTCCCCGCCGCCAAGTTCTACCCCGAAGGCACCCTGGTCACCGACCGCCGCGGCACGCTCTTCGTCAGCGACCACGGCGACGTCATCCTGGTGCCCGCCAACACGCAGACGGCCCCGATGGACCCCCTCTTCGTCGTGCTCCCCGGCCAGCGTCTCACGCAGATGATCGCCGCACGCGCCGCCGGAGGACCCAGCACGCCGTTCATCATCGCCGGCCAGGTCTTTGTGTACCACGATCGCCAGTTCCTGCTCCCCACCGTCTTCGCGATCGATCGTGCCGTGACTGTCCCGACCCCGCCCGCGCCCGCGGCCGCCCCTTCCCAACCGGCCGCCCCGACCCAACCGGCCCCCGCGAACAAACCCGCCGCGACCTCCGATGATCCGCGCGTCAACGACCTCATCCGCGAACTCGAGTCCCAACGCGAAGCACCCCGCCGCGTCGCCGCGGCACCCACGCCGGGAACACCCGCGCCCCAGCCCGCGCCCACGGCGCAGCAGCCCACGGAAGCGAAAAGCCCCGCCGGCGGCGACCACGCCATCAAGCCCGAGGGAACCCTGCTCATCTCACGCCGCGGCAGGCTCGTCCGCCTGACGCACGAACAGGGCCGCCTCGCGTTCGCCGTTGACAACGACCCCGACAGCCCCGCGACGCACCCGTACCTCCTGCAGCCTTGCCAGTTGCTTGAGCGCATGGAAGCGGTCGCGTCCACGCGCGGCGACAGCCTCGTCTTCCGCGTCTCCGGTCGCGTGGGCGTCTACGAGGGAAAGAACTACCTGCTGCCGACGTTCCAGCAGGTCGTACCCCCCTCGGACATCCATCCGATGCAGTGATTTGAGCGAGATTCGCGCGTGATGAGCGTGTGATGCGCGTGTGATGCGCGTGTGATGCGCGTGTGATGCGCGTGTGATGCGCGCTAGACCGCGTCGATTACTCGCCGCGCCGGATCATCATGACCCGCCCGCCCGGGCCGCCCTCTTCATCGCCCTCGAACTGCTTGGGCAGTTTGTCCTTCTGATCCTGGCGGAGCACCTTGCGCAGTTTTTCCGACGCCTTTTCGTCCAGCTCGCGCCTGGCCTTGCGGGCGTCCTTGAGGTCCTGCGACTCTTCATTCATCGAGAGCACCATGCCCCCGCCCGCGCCGCCGATGGCGCCGGTATCGCCCCGGTTGTCCGAAGCCTCGATCGCGTTGGCCCAGTTGTTGTTCACGGGCTCGACGTCGCGCTGATACGACGACCTGATCTCGTTGAGCGACTCGCGCTGCTGCGCATCCAGATCGCTCAGCTTCAGGGCCGCGTCCAGCTCCTTGAGCACCCGCGGCTCGCGGAACACCCGCGGGAAGCTCGCCTTGCGCACCGCGGTATTAAACGCGACGCGGTTCTCCTCGGGCAGCAACGCCTCAATCTTGTGGGCGTTGTTCTGGTTCACCTCGCGCACCTTCAGGCCCGCCTCGCGCGATTCCTTCATCTGCTTCTGGATCTGCTCGATGTCGATCGGCTTGCCCGGTTCCCAGGCCGGCGAATCCGCCTTGCCCGCGTCACGCGCCTGCAACTGCCGGTCGAGTTCCGCCTCGTACGCGTCCAGGATCGGCGTGATGTTCTTCGCGGCTTCCGGCGAGAGTTTGAGCCCCTCCACCACGCTGATCAGGTCAACGCTCTCTCCCGACACCGTCCCCTGACGAAGCCCCACCTCGCGCCGCCGCGCACGCTCGACCTTCACCCACTTCTCTTCCTGCGCCGCGCCGCTCACCAGCGACTTGAGATCGTTGAAGAAGTCCTTCTCCAGTTTCGTCACGCCCTCGCGGTAGTCCTTCTCGATCTTGGGCATCTTCTCCATGAACACAGTCTGATCGCCCGAATCGTCCGCGGAGCGACGCACCTCATCCATCGAATCCCGCATCGCCTTCTGCTTCTCGGCGTACGCCGCGGCGTACCCGCTCTGCATCGTCAGGGCCGCCTCCTTCTGCTCGGCCGACAGCCCCAGAATTTCCGCGTACTTCTCCACCGCCCGCTTGCTCACCATGCCGGACCCGCCGCCCGGACCGCCCAGGTTGCGAGTCATCGAGATGTTCATGTTCTGCGCCCGCGCCGTCTGAGCGGTGAGCCCGATGGCCGCCCCGCAACAAAGAACTAGAACGCTGGCAACTCGAAGACCGGTGATGCGCATTGAAACTCTCCGCATGCAGATTGACCTGACAAAGCCCAACCTCTTTGGGCACGCAACTCGCTACCACCCACGATGACCCGGGGGCCCGATTCCGTCACCCCCGCCGGATGCCTCACGCCGTGCGAAGCCCGCCTCGGCTTTTCGCGAACGTCACCGCGAAAAACACCGCCGTCAGCACCAGCACCACGCTCGGGCCCGTCTGCCAATCGGTCTCGATGCTCAGCACCAGCCCCGCGAGCAGCCCCGCGATCCCCAGCACGCACGAGAGCACCACCGCACGCCGCAGCCGCACAGTGAGTTTGAGCGCCGTCGCGCCCGGCAGCACCAGCAGAGCCGTCGCGAGAATCACGCCCGCGAGCTTCATCGCCGCCACCACCGCCACCGCCAGCAACCGCATCAGGATCGTCATCATCGTGCCGCCGGGCACGCCGAACGCGCGGGCCGATTCTTCATCCAGCGCCCAGAACGTTAGCGGTCGCCGCCACCACCACAGCGTCCCCAGCACGATGCAGCACACCGCCGCGCTGATCACCACCTCGCCCCATCCGGCGCC
>JBGAMO010000170.1:0-10773 GCA_044222845.1 Phycisphaerales bacterium
GTTCACGGTCGCTGCGACGACCGCGCCGTTCGCGCTGACAGCCGCCGCGCCCGAGGTTGACCCGCCGGCGGGCACGCCGATACTGGTAATGGACTGGGCAAAGGCGCCCGAGACGAACCCACCGCACGACAGGGCTGCGGTGCACACGGGCACGAACATCGCACAGGAACGGACGCGGCTTGCTTTCTTTGCGAACATTGTGATCACTCCAGATTCGATCTGGCTCGGCCTGCTCCTACACGGAGCGTCGCCGGTGCCTTACCGTGTTTTCCTCAGAGCGACACGGAGCTTCGTCGTGCGACACGAATTCTCCGTTCATGGCGCAACTTCCGAAACTCGAACGCCAGACGGCCACACCAGCCGGTGCGCGTCATGATCGCCAGATTGCCTAGTTTGCCTGTTTGCCCACCGCGCGTGGGCCTTCGGGCTCTCAGTTCGTCCGCGTTGACGACAGCCGCATGGCCATTTCATCGGCCCGCCGGCCGAACGCGTCTGCCTCGCCGCCTCGGTCGAGGTCACGCAGCACAGCCTCGATATTGCGCAGCGTCGCGACGATCAAGGGGTGATCGCCTTTGAGAATGCGTTCACGCATTCCCAACGCCTCGACCAGCATCGGCTCGGCCTCGCCCGCCCGGCCCATCTTTCTGCGGATCACCGCGAGATTGTTGAGCATGCACGCGGTGTCGAGGCTGTCGCTCTTGAACACGCGCCGGCTCATCTCCAACGCTTCGACGTGCAACGACTCCGCCTGAGCCAGGTTGCCCAGACCCTCGCGGATCGACGCAAGGCCGGCGAGTGAAGCCGCGACGCCGGGATGGTCCCCGCGAAAGAGTCTCCGACGCATCTCCAACGCTTCAAGAGCGATCGGCTCGGCCTCTTCGAGCCGATGGAGTTTCTGGCGGATGACGGCGAGATTGCTCAGGCTGGTGGCGGTGGCGTGGTGGTCGCCCTTGAAGAGCCTCCGACGCATTTGGACCGCTTGAGCGATCGCTGATTCGGCCTCTTGCAACCGACCCATCGCGTCAAGAACAAACCCGAGGTTGTTCCATCCGGCGGCGACTTCGGGGTGATCGCCGGGGTAGAGTCGTCGGTGCATGTCGAGAGCCTCGACATAGAGCGGAAAGGCGGCGGCGAGATCGCCCCGTGCCTGCACGGTCAACGCGAGATTATTGAGACAGATCGCCACTTCGGTGTGATCGCCCGCGTGCAGCTTCCGGCTCAGCGTCAGGGCCTCCGTGCCCATGGCCTGGGCTTCCTCGAGCTTGCCATTTTCCCGCAGCAGCGTTCCCAGGCTCTGGAGTGTGCCGGCCAGCGCGGGGTCGGTGTCCGTGTGCAGCTTCCTGCGGATAACGAGCACCTCGCGTAAGAGCGACTCGGCTTCGTCCATCATGCCGAGCTCTTCCCGCAGCACCGCGAGGTGCTCGATGCTGTTCGCGAGCTCGGCGTTGTCCTTGTGAAGCACGCGGCTGAGCTGAAGCGCACGAACCACGAGGGGCTCGGCGGAGCTGAGCCGGCCGTTGTTCCGCATGATTTCAGCCGTGGTTTCCAGCAGCCTGATCTCGGTTTCGGGATCGTCCTTGAAGCGGCCCGACCGGATCTCCTTCGCGGCGTTCTCCATCGCCGCGAGGATCGTCATGTCCTGGCCCGCGTCATCGACCTCGGAGATGTTCTGCGCATCCCCGGAACGCAACGCGGCGATGACGAAGTCCGTGATGGTCTCGGCGCGTGTGCGGGCCTTGACTTCCAGCGAACGCGCCTCTTCCGCCTGAATAGCCGCGTCGACGGCTCGCGTCCGATCGTGAAGAGCCTGGACAAAGCCGATGCTTGTCCCGAGGATGCCCAGCACCAGAATCGCGGCGACGACCGCCGCGGCAATCACCGCGCCGCGATTGCGCTTGACGAACTTGCGCAGTCGGTACGCGGCGCCGGGCGCGCCCGCGCTCACCGGTTCGTTGCTCAGGTAGCGTTTGATGTCCATCGCGAGCGAACCGGCCGATTCATACCGGCGCGTGCGATCCTTCTCCAGGCACTTCATGACGATCCAATCGAGGTCGCCCTGCAGGGTGCTCGCCAGCCTGCGGGAGGCTCCCGCCGTCGGCCGCTGGGCCGCCCGCGATCCGGCCGCCTGCCCCAGCGTCGAGAGCCTCGTGCTGGGCTTGGGGGGTTCCACCTCGCGGATAATCCGAACCATCTCGGCCAGGCCCGCGGACAGGAGTTCCTTTGACTCAAACGGCGTGGTGCCGGTCAGGAGTTCATAGAGCAGCACGCCCAGCGAGTAGATGTCGCTGCGGGTGTCGATGTCCAGCCCGCTCATCTCGGCCTGTTCCGGGCTCATGTAGGCGGGCGTGCCGATGAGCTGCCGGTGCTCGGTGAACAGCGTCTTCTGTGTCAGCTCCGCGTTGGTCGCCTTGGCGATGCCGAAGTCGATGACCTTGGGCACGGGCACGCCGTCGTGCATGGTGACCAGCACGTTGCCGGGCTTGATGTCGCGGTGGATGACGCCCTTCTGGTGAGCGTGCTGGATGGCCTGGCAGATCTGGGTGAAGAGCTTGAGCCTCGCCTCGGTGCTCAGCTTCTCCGTGTCGCAGTATTCCAGGATCGGCACGCCCTTGATGTACTCCATCACGAAGTACGGGCGTCCCGTCTCCGTGCTGCCGGCGTCGAAGACCCTGGCGATGCACGGGTGGTCCATCAGGGCCAGGGCCTGCCGCTCGGCCTCGAACCGGGCGATCACCTGCCGGGTGTCCATCCCGAGCTTGATGATCTTGAACGCGACCCGTCGCTTGACCGGCTCGCGCTGCTCGGCCATCCAGACCGTACCGAAGCCGCCCTCGCCGATCACTTCGAGGAGTTTGTAGCGGCCGATCATCTGGCCGTAGCGTTCATCGCGCGCGGAGGTGATCGTCGCCGCGGTCGTGTGCGGGTGAGGCGACACGCCGGGGAACGCCTCGGTCCCGACATCAACGGTGGCGTCGGACAGAAACCGGCCGGCGCTCTCGTGGGACTTGAGCAGTGACTCGAGTTCCGCCCTCATCGCCGCATCGGGGCCGCAGGCGGCGTCGAGGAACGCGGCCCGGCGCTCCGCGGGCAGCTCGCTCGCCGCACCCAGAATGTCCATGATCCGATCAGATATCGCCATAGATCACGCCTTGTGTCCGCTCTCCCGCACGGCGCGGTGCAGCCACGCGCGAGCGAAGGTCCACAGCCGGTTCACGGTCCGGTCGGAGACTCCGAGCGCGAGCGCGGTCTGCTCCACGCTCAGCCCGGCAAAGAACCGAAGCTGCACCACGCGGGCCGCTTCGGCGGATTCACTCTCCAAGCGACGCAGGGCCTCGTCGAACGACACGATTTCCTCACCATCCCCCGACGCGGCGAGTTCGGCGACCGAGGCGAAATCGACCTGGGGGCGGGGCACGCCGTCCTGGCCGCCCCGCTTGTCCCTTCCCCGCGCCTTCGCGTGATCGAGCAATATCCGCCGCATCGCCTCGGCCGCGGCGACGTAGAAATGGCCGCGGTTCGCCCAGGGCACCTCGCGGGGGCCGACTAACTTCATGTAGGCCTCGTGCACGAGCGCGGTCGCCGACAGGGTGTGCCCGGCTCGCTCGCTGACCAACTGCCGCTGCGCCGCCTGGCGGAGTTGGTCGTAGACCAAGGGCAGAAGTTGGTTCGCGGCGTCGCTCCCACCTTGACCCACGGCATTCAGGAGAATGGTGGCGTCGGGAGCAGGCGGTGGGTCGTTGGCCATGCTTGAAATCGTATCCGGGCAGCGTTGTCGGCCTGTCTGCCAGCGGGTATGTGGGGCAAGCCACCAACGGCAGACGCGTCATCGAACCTTGAAGTCGTTCTGAGCGGAAAGTCCTGATCGGCTCCGCCTCGGCCGGAGCCGCTTTGGTTGACCGGTGGTTGCTTGTCACCCCGGCGGCGTAAACCCGGCAGGGGCTCCGACCCGAACGGTCCGGTGTTCTCATCGCCACCCCCCGGATGGTCGACGGAACTACGAGCAGCAGCAAGGACTGCTCCCCCTGATGCCCGATGCCTATTTCCCAATGCCTACCCCAATCACTTCCCCCCGCCCGACACCTTGCGGTACCCGCTGTGCTCCACCACCACCTTCATGTTCTTTGAAGGCGCATCCAGCTCCACCTTCTCGGTGTACACCGTGCCATCCTCGAACGCGGACTCCTTGACCTTCATCGTCACCGGGTCCTTGGGCTTCTGACCGGCCTTCACGGATTCATCCAGGTACGTACTCACCTCAACGCCCGTGAGCCGGTTCGCCGCGATGTCGATGCTGATCGTGAGCGAGTCGCCCACCTGCTCATAATCCGCGAACACCACATCCGCACGCTTGCCCGGCTCCACAAGCTTGACCGACACCTTCCCCTTCTCCTTGGCCGCCTGAACGCGGTCGGGCGCGGGCGGAACGTAGCTCTTCACCAACGCCACCGCCCGCTTCATGTAGTCCGCGAGTTCTTCCTTCTTGTTCGCCTTGATCTTGCCGCGCAGGCCCCGCCCCGGCTCCTCCGCCGCCGGAGCCTCCACCGGCGTCTTCTGCACTTTCCCGTCTGCGCCGTAATAGCAGCGGTTCACCGTCTTGCTCTTCTCCTCCCCCTTGAGCAAGACCGTGGTGGTCTCCATCCACTCGTAACTCTTGAGCGCGGCCTGGCTGCGCACCAGAGAAGTCTTGATCTCGGCGACGCGCTGGTCGACCGTCTGCTCCTTGGCCGCCGGCTGAGCGGCCGCGGGAGTTTGCGCGGAGCAGTCCGTCGCGGGCACGAACACCCCAGCCGCCAGAAGAAGAACGCCGAGTTGAGTACGCATGTTCATGATGTGCCTTTGTTGAAGCCGCCGCGGAACCCGTCAATCGCGAAAATAGTCATCGCGGCCCGTCAGCCGCGATGACCCTTGAGACATTTACTTGACGTCCACCTTCACGCTCGGGATGTGCCCCGTGAACTTGGACGCGTGTTCACAGCCGATGGCCTCCACGACCGGCGTGCCCAGGTCGATGCCCACGTCGGCCGTCTCATCCGCGGAGAAGATCGCCGGCTGGGTGCGCTCGATGCGCCCCTCCCCGACCTTCTCGTTGTTCACGAACAGCGTGCCCTTGCCGCCCTTGCCCATGCCCCCCCCGTCGTAGGCAAACTCGAAGCGGATGCTCGACTTGCCCGCCGGCAGCGGCTTGCCCGCCGCCACCGTGAAGTGCTGAAGGCCCAGGAAGTTGTAGTTGTACGCGGGAACGCCGTCCTTCACGTACAGCGCCCAGCCGCCGAAGCGGCCGCCCTGCACCAGGATCGCCCCGTTGCCGCCCCCCTGGGGCACCTCAACCTCGGCCGTGATCGTCACCGACTTGTTCTTCACGTTGATGAACGAGTTCTCCATCATGCCGGTCATGCCCTCGGCCAGCGAGACCGAACTCCGACCCGCGAACAGGTCGGGCCGCCCGACCATCTCCGCGATCGCCCGCTCGAACAGCCGGTCGTCGATCGGCAGCACGTGGTACTTCTCGGCCTCCTTCATGAACGCCGCCTGCAGCTCCGCCAGCTTCTCGGTGTTGCTGGCCGCCAGGTCGGTGCTCAGGCTGAAGTCCGTCCGCACGTTGTACAGCTCCCACACATCCTCCGCCAGCGGATGCCGCACAGTCCTCTCCCACGCCGCGCGGTGGATCGTCCGGGCGTACCACCCGTCCTTGTACATCGCGCGATTGCCGGCAATCTCAAAGTACTGCGACGTGTGCCGCTCCGCCGCCTTGCCGTCGTTCAGCGCGTACACCAGGCTCGTCCCCTCCATCGGGATCTGCGGAGTCCCGTTCACGATTTTCGGCTCCGGCAGCCCCGCGGCCTCCAGCACCGTGGGCGCGATGTCAATCACGTGGCTGAACTGCGTGCGGATCTCGTTCTTCGCCTTGATCCCCTTGGGCCAGTGCATCACCATCCCGTTGCGGGTGCCGCCGAAGTCCGACGCCACCTGCTTCGTCCACGAGAACGGCGAATCCAGCGCCACCGCCCACCCCGCCGCCATGTGCGGGTACGTCTCGGGCCCGCCCCACTTGTCGATCATCTTGAGCATCTCGGGGACCTGCTCTTCCACGCCGTTGAAGTACGTCATCTCGTTGTACATGCCCCGCGCGCCCCCCTCGGCGCTGGCCCCGTTGTCCCCCGCGATGTACAACACCAGCGTGTTGTCCATGTCGCCGGTCTCTTCGACGGCCTTGAGCATGCGCCCGATCTCGTGGTCGCAGTAGTCCAGGTACCCCGCGTACACCTCCATCTGACGCGTCGCCAGCCGCTTCTGATCGTCAGTGAGCGTGTCCCAGTCGTGGATCGCCGCCGGCTTGGGCGCGAGCTTGGTCCCCGGCGGCACCAGGCCCGCCTTTATCTGCCGCGCCAGCGTCTCCTCGCGGATCTTGTCCCAGCCCTGGTCGAACTTGCCCTTCCACCGCGCGATCCACTCCTTGGGCACGTGGTGCGGCGCGTGCGTCGCCCCCGGCGCAAAGTACACGAAGTAAGGCTTCTGCGGCGTCATCGCCTTCTGGTACTTGATCCACTCCACCGCCTTGTCCGTCATGTCCGTCATGAAGTGGTACTTGGGATCATCCGGCAGCGCAACCTGCGTCACCCCGTCATAGAGATACGGCGCCCACTGGTTCGTCTCCCCGCCGATGAACCCGTAGAACTTGTCGAACCCCTGGTGCGTCGGCCAGCGATCAAACGGCCCCGACACGCTCGTCTCCCACGCCGCGGTCTCGTGCCACTTGCCGAACGCCCCGGTGCTGTACCCGTTCAGCCGCAGCATCTCCGCCAACGGAGCCGTCGTGTTGGGAATCTGGCCCGTCGCGCCGGGGAAGCCCGTGGCCATCTCCGTGATGTACCCCATGTTCACCGTGTGATGATTGCGCCCGGACTTGAGCGCCGCCCGCGTGGGCGAGCACAGCGCCGTGGTATGAAAGTTATTGAACCGCAGGCCGTTCTGCGCCAGCCGCTCCAGCGTCGGCGTCTCGATCGGCCCGCCGAACGTGCCGGCCGCCCCGAACCCCATGTCGTCGATCAGGATCAGCACCACGTTGGGCGCACCCGCCGGAGCCTTCACCTCAAAGTGCGGCGGCATCTTCACCTGCCGCACATCCAGCTCCGTGTACACCGGCCGCTTGGGCTGCTGGATCGGCAGCACCGTGCGATCAATCGGCGCCGCCCCCGCCGCGGCGGGTGCAGCGCCCTCCTGACCAAACGCCACGCAAACGCACAGCCCAACCGCGAGTGAAAGGGCGGTGGCACGGACGGGTATGACGAGCATGTAGAATCTCCGTAAAGTGATCGCTCACCCGCCCTGATACGGCGGAAGACTGAGCAACCGGACCGCGGTAAACGCGAACAACACCAACGCAACCACGGCGAGCCCGATGCGGACCCGCCGTTCAGTGAACGTACTCGATATCCCCCCGAAAAACAGCACCGACGCGAACATCAGCGTCAGCAGCACGTGCTGGTTCGCCCGATCGCCCGCCGCCGCGGCCTTCGCCCGCATCTGCCCCGCCTTCTCCCGCTCCGCCATCGCCCTGGTCTCCTCCGGAAGCGTGTACTCCGGCCGCTGCAGCGGACCAACCACCCCCGGATTCGTCAGAATCCCCGCCGCGATGGTCGCATCAACCGCCGCCTTCAGATTCGGCCGCATGTGCGCCTTGATCGTCTCCGCCGTCTTCATGTCCTCCTCACGCATCGCACGCCAGTACTCCAGCAGCACCAGCCCGTCCTGCGTCCGCAGTTGCAACGCCAAAATCGTGAACTCCGCGGCCTGTCGTTCCGCGGTATCCGCCGCTACCTGGCTCGTCCCCGCCACGCCCCCCCACTGCCGCGCCTGATACCCGCACCACGTCGACGTCAGCGTCGCCAGCGACAGAATGATCGCCACCGCCAACTCCAGCCACCCGCGCCGGTTGTCCTTCTCCACAGCCTTGAGGACCCTGTGCAACAACTCGTGCGTCTGTGTGTGCTCTTCGGCCCGCGTTCGAGTATCACCCTCGCTACCCACCATCGTCGGGGCTCCAGGCAGAGTCTCGCGGTCCGTCGGCGGGCTCAACAGGGCCCGGGCCGCGTTCGCTCAGTGATAAGCAAACGAACAACGGCATGTGTAGCAACAGACCTTCGGGCCATCATAGCCGTTCGCAGCCGCATCCCCGCGATTCTGAGCATGCTCCCGACTCTCTCACACCCCCGCCGCGATATCCGTCCGCATCGTCTTCCCCGTGAACACGATCTTCTCGCACGCCTCGTACGCCCGCGCCCGCGCCGCCGCCATCGTGTCCCCCAGCGCCGTCACCGAAAGCACCCGCCCCCCCGACGTCACCACCCCGCCGTCCTGCCCGCGCTTCGTCCCCGCATGGAACACCGACACATCCGGCACCTCCGCCGCCTCCTCCAACCCGTAGATCGGCACGCCCGTCTTGGGCTTCTCCGGGTAGCCGTCGCTCGCCAGCACAATGCAGCACGCGGCACGCGGATCCCACTGAATATCCACCTCGTCGATCCGCCCCGTGCACGCCGCCACCAGCAGATCAACCAGGTCGCTCTTGAGCCGCGCCATCAACGGCTGACACTCCGGATCGCCGAACCGCGTGTTGAACTCCAGCACGCGCGGACCCGCGTGCGTCAGCATCAACCCCGCGTACAGCACGCCGCGGAACTCGATCCCCTCGCGCCGCATCGCGTCCACCGTGGGCACCAGCACCTGCCGCTCGATCAGCGCCATCACCGTCTCCGACACCGTGTTCGCCGGGCAGAAAGCCCCCATGCCCCCGGTGTTCGGCCCCGCGTCGCCGTCCTTCAGCCGCTTGTGATCCTGGCACGGCGGCAGCACCAAAATGCTCTTGCCGTCCACGATCGCCAGCACCGACACCTCGGGCCCGGCCAAACGCTCCTCGATGATCACCTTGCGCCCCGCATCGCCGAACTCCAGCTTCACCATCATCCGCTCGATCGCCTTCTCCGCCTCCGCAAGGTTCGCGGGCACGATCACCCCCTTGCCCTTGGCCAGCCCAGACGCCTTCACCACCTGCGCTGTCTCCCGCGACCGCAGGTACTCCAGCGCCGCCTCCGGATCCGTGAACGTCCGCGAGTCCGCCGTCGGCACCCCCGCGGCACGCATGATCTGCTTCGCGAACGCCTTGTCCGACTCCAACTGCGCCGCCTCCCGCGTCGGCCCGAACACCAGCGTCTGTTCATCCGCCAGCTTGTCCGTGTACCCCTCCGCGAGCGGGTCCTCCGGCCCGATCACCACCAGGCCGATGTCCTTCTTCTGGATGAACTGCTTGAGGCGGTAGATCTCCCGGATATTCACCGGCACATCCACAGGCTTGCACAGCGACGCAATCCCCGGGTTGTCCGTGTGCGTCGCGTAGAAATCACCCAGCCGCGGCGAGGCCGCGATCTTGCTCGCCAGCGCGTGTTCGCGCCCGCCTCCGCCGATGAGTAGGACGTTGAGTGTCGAAGAACCGCTGCCGAAGGTAGAGCTCATGTGAAGCGATAGTACGAGACAAGACCACCCCCCCGCCGCCAATCCGACCCGGCCGACACAGACAAAACGAACACCGCCAAGCCAAGCCAAACAAACCGGGCCTCAAGCCCGCTGCCCGATGCCCGATGCCCGACGCCTTCTGCCCTCTGCCTGATGCCTAATGCCTGATGCCCGATGCCTTCTGCCTCACACATTCTTCTCAATCGGCACACCCACAAGGTTGCCATACTCCGTCCACGAGCCGTCGTAGTTCTTGCAGTCCTTCTGGCCCAGCAGATACTTGAGCACGAACCACGAATGGCTGGACCGCTCGCCGATGCGGCAGTAGCAGATCGTCGGCTTGGCCTCGGAGAGGCCCGCCTCCGCGAAGTACAGCGTGTGCAGTTCATCGGCCGTCTTGAAGGTCCCGTCCTGGTTGACGGTCTTGGACCACGGGATGCTCTTGGCGCCCGGAACGTGCCCGGCCCGCTGGGCCGTCTCGCTCATCCCCGGGGGCGCGATCACCTTGCCCGTGAACTCATCGGGCGAGCGGACATCCACCAGGTTCTTGGTCTTGCCCGTGGCCACCTCCAGCACCTCGGGCACGCGGGCCCGCAGTTCCGGATGCACCTGCCCCACCGCATACGTCGCCGCGGCCACCACCGGCTTATCCGGCGAGAGCGGCTTGTTCGCCTCGTTGAGCCACTTCGAACGCCCACCGTTCATCATCCGCACATCCGCGTGCCCGTAGTACTTCATCAGCCAGAACCCGTACGCCGCGAACCAGTTGTTGTTGTCCCCGTACACCACCACCGTGTGCTGCGGCGTGATCCCCGCGCTGCCCATCAACTTCTCAAAATCACCCCGAGAGATAATGTCGCGGCTCACCTGGTCCTGCAACTGCGTCTGCCAGTTGAACCCGATCGCCCCGGGCACATGGCCCACGTCATACTGCTTGGTGTCGACATCGATCTCAACAAACTTGACCTTCGGATTGTTCAGATTCTCAAGAACCCAATCGGTCGAAACCAAAACGTCGGGGTGGGCGTAGTCCGGCATAAATGCTCCTTGGTGTGCCCGGGAGGGTATTCGGGAGCAAGGAAACCCGCCACATCGGGTGGGCCCAGCCCGATGGGATGATCGAACGTAGCCGGGGGTTGAGCGAGTCCGCGAGCGAAACCCCCGGACACTCATTGCACAACCCAATGTGCAGTTCCAAACTCCCGCCATCCGTCCCCAGCCCGAAGGGCTGATCGAACATAGCCGGGGGTTGAGCGAGTCCGC
>JBGAMO010000171.1:0-10528 GCA_044222845.1 Phycisphaerales bacterium
GAGCCCTCGCTCCCATCCGGAATCGAGCCGATCGGCACCGGAACCCTCTCGCAATTCTCCACCGCCTTACCCTTCCCCGTGCCCCCGCCCGAAGCCCCCAAACCCCACCGCATCCTCGCCCCGCTGGTCGCCAACCAGATCGCGGCCGGCGAAGTCGTCGAGCGCCCCGCCAGCGTCGTGAAGGAACTCATCGAGAACGCTCTCGACTCGGGCGCCACCCGCATCACCCTCGACCTCGAACAGGGCGGCATCGAACTCATCCGCGTCACCGATGATGGCGGCGGCATCCCCGAGTCCGAACTCCCACTCGCCGTCGCCCCCCACGCCACCAGCAAGATCGCCCTCGCCGCCGACCTCGACCACATCGCGACCCTCGGCTTCCGGGGTGAAGCCCTCGCCTCCATCGCTTCCGTCTCCCGCCTCTCCATCCGCTCCCGCACCGCCGCATCCCCCGCCGCGGCTGTCATCGAGGTCGAAGGCGACACCGCCGCAACCCCCCGCCCCACCGCCGGACCCATCGGCACCAGCGTCACCGTCCGCAACCTCTTCTTCAACACGCCCGCTCGCCGCAAGTTCCTCCGCACCGTCGGCACCGAGCAGGAGCGCTGCCTCGATGTGGTCCGCCAGATCGCCCTCGCCCATCCCGGCGTCGGCTTCGCCGCCTGCGCCGACGGCAAGACCACCATCGATGTTCCCGCCAACCAGACGCCCCGCGAGCGAGCCCTCTCCCTGCTCGGCAAGGAACTCGCCACCCAGCTCCTCGATGTTCACGCCGACGAGTTCGATGATTCCCGCGGCGTGGCGCTGTGGGGCCTCGCGGGCCTGCCCTCCATCGCCCGCGGCACCAACAAGCACCAGTACATCTTCATCAACGGTCGCCCCATCCGCGACCGCACCATCCAGCACGCCATCGCCGAGGCCTACCGCGGCCTGATCGAGCCCGGCCGCTTCCCCACCATCGTGCTGATGCTCGAAATGTCCGCGGCGGGTGTGGATGTCAACGTTCATCCGCAGAAGGCGGAAGTCCGCTTCCGGGATTCCTCGCTCATCCACTCCGTGGTGCTGCGG
This sequence comes from Phycisphaerales bacterium, assembly GCA_044222845.1. Classification (GTDB taxonomy): domain Bacteria; phylum Planctomycetota; class Phycisphaerae; order Phycisphaerales; family UBA1924; genus UBA2402. The sequence goes on from JBGAMO010000171.1 coordinate 1,069, forward strand.
GCCGTGCGAGATTCACTGCGCCGCGCCGACCTCACCCCCGCCTACACGGCGCTCAAGGCGGGCTGGCAGGGCGTGCAACTCACGCCCGGTCCGCTCGAAGTTGCGTCGGATCTCCCCGGCACCGGCGTGCCGCTCCAGATTCAGCCCCCGACGCCCGATGACCCCGCCGCGATCAACCGCTTCGTTGAGTACTTCAAGTCCCCCCAGGCCGCGGGCGCCGGGTCCCCCGGCTTCCAGTACAGCGCGATGAAGCAGGCCATCGAACAGGCCACGCCGCCCGACCCGGCGCTGTTGGACGCCAAGCCCGCCTCCCGCGTGCTGCAGGTCCACAACTCGTACCTCGTCACGCAGGATGACCAGGGCGTCGTCATCATCGACCAGCACGCACTGCACGAACGCGTGATGTTCGAGTACCTGCTCCGCCGCGTCATGAGCGGCGGACTGGAGAGCCAGAACCTGCTCGCCCCCGCCGTCGTGGAGGCCACGCCCACGCAGATCGAACTGCTGACGGCCCTGGAACCGCTCCTCACCCGCATCGGTGTCGCGGCGGTGCAGACCGGCCCCGCCACCATCGGCGTCAACGCCTTCCCCAGCTTCCTCTTTGACCGGGGCGTCGATCCCATCGAGTTCACCCGTGAACTCCTGGAACGCGCCGAATCAACGCCCATGATCGCCGACATCAAGCGAGGCGGCGAACAGGCGATGCGCGACGTGCTCGACATGATGAGCTGCAAGGCCGCCGTCAAGGCCGGCGATCACATGAGCCCCGTGGAGTTAGATGAACTCGTCAAGCTGCGCCAGGAAGTCGAACGCTCCAGCAACTGCCCCCACGGCCGCCCCACGAGCATCCGGCTCACCATCAAGGAACTCGAGAAGCTCTTCGGACGGGCATGACCCGCGCGCTGCGTCGCGTTCAAGAAAAATGCCCGGGCCGCCCTGTCGGACGGCCCGAGCGCCCCACACTGTCAGCACCCGCCGCTCACCCAGCGCGAAAAGAACGTCTCCACGTCGCTGCCGTCGACACTGCCGTCGTTGTTCACGTCCCCGCACGATTCGCCCGACTGCCAGCGAAGGAAGAACGCCTCCACATCCGCGCCGTCCACGCTGCCATCCCTGTTGGCGTCCGCCAGGCACCCGACGCGGCACAAGTTCAGTGGCTTGATGTACTCCGCCTCGTAGTCCTCGACCAGCGTGTGGCTCTCGTCCTCGAGATTGAACATCTCGATGCCCCAACCGCCCGTGACCAGCAGCCGCCCGTTTCCGAGCAGAACCATCCCGCTCGCGTTGCCCAGGGGCAGGTAACGAGTCTGATTTCCCTGCATGTCGAACTCGTAGTACCCCGCCGCTCCGCCGATCGCCGCGACCCACAGCCGCGTCTGGCCTTGCGGCCCGGTCTGCAACAAGGCAACCTGCTGCGGGTGAGTGAAGTTCGCGTCCCCCGTGGCGACAAAGTCCGATCCCCCCGTACCTTCCAGGGAGTAGCGCAGCACGCGGCTGGCCGCGTAGTCCGTCACCAACAGCCCGTTTCCAAACTCGATGATGTCGTACGGATCCTCGGCGCGGAACGCCAGGCCGCACGGCCCGGCGTTCGTGAAGCACAACACCTCCGACGCCGCCGACCTCGCGCTGTGCGCAATCAGCACCTTGTTGTCGATCGCGCACATACCTGTCGGCCGCTCCAGATTCCACGCCGCGTAACCCAGGAACCGCGGCCGCAGGTCCGCCGTGTACCTGAGCACGGCGCCGAACGCCTGCTCCGACACCCAGATCTCGTTGTCCACCTGCACCGCAGCCTTGGGCCACCAGAGCAGCGTCTCCTCCGGCGGATTCACGATGAAGTTGTAATCCACGATGTGCCCGTCGAACGGATCGACGAGCAGAACCCTGTGGTTGCTCAAGTCGGGGATCATCAGATACTCATCCCCGGCACGGGCCGACGAAGCCATGAAACCACACAAGGAAGCAAAAACGCACCCCCGAACAATCGCGCTGAACATGTGTACCTCCCGCGCCCGCTTTCCCGGGCCGTCAATCGTCCGATGCGCTCGGGCAATCAACGCTGATCGCGGTCCGAGCGACCGGATTCACGACCACAAGAAAGACCCGGCGGGAACATCAGCGCGCAGAACTCCGATAATTAGTTCACAACGGCGCCGTCACACGGCCCTGTCGCGAACGCCAGAGGCGAACCCGCCTCGCTCTGCAACCGACCCGCCAGTTGGTCAGACGCCGTCTCATCGCACATCGCCACGATGCACCCACCAAACCCCCCGCCCGTCATCCGCGCCCCGAACACACCCGCCTGACGAGCCGCGAACGCCGCCAGCGCGTCCAACTCAGGGCAACTGACCCGGTACTTGTCCCGCAGGCTCGCGTGCGAGGCCGACATCAAGGCCCCGGCCGCAGTCAGATCACCGGCACTCAGCGCTGCGGCGAACGCCCGCGTGCGGGCCGACTCCTCAACGGCATGCTCCGCACACGCCGCGTCCATGCCCGTCAGTCCCGACGCCGCGACGTCCTCAACGCGGCAATGCCGCAACGAAGGCCGCGGCCCCACCTCCGCGACAATCCGTGCCAGCGCACGCTCGCACGCCGCACGCCGCAACGGATATTCCGATGAACCCAGCGCATGCCGCACCCCGCAATCCGCCACCACGAACGACACGCCCGGCGGCATCGGCACCAACTCATGCCGCTCGCTATGGCAATCGATGAGCAGCGCATGCCCCTCCCGCCCCATGCACGAGATGTACTGATCCATGATTCCGCACGGCACCCCCGCGTACTCGTGCTCCGCGCGCCGGCACGCCACAGCCACGCTCCCGTCCGCGCGTGAGGTATTCCCCATCAGCCCCCGCAGCAACATCGCCGTAGTCACCTCCAACGCCGCCGAACTGCTCAGCCCCGAGCCCAGCGGCACCGTGGAGTTGAGCACCATGCGCACACCCGCCCCCGGCGGCAGTGTGTCGCGGTACTGCGCCACCACCCCGGCGACGTACGCCCGCCATCCGGTGGCCCCACCCGGGCGGATGTGCGCCATCGGCACTTCAAACATCTCCCCGTCAAAGGCGGACGAGACAACCTGAAGCTTACCGTCTTTCGTCAACGTTCCCGCCGCCGCCGTCCCGCGGCAGATCGCGATCGGGAGCACGAACCCGCCCGAATAATCCACGTGCTCGCCAATTAAATTCACCCGGCCCGGTGCATACGCAACCGTGGTCGGGTGAACGTGGAACTTCGCCTTGAACAGGTCAGTCGTCGCGGCGGCCAATGCCTGGCCGCCGCGAGACCGCACGCCCAGGATTCGGTTCAGCAGCCCTGCTCCCAGAGGCTGAAGAAGACTTGAACATCGGCACCGTCGATGCCGCCGTCGGCGTTGAAATCGCCCGACGCGTCGCCCATCGCCCAGTTCGTGAAGAAGGTCTGCACGTCGTCGCCGTCCACACCGCCGTCGCGGTTGGTGTCCGCCGGGCACGACGGCTGGCAGCCGTACGAGCCGCAGAAGAAGGGGATCCGCGCCACAGGCGAGGTCGCTTCGCCGCCCGCGGCGCCCGCGTCGGTCACGAACCACTGCGCGAACACGACCTGACCGTTGGTGAAATCCCCGTCCAGGATTGGCCAGTGAGAGGTAGCGATGCCCTGCCCCGCGCCCGTCGCCCCGACCGCAGCCGGCTCAGCGATGACCGGATCCAGGAACCGCACCGGGGTGATCCGACCGTTCACGGGGGCCGTGAACGAAATTCCCAACCGCGCCGAGGCGCCCGTCACCGCGCCGTCGAGCCCGATGCGGAAGTTCAGGTTGCCGATCATCGGCGGAGCCTGCGCGATCAATCGGGGCACGATGCCGCCCGAACCCGAGTTGCCGCCCCCCACGATCGTGATCTGATTGCCGGGCCTGTTGACGAACAGGGTCGGATGATCGAACGGGAACGTCTGGTCCCGCACGCGCGGGTCGGTCAGCCCGTTGGCCAGGAAGTCGCCGATCACCTGCGCCGCCTGCGGCGGCACGTTGACGTTCCGCATGATCGGATCCTGATTGTCCGGGTTCTGCGGGGGCGAGCCGGGGGCCCGGGCGTAGAACCCCAGCACCTGCGGGATGCTGGTGAACTGCCCGTTGTGCATGAAAGTGCGCTTGAGCCCGACGTTGCGCAGGGTCGGCACCTTGAACTGCCCTCGGTTGGCCGGGTTCCCGGTCACCACCTGGCGGCCGGTATCCTCGGCCACCGGCCGCAGGCCGATGTTGCGGAAAGACTGGTCGGTGAAAAGATCCCCCGCGTGACACGCGCGGCAGTTGGACGCCGTCATCGCCTGCAGACCCTGCTGCTGTTGCGGGGTGAGCGCGTTCGTCTGGCCGGCAATAAACCGGTCATACGGCGTCTGATCCGCGATCAGCGTCCGCTCGTACGTCGCGATCGCGAACGCGATCCGCCGAGCGCTGACGTTGCTGTCGCCGAACGCCTGCCGGAACAGTTCCGGATAATCCGGATGGCTCGCCAGCACAGCGGCCACGTCCGCGGGTACGTTCGTCGCCAGGTCCAGCGGGTTCACGCGGTTGAGTTTGGTCACAATCGCGTTCCAGTCGTACCCCGCGTGCGCCATCTCCACGTTGTTGAGCGGAGGAGCAACAGACTGGCTCTCCAGCGCACCGCCGTTGGCGATCGCGATCTGGCCAGTCTGCGGATCGCGGAACTGTCCGGTCGCACGCCCATCCCAGAAGAGCGAGGGGGCGAACGCCGCGTTGATGTTCACGTTCGCCGCACGCCCCGTGATCTGGGGGTTGAGCGCGAACACCGTGTCGCGCTGATAGTCGTTGTCCGCGTCGGACTTGATGATCCCCGGCGAGCCCTGGATGTCGTCGGGAGTGTTGATCACCCCGTCGATGCCCGGGTTGCGGGCGAGCCGATCGTCCGCGCCGCCGCGCCCCGGCACGTGGCACGTACCGCACGACACCACGTTCGACGACGACATCTGCTCGTCCCAGAACAGGATCTTGCCCAGCACCCGCTTCTGCTCCGTGATCGGATTCTCGACCGGAACGGGCACCGGCGGCAGCGCGCCGAACACCATGTACGAGGCCGACAGGAGCGTCCCCGCGGCCAGAGGCAGACCGTACACCAGCGACGCGAACGCGACGCGGCCGGGACGAAGGAATCGAGTCTTGAGGTTGTGGCGTAGCATGGGCAGAACTCCGTAACACGGGATGTGAGGATGCCGAACGCTCCAGTTTGTCATTCAAATACCCCCGGGGGACACGATTCAGTCGAATTTATCCAGCCCCCCTCTCTCCACTCTCGGTGCCCCGCCCGACCAACCTCCCTTTGATTCCCCCGCCCTCCTCTGATAACTTTGCGGTGATTCTCCATTCCCGCGGCCCTCCAAAGGCACTCCCATGCAATCCCCCACCCTGATCGCTCTGGGCACCCTGCTCATGTCCACCTCCCTTTCCGTCGCTCAATCCCAATACAAAGAGCCACCCGCCGCGATCCGGCACGTTCTCGACACCCCCCCGACGCCCGGCGTCTCCCTCGATCCCTCCAGCCGCTCGATGCTCCTGCTGCACCGCATCGGCCTCCCCCCGGTCGCCGACCTCGCCGAGCCCATGCTGCGCCTCGCCGGCAGCCGCATCAACCCCGCCACCAACGCCCCCCACGCTCCCCGCCGCGTCAGCGGCTTCACGCTCAAGAACGTCGCCGACGGCGTCGAACGCCCCATCGCTCTGCCGCCCGACGCCAACCTCTCCTCTCCCTCCTGGTCCGCCGACGGCAATCGCTTCGTCTTCACCAACACCGTCTCCAACGGTGTTGAACTCTGGGTGGGCGACGTCGCTTCCGCCACGGTCAGGAAACTCACGGGCCCCATCGTGAACGCCGCCGCCGGCCCCGCCGTCCGCTGGATGCCCGACCAGCGCAGCGTGCTCGTGCGTTTCGTCCCCACCGGACGCCCACCGATGCCCGCCGCCCCCAAGACTCCGCCCGGCCCCAACATCCAGGAATCCACCGGCACCACCGCCCCGGTCCGCACCTATCAGGACCTGCTCCAAAGCGCCCACGATGAAGCCCTCTTCGACTGGGTGATGACCGCCCAACTCGCCATCGTCAATCTCGACTCCGGCGATCGCCGCGACATCGGCATGCCCGCGATCTTCTCCGAATCCAACCCCTCCCCCAACGGCGAGTTCCTCCTGATCGGCCGCGTCAACCGCCCCTACTCCTACGCCGTTCCCGAAAACCTCTTCCCAGAAACCTGGGAAGTCTGGTCCGTCGCCGAAGGCAAGGTGATTCACCCGCTCGCGCAGATCCCCCTCCGCGAGAACATCCCGACTCAAGGCGTCGAGACAGGCCCCCGCGGCTTCGACTGGATCGACACCCAGCCCGCCACCATCGAATGGACCGAAGCCCTCGACGGCGGCGACCCTCGCAACAAGGCCGAACACCGCGACCGCCTCATGATGCTCGCCGCGCCCTTCAAGGGCGAGCCCGTCGAGTGGCACCGCCTCCAGCACCGCCTCAGCGGCATGTCCTGGCTCGAGCAGCCCCCCGGCTCCACCGAATCCCGCGCCATGGTCAGCGAGTTCGAGCGCGAACGCCGCTGGACCCGCACCTGGCTCATCACCCTTGGCGCCAACGCCCCCGCCCCGCGCCTGGTCTTCGACCGCTCCGTCAACGACCGTTACAACAACCCCGGCAGCCCCATCTCCGAGCGACTCCCCAACGGTCGCACGGTCGTCAAGGTCGCCGACGGCTCCATTTACCTCCGCGGCGAGGGCGCCACGCCCGAAGGCGACCGCCCGTTCCTCGACCGCATGAGCCTCGCCGACCTCGCCAAAGAACGCCTCTGGCGCAACGAAGGCGACTGCTACGAAACCGTGGTCGACGTCACCAGCACCGGCCCTGCCGCCAAGCCCGTCATCATCACCTCGCGTGAAACCAAGGAGCAGCCTCCCAACCTGATGCTCCGCAACTTGGCCGCGGGCGACTCCCGCCCCCTCACCGCCTTCACCGACCCCCTCCCCGAACTCCGCAAGATCCGCAAGGAGATCATCACCTACACCCGCGACGATGGCACACCCCTCTCCGCCACGATGTACCTCCCGCCCGATTACGTGGCGGGCACCAAGCTCCCGCTTCTCATCTGGGCCTACCCCAACGAAGTCTCAGACGCCTCCACCGCCGGGCAGGTCGCCGGTTCCACCAACCGTTTCACGCAGATCGGCGGCACCAGCCACCTCTTCCTGCTCCTCGCCGGTTACGCCGTGATGGACGACGCATCCATGCCCGTCATCGGCGACCCCGAGACGATGAACGACACCTTCGTCAAGCAGATCGTCGCCAACGCCCGCGCCGCGATCGACAAGGCCGTCGCGATGGGCGTCGCCGACGGCACCCGCGTCGCCGTCGCCGGGCACTCCTACGGCGCATTCATGACCGCCAACCTCCTCGCCCACGCTCCCCCGGGCATGTTCCGCGCCGGCATCGCCCGCAGCGGCGCGTACAACCGCACCCTCACGCCCTTCGGCTTTCAATCCGAGCGTCGCAGCTTCTGGGAAGCCCGCGACGTCTACATGAAACTCTCTCCCTTCACCTACGCCGACCAGATCAAGACCCCGCTCCTCATGATCCACGGCGAGCTCGACAACAACCCCGGCACCTTCCCCATCCAGAGCGAGCGCCTCTTCCAGGCCGTCAAGGGCCAGGGCGGCACCGCTCGCCTCGTCATGCTCCCGTACGAATCTCACGGCTACCAGGGCCGCGAAAGCGTCGGCCACGTCCTGGAGGAAATGATCGAGTGGCTCGACCGGTACGTGAAGAACCCCGCCAACTGATCTCCCTCCGCGATGCCCAGCGTTCGCTCCGTATACGAAACAATTCTCTACGCCGACGATGTGCCCGCCGTCGCCGCGTTCTACCGCGACGTCATCGGCCTGCGGGAGATCGGCACCCCCGCGCCCGGCTCTGCCGCGTTCCGCCTGCTCGAGGGCGACGCCGTGCTCCTCATCTTCAGCCGCGAACTGGCCTCCACTCCCGGCCGCGGCGTGCCCATCCACGGCGCTCACGGCCCCGGTCACATCGCCTTCCGCGCTCACCCCGAGCCCGACGCGCTCAACGCGTGGATTTCCCGCTTCACCCAGTTTGCGGTGAAGATCGAACTCGACAGAACCTGGGCCCTGGGCGGACGCTCCATCTACGTCCGCGACCCCGCCGGCAACTCCGTTGAAATCGTCGAAGGGAGCATCTGGGCGCCGTGAACACGACGCCTCATCCCCAATCAATCCCGCCACTCAGCGTCCGGAAACCTCGGATGCCGCATCCGCGTCGTCCCCGGAAGTGACTCCGCCAGACGATCCGGTGCCGACACATCCCGCAGCGTTTCAGGCGCGTGGTGACCCTCTTCACCGTCATCATCCAGCCCCGCTTCCAGGCGGGGCGTCTGATTCACGATGCGCACCCGATCCGTCCGAGTATCGAGGAACAGCTTCATGGGACCTACTCCGCCGCCACCAGTTGGACCACCGCACCCGCTCAAGCGTACTCCCACCCCTGGACCGGTATCCACTCCCCCGGCATTTTCCCCTACCTCCGCCCGCGCCGAACGTGCAATGATTCCACGCCCGCTCCGTTACTCCTGAAGCACCCGCCCGCGGCGTGCATTCAACATCCGCCGCGATTTCTTCCGCCCCTACATCCCAACCGCCCAGCGCTTCGAACCCACGAGGAACCCAGCCATGCTGCTCGAGCCCCCCGCCGAAGCCCCCGAAGACCGCCTCACCAGTTCCCTGGTGCCCATCAAGCGGCAGGCCTTCGGTGAGTCAGAAGCCCGCCACCTCCTCTGGCGCGCCGGGTTCGGCGGCACCGCCGAGCAGATCGCCACCCTCGCCTCCTGGGGCCCCGAAAAAGCCGTCGACCACATCCTGAACTTCGAGAAGGTCCCCGGCGAACCCATCCCCGCCGACAAGTTCGACCGCGAGATCATGCGCCCGCCCACCCCCGCCGAGCGCGAGATGTACCGCGCCGCGCAGCGGGCCCAGGACGAAAACAAGCTCGCCGAAGTCCGCCGCATGCGCCAGGAACGCGAGCAGTCCGACCGCCAGCAAATGGCCAACATCCAGAAGTGGTGGCTCACCCGCATGATCGAGACCCCGCGCCCCCTCGAAGAAAAGCTCACCCTCTTCTGGCACGGCCTGCTCGCCACCAACTACCGCACCATCGAAAACTCCTACCACATGTTCGCCCAGAACCAGCTCTTCCGCAAGCACGCGGCGGGCAACTACGGCGATCTCCTCCACGGCCTCATCCGCGACCCCGCGATGATCGCCTACCTCGACAACAACGACAGCAAGAAGAACAAGCCCAACGAGAACCTCGCCCGCGAGATCATGGAACTCTTCTCCCTGGGCATCGGCAACTACACCGAGCGCGACATCAAGGAAGGCGCCCGCGCCCTGACCGGCTTCACCTTCGAG
>JBGAMO010000172.1:0-10596 GCA_044222845.1 Phycisphaerales bacterium
GTTCGATCAGGCGCGTGACATTCTGCCTGTTGCTCGCGCTGACGGGCGTGAACTGAGGAGAGTGGCAACTCCGGGCGATCAGTTGAGGGTCGACATCGGGGTGATGCAGGCAGAAGACCAGCGGATCGCGCCCGTTCTGGGCGCAGATCTGCTCGTACCGACCGATCTCGTGGCCGATCGAAATCGCTTCGCCCAGATCATCCGCGGGAGGAAGAAGCACGAGCAGGCACGCGGCGTCCGCCAGCGCCTGACACACCGTCGCGTACGCCTGCTTCGACCGTGCGCCCCCGATGGGTACGGCCACCGCCTCACCCGCTCGGTCGAAGTTGAACGAACCCACCACCGTCACCATCGACCCGGCCATGCCCAGCGCACTGACGGCGAAATCGGCCTCCTCGTTGTGCCGGGGTGTCATATGCGAGACGAAGATTGATGCAACGCTCATTGAAATAGCCTCCATTCCAAAGTTACAGCCGGTGTTCAACCTGGTGTCGCAGTTCGTTGAATGCAGCGCCCAGGTTTCCGCGACGGAACTGGACGTACACGATGCCGCTCATGTTGGAGAAGCACTCCACCCCTTCCTCGCGCAAGATAATCACTCTTTCGATACCGTACAGGCCCTGGCTCAGACCGATCTCGTGGACGACATTGGCCCGCGGCAGAACCCGGCCATCGGGCAGCCGCTCCTCCCCAGACATGACGGCCACCGCCAGTTCGCTGCCCTGGAGCATCTCTCGCACCCGGCTGGATACCTCGATCCTGGGCGCGTGGGGATCACTGAACTCGGTGCACGGATGCCCCAGGTCTCGCTCGATAAACATCTGAAACCTGATCCAATCCTCCGACGCGCCCCCGTGAATGAGCCAGACCCTGGCGTTGCGCCGCCTCTGATCGATGACCCGCAGAAGTTCGGCTACGGCAGTGTCTGCCGGCCCCCACCGCTGAGTCGTGGAGCTTTGGCTCGCAATCTGGCCAAAAACCGCCCTGAGTTCATGGTACTGATCGGCCATTCCCACGCTCTGCGCGAGAACCTGGAACTCCGGGAGCGTTCTTGCCTCACCCAGCACCATCATCAACGCCGCGGCGCGAGTGGTGCGGGGCATCGCGGGCTCACGGATGAGACTCGCGGCGACTCGTTTCTGTCCAACTGATAACTCCGGCATAGAGGTGCTCCGATCTGCGGTGGCCCCGAAACGAGCCTCGAATGGAAGGGGAGAAACTGCAAAGGACCGGCGATGACGATTGAGAAAGCCTCGGGCGAGCGGCTTGTGCGCCATCCGCACACAAATTGCAATGCCGCGGCGCCCGAGGCCCCCCTCGCTGCGCGATCAACCGATGGAGGCCGAGCGGCTTCATCAGTGCCCGTTGCACGCACGCCCGCGTGCAACCGCGAGGACCTGCTTGCGAATCGCCGGGTCCGTCAGTGGCCGCCTGGCGGTATGGACTTCCCGCCCATCCATCGCGGTGGTGGTCCCGAGGGCGACGGTTCCGAGCCCCGTATTCCGTTCTCCGAGCCCTCGATGGAACCTCTGGGCATGCGCTGACGGCGTGTCTTTCGCCTCATTCCTGGGCAGCTGCACCGTGGCCGCGATGTCCGCCCGTCCCGCTCAGTAGTGTGTCCAACCTCATACCCCAAGGAGCAACCATGCCAGCGAATCGCCCGGTCCTGAGTGAAAAAGGCCTTCTGACCCCCGACAACTGCGTGGTCGCCATGATCGACCTGCAGCCGCAGATGCTCTTTGGGGTCTGCAACTTCGACCGCCAGTCGGTGATCAACAACAACCTGATCCTCGCCAAAGCCGCCCGGATTTTCGGCGTACCGGTGGTGCTCTCCACAGTCGAAACCAAGGGCTTCAGCGGCAACACCTGGCCGCAACTGCTCGCCGCGTTGGGCCAACCGACGCCCATCGAGCGGACCACGATGAACTCCTGGGACGACGCCAACTTCGTCGCCGCGATCAAGAAGACCGGGAAGAAGAAGATCGTGCTCGCGGGCCTCTGGACCGAAACGTGCGTCGCCCTGCCGACCGTGCAGGCGATCTACGACGGGTACGAAGTGTTCGTCGTCGAGGATTGCTGCGGCGATGTCAGCCCCCTCTCTCACGACAACGCGATGATGCGCGTCGTTCAGGCGGGAGCCAAGCCGGTCACAGCCCTTTCGACGATGCTCGAGTGGCAGCGAGATTGGGCCCACAAGGGCACGTACGACGCGGTGATGGACGTCGCCAAGACCCATTGCGGCGCGTACGGCGCTGGGGTGGAGTACGCCTACACGATGGTGCACAAGGCCCCGGCGACATCGCTCGCCGAGTATGTTGTGCCGGGGGCGGCCTCGCATTGAAATACGCTCGGCGGCCGCGCCCGGCGAATCGGACGCTGTGCCGCGGCGCTTCTCCGTCATGCACCGCTGCCCCCGAGGTCCGGCGTGGGCCGCGGTGTCAGCGGCGCCCGCCGCCGCCCGGGCGGCCCAAGCCGGCGGGTACCATCGCGTCCGCGAACATCACAGTCGGTTAAAGGAGAATGCCATGACGCCGAACGCTGATTCCGTATTCTCCGCCGACCCTCCGCACAGCAGCATTCTCTTTCTTCGTTCCGACGAAGCCGACCCGCCGGTGACGGTGATCCGCGAAATTCGCGTCAAGGCCGGGCACGAGCCCGCCTTCGAGGGATTGATGTCCCGCCTGATCAGCGAGGCGATCCGACAACCCGGGCACCTCGGCGCGACCGTGGTACGGCCACAGATGCCGGGGCACGCGTATCGGTTCATCTACAAGTTCGACCGACGAACGCGCCTGGAAGCGTGGCACGCCTCCGGGCTGCGGGCCCAGCTCGTGGCGCCGATCGCCGAACTGGTTGAATGGGACCGGTTCGATCAGTACCCGGGATTGGAGACGTGGTTCAATCTTCCGGCCGCGCCGTTGGCCGCGCAGCCGCCCAAGTGGAAGACCACCCTGATGAGCTGGGCGGCGATCTACCCGCTGGTGCTCGCGGGCTCGTACCTCATGCGAGCCGCGCACTTCCAGGCCCCGCCGCCGGTGCAGGTGCTCGTGCTGACAGCGGCGGTGGTGCCGATCGTGGCGTACGTCGTCGCACCGTGGCTGGGCCGCCGCCTGCACCGGTGGCTGTACGCCGGGCTGGATGGCTCCGGCTGAGCGGCGAGACCCGCGGAGAATTGATCAATCTCGTCCCGTCAAAAGACTCGCGGGCATGGCGGGCGCGGCGTGGCGGTCCACCCGGGCGCCGCGTTCGTGAAGCAGCACCCAGTGACTCACAGCGTCGCACGCAGATCATCGTCCATCTGCGGCAGATACCTGCGGATCCGGGCGGCGTCAAACCTGGCAGGCAGCGTCGGGCCGCCGTGGGAGAGCGAGTACTCGACGGCGGCCTGCACAACGCGCGAGGGGGCGAGCCGGCCACCGGACCAGTGATCGTGGTCGCACCAGGCCAGGGTCACCGTGTGCTCGCAGACGCCGGATTCGCGGTGCACGCGGATGCTGTAGGACCAGCCCCGGGGCTCGGGCGTTTCGGTGACCACCTCGACCCTGGCGGCGTTGACGCCGGGCTTTGTAGAGGACGGAAGGTTGGGGAAATCGGGGTGTTCCACGCGGGTACTACGCTTGCTCGGCGATGGCGCCGTGATTTTTCCGGGCACGCCGGACGGAAGGCGACGCGCCGACCATCCTGACGGTATCCGTTGTCACGAGCAGATATCGGTTCGTTTCCGACGCAGGTGTGAAGGTAGTTCGAGGCGATCATGCTTCAAAGGACAGATAATGCCGCCGCAGTCCGCGGCGGACCGTGCCGCGTTCACCCTGTGAGGGGTGACGGGCGTTGCGATGGAGGCGTGCCGACGCGCCGAACGACCCGCGAGAAGACCCTTCCGACAGCAGACCCGACCCTACTCCAATGACCTTTCTCCTTGAAACGATCCGCCTGGGCCTTTCGAACCTCCGGCTCCGTCTGCTGCGCAGCGTGCTGACGGCGCTGGGGATCGTGTTCGGCGTCGCGGCGGTGATCATCATGAGCAGCTTGGGCGAGGGCAGCAAGCGCCAGGCCCTCGCCCAGATCGAGCGGCTCGGCGCCCGCAACATCATCGTGCGGAGCCAGAAGCCGCCGGAGAGCCAGAACCAGCAGAGCAGCCAGTCGCGCAGTTTCGTCAGCCGCTTCGGCATCACCCGCGGCGACCTCGACGTCATCCGCGACAGTTTCCCGGACGCCGAGGCGATCGTGCCCCTCAAGGAAGTGGGCGGCCAGATCCTCCGCAACGCACAGCGCCGCACCAGCCAGGCCTACGGCACCACGCCCGACCTGATGCGCGTGGCCAACCTCTCCGTGGAGCGGGGCCGCTACCTCACCCAGTCCGACATGGATGAGCGGGCGATGGTGATCGTGATCGGCAGCGAGATCGCCAAGCAGTTCTTCCCGCTGGAAGACCCCATCGGCCAAACGCTGCGGATCGACAGCCGCGCGTTCACGGTGGTGGGCGTGCTGCGGCCCGTCGGTCTGGCAGGCGGCGCGGGCGCGGCGCTCATCGGGCGCGATCTCAACCTGGATTGCCACGTCCCCATGACATCGGCACGCGAAGCGTTCGGCGACCTGGTCTTCCGCACGCAGAGCGGTTCGACGCAGGCCAACGAAACCCAGGTGTCGGAAATCTACATCTCGGTCAAGGACCGCGAGGACGTGATGACGGCGTCGTACCTGCTGCGGCGGGTCATGACCATCCGGCACCCGGGACTGCCCGACGTCAGCCTGATCGTGCCGTACGAACTGCTCGAGAACGCCAAGAAAACCGTGCTCACGTACAACCTTGTCTTCGGCGCCGTGGCGGGAATCTCGCTGCTGGTGGGCGGCATCGGCATCATGAACATCATGCTCGCGAGCGTCACGGAGCGCACGCGGGAGATCGGCATCCGCCGGGCCATCGGAGCCACGCGCCGGCACATCCTGTGGCAGTTCCTTGTCGAAACGAGCGTGCTCGCGGCGATCGGCGGGATCCTGGGCGTGGCGCTCGGGGTGGGCGGGAGCCTGCTGGTGGACTGGGGCGTTGAGAAACTGCCGCGGCTGCCGTACGTGGGCAAGCTCTTCCCGGCCGACGCGTCGCTTCCCACGAGCGTCACGCCGTGGTCCATCGGCATCAGTTTCGCCGTGGCGACGCTTACAGGTCTGGTCTTCGGGCTCTACCCGGCGCGAAAGGCATCGATGCAGGACCCGATCGTGGCATTGCGGCATGACTGATACCGGAAGGCATCAGCAATCAGGCATCGGGCATCAGGGGAAGCAGCCCTTACTGCCGCCCGGGGCTTGTATCTTCGTCAAAATTTGCCGCACGGCTCAAGGGTCGGTGCGCTGCGGTCGCGGTGACAGGTGGACACGTGACGCCCGGATGCCAGCGGCGATTGCTATGAGATGACCCGGATTCCGGAGCGCCGGCGGCGCCGCTCTCACCCGGCGCAGATAGGCCGCCACACGCCCACTTTTTCGCTCACATCACGCGCCGCCCTCCGTTGGTGCGTTTTTCCGATCCATACCGATTCCCGAATCCGGCTTCCCAATTCCCACGCCACTCACGTCATCACCTTCACGCCCGGCGGCAGGGCCTTGATGAAGAACTTGCCGTAACGGGCCGTCAGGATGCGGGGATCGAGGACCACCACCCGCCCGGTGTCGGTGTGGCTGCGGATGAGGCGGCCGAAGCCTTGCTTGAACTTGATGACAGCGCGGGGCAGTGAGTCTTCCATGAATCCGTTGCCGCCGCGGGATTCGATGAGTTCGAGCCTCGCCTGCGTGAGCGGGCGGTCGGGCGGATCGAACGGCAGCTTGGTGATGATCACGTTGCGCAGGCCGTGGCCGCGTACGTCGACGCCCTGCCAGAACGAGGCCGCACCGAGCAGCACCGAGTGCTCATCCTCGCGGAAGCGCTGGAGGATGTGCGTGCGTGAGCCGTCGCGGCCCTGCGCGAGCAGCGGGTAACCGAGTTGTGCCAGGGGCCCCGCCAGTTCATCGGCCACCGCGTTGAGCGTGGCGAACGATGTGAAGAGCACGAACGCGCCGCCCTGGGTTTCGCGCACGTGTTCGAGAATCTGGTGAGCCAGCGCGGCGTTGTACGACAGGGGGCGACCGTCGGCCCGGGCCCCCGGGGCCTGCGGGGCAAAGACCTGCACCTGGCGGGCGTAGTCGAAGGGGCTGCCGGATTGGAACGTGCGGGCACCCTCGCACCCCAAACGCTCCATCACGTGCGAAAAAGCGGTCTCGGCGCTTTCGCGTGACTCGTCTTCGCTGGCGGTGCGGGTGGCGAGTGTGGCGCTGGTCAGCGTCACGCTGAAGTTCTGACGGAACAGACGCTCTCGCAGGATCGGGGCCACCTCGATCGGGGCGCACGCGAACTCGACGCGCTGGGTTGACTGGCGGAAGGCGTACTCGTCGTCGCCCCCGGAAAGTTCGATCCAATAGGCGTAGTTCTCGAGCCGCTGGGAGAGGATCGTCTCGGCATCGGCGGCGATCGCCTCGGCCCGCAGCGCGTAGCTGTTGAGTTCGAACTGGTCCGCCTCGGCCTTGACGGTCTTTTTGAGTTCCGCCAGGCGCAGGGCCAGCTCCCGCATCGCGGGCGTGAGAAGGTTGGGGACAATGCCCGGCGCCCGCACGCGGATGGTCGCCGAAGCTGCTCGCTGCGAGGAGCCGCGACGGGCGGAATCCGGCGGCGGGGGCGCGTTCCTGACGTGCTCCACGAGCGACTCGAAGAACGCCCGCGAAGCGTCCTGGGCCTTGACGCACAGGTACACGGCGCGGTCGGTGCTGTCGTGCTCGCCGCTGAGGAGCGCGACGGTGGCGAGGAACCCCTTCTGGCCCTTGGGGGAGTACAGCGTTGAGAGCAGGAAGTTCACGCGGGCCTCGGTGAGCGAGGCGCCGAAGTGCTCCGCGGCGACTTCCTCCACGTTGTGCGCTTCATCCAACACCGCGTGCTGGTAGTTGGGCAGGATCGAGACCTCCTGGGCCCGCAGCGCGAGATCGGCAAAGAACAGTGCGTGGTTGCACACCAGGAGGTTGGCCGCCTCGGCCTTGCGCCGGGCACGCTGATAGAAGCACTGCTTGTACGTCGGGCACTTGCGGCCCATGCAGTTGCCGCTGTCGGACCGCACGCGGTCCCACACGCCGGGCCGCTCCAGCGTGGGCAGGGATGAGAGCGTGCCATCCTCTGTTGCGTAGGCCCATTCCTCGATCTGCTGGAGGGAGCGGCGGGCGGGGCCGTCGGGGAGCAGCCGGTCCTGACGCTCGCTGGTGAGCTTCAATCGGCGGATGCTGAGGTAGTTGCCGCGGCCTTTGACGAGCACGGGACGAATCGCGGGCAGCGGCTTGGCCGCGATCTGATCCGGTTCACCGAACTCATCCAGCGGCGGGAAGTCGTCGGGGTCGGACTCTTCGGCGTCATCTTCATCCGACGGCTGCTCCACGCCCAGCGCCGTCAATAGAGCGGAATGTCCTTGGAAACGAGCTGCTCGGCTGGGCGATCGTGTGCGTTGAAATCACGACGGTTTCGCCCGCGAGACACCGCAGCATCGCGGGGATGAGGTACGCGGAAGCTCTTGCCACGCCCGTGCCCGCCTCGGCCAGCAGGTGATTTGGTCTGCATCGCGCGGGCGACCTCCTCGGCCATCCGGACCTGCTCGGGGCGCGGTTCGTGCCTGCCGCCCAACAGCGCGGCGATGGGGCCCTGGGCGCTGAAAATGTCCGGGACGGTGGGCGGCTGGGGCATTGCGCGGTTTCAGGGGGCGAGCTTTTCGCCGCGGAAATGGGCGAGCATCTCTTTGTGGAAGGCCTTGACCTCGGGGGAACCGAACACGGTGCCGTGATCGGCCTTGTCGACGAACTTGATGTAACCGTGGTCGTCGGCGCGGGCTGGGCGGAGGCGATCCAGATCGGCGGCGAGCAGCGACACCGCTTCGTTCAGGTAGAACGTGTCGCGGGTGCCCACGACCAGGCGGACGCGTTCGCGGAGGATCTTGCCGTACTTGTCGGGGTTGTTGCGGACCAGTTCGGCGATGTCGTACTTGCGATACTGCTCAGCGACGGACTTGTCGATCGCGCCCGTGACCGGATCATACAGAGCGGCGGGGTTGCCGTCTCTGCCGCGCGGGCCCCACACGGCCTGCCAGGAGTCCCACTGCTGGCCGGAAGTGTTGTTGGGGCCCAAGATGTCCTCGCCCTGGCTCTCGGTGCGGACGCTCACGGACGAGACGGTGCCCTTGAGCAGGGAGCCCAGTTCAAGCACCGGTAGCTTCGATCCCTCGGGGATCGACCAGAACCCGTGAGCGTCGGCGATGATCGAAGCGAGCGGATTCGGCGGCTTCCAGCCGCGGCTGGTCGGATCGTCGGCGCCGGCCGGTTCCGTGCCCGAGACCACCATGCGGTACATATTGGTCTGGCCGTAGATGTCGCAGAGTTCCAGGCGGCGGAAGTCGACCGGGTCGGGCGAGGTGGACCAGGATGCACCGAAGGTCTCGGGGTAGTTGAGCGCGAGCCAGAGCGTGGACCAGCCGCCGGAGGAATGGCCGCGGAGCACGCGGCCCGCGGGCGTGGCGGCCATCTTGTACTTGGCCTCGATGGCGGGGATGAGTTCCTCCACGAGCATCCTGCCGCAAGGGCCGTTGTTGGCCGAGTCGGCGAAGAGCGTGTGGCCGTTGGGGCTCTCGGGGTTCAGGACGACCCAGAAGGCGTTTTTGTGAAGTTCAAGAGTGTCGGCATCGAGCTTCTTCATGCGGATGGCGTTCGCGTACGCCAGGGAGCTCTGGTGATCACCGCCGAACCCGGGCACCTCGTACACCGCGGGATATGTGCGTGCGGGATCGTAATCGATCGGCTTGATGATCGAAGCTTGCATCGCGACCGGCACGCCCCGGAACTTCTCGAGAAGCTTGGAGTTCAGATCAACGACGTCGGCGTTGTTCAGTTGGCCCAGGTCATGCGGCCAGCCGTAGGGCGCGACCACTTTGTCGACCAGGATGTCCGCCGGGAGCGTGCGGTCCGTGACTTCCACGGTCTGCGGCAGGCTGTACAAGTTCATCGCGTTGTGCAGCCAGTTGCTCGACGAGCGGTTCACGATGAGACGCGCCTGCACCGAGTACTTGCCGGGGGGGAGCTTCGACGGCACGGGGCCCGCGAAGCGATCGGCCGAGTCCCCCACCACCAGCGCCGCGGCGGGATCGAAGTTCTTGACCTCCACCGCGTACATCGGCTGGGGATCTTCATCGAAGGGAGCTTCGTTGGGCGGAGTGCCCTTGAGAATCTTGGCGTTGGGGCCCACGAGCGAAAGCACGAGGCGGCCCGTGAGCGGGCCGGTGGGCGTGGGCGGCTTGAACTTGACACGAAACTCCACCCCGGCCGCGGCGGTGCTCGCGGCCAAAAAGATGACCAATGCGTGCTTCATATCCAAGCGTACGCGGCGGAGTTCACGCCCGCGCCGATGGATATTCAGGGCAATATCAGCATCGCGTCGCCGTAACTGAAGAACCGGTAATCGGCGTCCAACGCCGACTGATACAGGGACTTGAGACGATGGATGCCGCCGGGGAAGAGCGAAGCGCACATGGCCAGCAGCGTTGAATGCGGCAGGTGGAAGTTGGTGAGCAGCGCGTCGGTCCATCGCCAGTGAAACCCCGGCGTGATGAGCAGGTTGGTCGCGATGCTCTGTGGGCGGGGGGGCGGCATCGCCGCGTACGTCTCGACGGTGCGGGCGGCGGTGGTGCCGATGCAGAAGACGCGGCGGCCGGCGGCGCGGACGGCAAGGATTGCGTCGGCGGTCGCGGCGCCCATCGAGCACCATTCGCTGTGCATCGGGTGCTGTTCGACATACTCGGTCTCGACGGGCTTGAACGTGCCCGTGCCCACGTGCAGCACCACCGAGAGGCGTGCGACGCCCGCGGCGTCGATGCGGTCGAGGATCGCGGGCGTGAAGTGCAGGCCGGCGGTGGGCGCGGCGACGGAACCTCGCTGGCTGGCGTAGACCGTCTGGTACCGGTCACGGTCGTAGGCGTCGGGGACCTGTTCCGTCTCTGATTTTCGCGCCGCGAGGATGTACGGCGGCAGGGGGGTGAACCCGACGCGAGAAAGGGTGGCGTCGTCGGTCTCGGCGACGGGCTCGACGCTCATGATCCATGCGCCCGGCTCGGACTCGGCGGGCGCCACCAGCGTCAGGCGGGCGGCCTGCTCCTCGCGGACGGCGAGCACCCGCATGCCGGCGCGGGGGTGCTTCACGCGCACGAGGGAGATCCAGCGGCGCTCACCCGGCGCGGCCTCATCGCCATGCGCGGCCCGCAGGTACAGGCCTTCCACGCGGCCGCCGGTATCCTCGCGTGTTCCCTGCCAGCGGGCGGGAAGCACGCGCGTCGTGTTGAAGACCGCCGCGTCCCCGGGGCCGAAAAAACCCGGCAGATCGCTGACGCGAGCGTGATCGAGCAGTGTCTCGTCGGTGCGCGACACGATCATGAGGCGCGCCGAATCGCGTGGCTCGGCCGGACGCGTGGCGATCGCGGCGTGGGGAAGGTCGTAGTTGAGCTCGGCGGTTTTCAGCACGGTGTTGCCTGGCGGCGACGGTGGATG
>JBGAMO010000173.1:0-12344 GCA_044222845.1 Phycisphaerales bacterium
AAGGCGATCCTTGATTTCGTGGCAAGGGTCACCAGGGAAGGCGGCCCCGACTTCGTTCCCTTCCCCCAGCGCATCGCCGTGTACGACAACGACGGAACGCTCTGGGCCGAGCGGCCGTTGCCGTTCCAGGGGGCGTACATCATCGACCGCATCAGGGCCCTCGCGCCGCAACACCCGGAGTGGAAGGAAAAGGAACCCTTCGCCTCAGTTCTCAAGGGTGATGTCGCCGCGGCGTTTGGCGGCGGCGAACACGCGCTCATCGAAATGGCCATGGCCACCCACGCCGGTCTGACCACCGACGAGTTCGACAAGGTGGTCAACGACTGGTTCGCCGCCGCGAGGCACCCGACCACCAAGCGCCCCTACACCGAGATGGTCTACCAGCCCATGATCGAGCTCCTCGCCTTCATGCGGGCGAACGGATTCAAGAACTTCATCGTCTCGGGCGGCGGCATCGAGTTCATGCGAACTTTTTCGGAACGCGTCTACGGAATCCCTCCCGAGCAGGTCATCGGCTCGAGCATCAAGACCAGGTTCGAGATGCGCGAGGGCGGCCCGGTTCTGGTGAAGCTCCCCGAGTTCAACTTCAACGACGACAAGGGCGGCAAGCCCGTCGGGATCCAGGAGCACATCGGCCGACGCCCCATCGCCGCGTTCGGCAACTCCGATGGCGACCTCCAGATGCTTGAGTGGACGAGCGCCGGCCCCGGGCCGCGCTTCTGCCTGTACGTCCATCACACCGATGCCGATCGCGAGTGGGCCTACGACCGTCAACCCGGCCTGGCCCGCCTCGACAAAGGCTGGGACGAGGCCGTGGCCAAAGGCTGGACGGTCGTTGACATGAAGCAGGATTGGAACACCGTCTTCGCCCTTGAGAAGGGCGACCGCGGCACGAAATGACCGTGAAGTGCGGTCGTGAACATCCCCACGCGCAACCCGGCCGCGCCCGAACGCACCGTCCCGTCACGCGCCGTGATGCCAATGGCCGCTGACTTCCGACCGTCACGAGTCCACCTGTGACCGCGACCGCAGCACACCGACCCTTGAGCCGTGCGGCAAATTTCAACGGAGCGACGAGCCCCGGGCACCAGAGAGGTTTGTTTCCCCTGATGCCCGATGCCCCTGATGCCCGATGCTTGATCGCTAGTGCCTTCCGGTATGAGCCCTCGAAGTCGGCAACATCCCCAAACCACAAGCCCGGCGCGTTCCGGCATCACCACTCCCAACGAACCGCCCCAACGCTCCACCTCTTCACCCCGAAAGGGGCGACGGGCTGTCGCCACGCGGTGGAGCGCAGTCCGGCGAAGCCGGACGAAGCGCAACCCGTCACACGCAAAGCCCTCAGCACCGCTCAGCACCCCGCTTCCCAATGGTCAAAGAAGGTGCTGACATCTCCGCCGTCGACGCCGCCGTCGGCGTTGACATCGGCCGCGGCGTTGCCGGATTCCCAGTCGTTGAAGAACGACTGGACATCGGTGCCGTCGATGCCGCCGTCGCAGTTGAAGTCGCCGATGCAGATGGTGAGGGTGGCGGGGGTGCTGGTGACGCTGCCGCAGGCGTTGGTGACGATGCAGTCGTAGACAGCCGCGCCGGCGTCGGCCTCAGAGACACTGGCGATCGTGAGCGTGTCGGTGGCGGAGCCGGAAATGAACGACCCAGTGTCCGAGGGTCCGTCGGTGAGAGACGCTCCGGCGCGGCGCCATTGGAACGCGGTTCCGCCCGGGACGTCGAAATGGAACGTGACGGTGGTGGTATCGAGGCAGGTGGAGATGCTGTCAGGTTCCGACTGAACGACGAGGGAGTCGGGTGGAATGTAAACAGTGCCCGGTTCTGCATTCTGAGAGTGGCTTCCCGGTGCGGCTGCAATGCGGAAAGCCGGCATTGTGATGCTGCAGGAATAGATCGCGATACGCCCACCTCCACCGTCGCCGTTCTCTCCCGGCCAATATGCGCTCAGCCCGCCGTTGGCGTGGATGGTCCCGGAACCCGCGAACTGTCCCGCCGTGATCCAGAGACTGCCGCCCGACCCGCTGCTGGTGGCCTGAGGCCCGCTCACGCCATCGGCAGCGATCGTGCCATCGACCGTGAGCGTTCCGTCGACGATGAGACGAACCGCACCACCGCCCGCGCCGCCGTTCCCGTTGGAGGGCGAGTTGCCGCCACCGAGCCCGGTGTCGGTCGGCTGCGTGAACGAGCCGTGGTTCTGGCCCTGGCCGAAAGTCGGCGGCGCCGAGGGCCGCCAGCCGCCGCCGGGTTCCTGGTAATAGCTCCTGCCGGTTCCGCCTGCCCGGGCGCCCTGGTCCGCCGGGATACCGCGCCCACGCCGATGGCCATGCTCGATCGTCGTATCGTTGAAGACCGATACCTGGTGCCGACGCCTACATGGATGGATGAGCCGCCGCTTCTACATCTCCGACGACGAGATTCTCGAAGTTCAGGCGCGCCGGATCCTCGTTGCGCCGACTGCGGTGTCCACCGTTGTCGTAGAGTTGTCGTGGAAGGGGACTCCGGCCGGTGCGAGATGCACCGAGCTCGCGCGCCGCCGTTGCAGTAGCCGAGGACCCAGTTCTCCGCAGGCTGCGGGACGCTCCCGGAGTATGAAGACGGTAGGCACGCCGATACGTCCGCCGTCCACGACCGCCCTGTGGGCTAGCCAACACCGAGCCCATCGTCGAAGTGGATGTCGCCGAACCGAACTGTCCCGCCGTGATCGAGACTGCCGCCCGACCCGCTGCTGGTGGCCTGAGGCTCGCTCACGCCATCGGCAGTTGTCGTGCCATCGACCGAGCGTCTGTCGACGATGACGAACTGCACCACGCCCGCGCCGTCGTTCCTGTTGAGGCGACGCTGCCGCCACCCGAGCTCAATGGTCGGCTGCGCGAACGAGCCGCGGCCCTGTGGTTCCGCCTCTGGCCCCGCCGAAGTCGGCGCCGCGGCCGCCATAGCCGCCGCCGGGTTCGTAATAGCTCCCGTTGGTCCCGCCCGCGCCCGGGCCTTGTCCGCCGGGATACCCAAGGCCCGACACGTCGATGCGGCCGGCGCTCTCGATCGTCGCATCGCCGGAGACTGACACCCGCAAGCCGTCCACGCTCTGCGATGGATGGATGAGCCACGCTTGACCTCTGACGACGAGATTCTCGTAGTTCGTGGCGCCGTGGATCTCCGTTGCGGCCGACTGCGTGTGTCCACCGTTGTCGTAGATGGTCGTGGAAGGGACTCCGGCCGGTGCGAGATGCACCGAGCCCGCGCCGCCGCCGTTGTAGTAGCCGGGATAACTAGTTCCTCCGTAGGCTGTGACGCTCCCGGAGTATGAAGACGTGGTGTAGTACAACGCGATACGTCCGCCACCGCCGTGACCGTCTTGGCTAGGCCAAATCGCACTGAGCCCACCGTCGGCATGGATGTTGCCAGAACCCGCGAACTGTCCCGCCGTGATCCAGAGACTGCCGCCCGACCCGCTGCTGGTGGCCTGAGGCCCGCTCACGCCATCGGCAGCGATCGTGCCATCGACCGTGAGCGTTCCGTCGACGATGAGACGAACCGCACCACCGTCGTTCCTGTTGAGGCGACGCTGCCGCCACCCGAGCTCAATGGTCGGCTGCGCGAACGAGCCGCGGCCCTGCTTCTGCCCCGCCGAAGTCAGCGCCGCGGCCGCCAGCCGCCGCCGGGTTCGCGGGTCGAGCCCTGCCGTCCTGCGCAACGCGCGCCCGGCCTTGTCCGGATACCGCGTTCGACACGTCGATGCCGCGCCGATCGCCCATCGCCGGATCGACACCTGCAAGCACCACGCTCGCGATGGATACGAGCCACGCTTGACCTTCTCGACGACGAGGATACCCAGTTCGTGCTGTGGACTTCGCCAGCGGCTGACCGTGTCCACCGTTGTCGTAGACACGGGCGACCGGCTGCGCGAGACCGAGCCCGCCGCCGCCGCCGTTGTAGTAGCCGGGATATCCAGTTCTCCAGGCTGCAGACGCTCCTGTTACGAAGACGTGTAGTACAACGCGATACGTCCGCCACCGCCGTGACCGTCTTGGCTAGGCCAAATCGCACTGAGCCCACCGTCGGCATGGATGTTGCCAGAACTCGCGAACGTCCTGCCATCCAGAGACCCTCGCCGCCCGACCTGCTGCTGCGGCTCGAGGCCTGCTCGCGCCATCGGCAGCGATCGTGCTATCGACCGTGACAACTTGTCGACGATGGTGACGAACGCAGGTCGCCGCGCCGCCGTTCCAGCGTTGGAGGCGGCGTTGCCGCCACCCGACGAGGTCGGTCGGCTGCGAACGAGCCGTAATCCCGCCTCTGGCCCCGCTGAAGTCAGTGCTGCGGCCGCCATAGCCGCCGCCGGGTTCGTACAGCTCCCGTTGGTCCTTGCCCGCGCCCGGCCTGTCCGCCGGGATACCTATACCATCGTCGATGCGGCCGCGTTTCTCGATCGTCGCACTGGACACTGCAAGCCGTCCAGCTTCGCGAGCCGATGGATGACGCGCTTGACCTTCCGACGACGAGATTTCCGGGTAGTTCGTAGCGCCGTGGATCTCCGTTGTGGCCGACTGCGTGTCCACCGTTGTCGTAGATGGTCGTGGAAGGACTCCGGCCGGTGCGAGATGCACCGGCGTCCCGCGCCGCCGCCGTTGTGTAGCCGATGAACCAGCTCCTCCGTATACCGTGACGCTCCCGAGCAGCGCGAAGACGTGGTGTAGTACAACGATACGTCCGCCACCGGCCGTGACCGTCTTGGCCATCCCAACTGCACTGAGCCCACCGCCGGCATGGATGTTGGTGAACCCGCGAACCGTCCCGGCGTGATCCAGAGCATCGCTGCCCGACCCGCTGGTGGTCGAGGCCTGCTCACGCCACCGGCAAGATCGCGCTGGTCGACCGTGAGCGTTCCGCCGACGATGGAGACGAACCGCACCACCGCTCGCCGCCGTTCCCGTTGAGGGCGAGTTGCCGCCACCCAGCCTGTGTCGGTCGTCGTGCGGAATTGCCGTAGGTGGTTCCGCCTCTGGCCCCGCCGAAGTCGGCGCCGCGGCCGCCATAGCCGCCGCCGGGTTCGTAATAGCTCCCGTTGGTCCCGCCCGCGCCCGGGCCTTGTCCGCCGGGATACCCAAGGCCCGACACGTCGATGCGGCCTTCCGCGTACTGATTGTCCGGCAATGCGGCGGCCAGCGTGACGTCTTCCAATACCGTCAGTTGCAGGCCGGTCGTCGAACCGGGCGAGTGCGTCACAACACCTATCGTGCAACAGGGCGTACATCCTGGCGAGCCGCAGGTCTCGCATCCGCCACTGACGAAAAGAGATCGAATCGTGTGTTCGCCATCGATGATGAGTCTGCCATGCACCGTGATTTCGGCGGTGACCAGAGGAATGCCAAATATCGTTGTGTCAGCGGGTCCGATGTGTACCTGTGCGCAGGGATAGATCACGACAGGCTGCGCGAAGGCGCCCGAGGTACAACAGGCGACCGCTGCCAAGATGACACCGAGGCCGTCGCATGCGCGGCCTGGCGCGATTCTTAGTGCGGGGCTCCTGAATCTGTCGGCACTCGGTGGCCGTTCAACCGCTGACGCCCGCAGGCCGAACACCGAGTCGGCGATGAATGATGTCATGGCCTTGATGCGGGACACCGCTTTGACCACGGTGCGGACGATCAGTGTGGTGCGGTACGGCATGATTGGCTGCTCCTTGAAGATCGCGTTATTCAGGTAAGGGCGGGAGTCGGGGCGGAGTCCGCAGAGGACCACCTTCTGGGTGCGTTCGATTTCAGGGGTCGGCGTGTGGTCGGTGGCACAATTCGCCTTGGTGGTGCACGTTTCGGCAGTCCACGCGGCGGCGCGGGCGATCATCTCGTTCACCATCCATCGCTTTTCCGTTCGCATCATCGCACGTCTTCCCCAAGAAAAAATGGTTCGGCTCTACTAGATGATTGCACCGCCACCGGTTGCGCCGGCATGTTCCTCGCTGGCGATGGTAATGCCGAGGCATCGGAACGCTCGGGAAATGTCGACCGCATCGAGTCGGTGACGTTTGGAGAACCCACGCGTTTCATGGTACCAAGATCCGTCGGGCGTTCCAAGACAAAGTTCGGATGACCGCGAGAAGTACTTCTTCCACTCTCTCTAAGGGCGCACGCCGCGGCTGCTTCCCTTGGTCAATTCCGTGATTTTGTTTCTGGAATAATTCTCAAACCGTGCAGTTGGTCTCGCGCGTGGAGCGGAGGTGACGGGGCCTTGTCCATGCACCGGCATCGGCCACCGTGAGTCACGCGGCATTGCACGAGCCGCACTCGCGGCCGTCGAATCATCACGATTACCGGGCGGAGCGTGCTGTGCGGGGCCGGATTGGCGATCGGGCCGGGATGATTCGGGGGCACCGGCACGCTCGTTCACGGGCCGCGGCGTTCTGGCGTTGCGGCCGATCGGTGTGCACGGGGTGTGGGGCGGCGTGACTCAAAATCAGAACTGCCGGTAGAAGGGACACGCTCCCCTCTACCGGCACGGATACTGACTTGGCTTTTCAGTGCGGGCTCAACAGCCGGATTCCCAGTGCATGAAGAAGGTGCTCACATCGGCGCCGTCGACGCCGCCGTCGAGGTTGATGTCCGCCGCGGCGTTGCCGGTTTCCCAGGCGTCGAAGAATGAGCCGGCGTCGCCGCCGTCAACGCCGCCGTCCTGGTTGAAGTCGGCGATGCAGATGGTGACGGGGGTGGGGTCGCTGGTGATGGCGCCGCAGGCGTTGGTGATGATGCAGTCGTAGGAGCCGGTGTCGGCGAAGTCGGCAAGTGGCATCGAAGTCTGCCCGGAGACTTCGATGAGAAGGGGCTGAGATTCTGCAAGAGGGACGGGGTTCACCGTCGGGGCAGTTCAGAGCAACGCTGGAGGTGGGCGCGCTCGGCATCGAGGTCATACAGCGCCACGACTTCGACGGCACGATTTCGCCGATACCGCCCGGCGGACACGTTTCTTCGATGCCACCGGCAGTGGCCCAGCACGCCGTGGCATGCTGAGCGTTCGGGTGCCGAGGCTGGACGCAACCGCACATCCGGCCACCGCCTTCAGGGCGGGTCGGAGTGCTCAGAACTCGCCTCAGTTCCGCTCAGTCCGGTTTGCGCTAAAAGAGAAAACCCCTTGAAAACAGGCTTTTTCGTCTCGAAACGCCTCCCGATGGGTGCTGCGCTAAAACAAAATCCTGCCCCGGTGAAGCACCACGCTCGGTGAAAGCATGTTCCGGCCCGGCCACGCCGAACACCCGCCGCAGGCCGCTCGCGCGCGCCCAATCCGCGTTGTTCCGCACAATCCCCCGCACCCAACGTGTTCAGCCGCGTATCACCCCGCGCAGGTCTTTGAGAACCGCATACCGGAACGTGTCAGGATGCAGCCGCATCACCGACGCGTGAGCGGCAGAAAGACAAGGCCCTATAACCAATCAGCACGCATGCACCCCCACCAAAAGTTCATGCGCACCTCTCCCCTCCAAGGCCAGCACACTCTGTGAACTCAGACCCTTCGCGCGGTCGTCACCCCTCGCGGACAAGGCGCACCACCCACCAAAAGTTCATCGCACGCGGCGAGCGTCACCGGACGCCCAGGACGACCGATGCACACACCCGGCGCGCTCACACGGCTTGGAACCGCCCGTTCCGCTTCTCCCCCTCCCCTCCGCTGCAACGCCCTACACCCCGATAACTCTCTTCTTCGCGGCCCAACGCCCACCACCAAAAGTTCATCACCCTCCACTCTCCTCCAAAAGCACGCAACACTGTCAATTCAGGCCCTTTGGACCTCTCCCACCCCGTCCCAGCCAGGGCACGCCTCGCACCAAAAGTTCATCGCGCTCGCGGTGTCGAGCATCCGGCATCGGGCTGCACGGCAGGGCCCGGCCCCGCCGTGAGCGCCCCCACCACCCGCCCTCCGCGCTCCCAACCCCTTCACCCCCCCACCCACCACCCCCAACACCGCAACGCCCCAATAACCCGCCCCATCGCGCCGCGCGCACGCCGCCAAAAGTTCAAACGCACCCCTTTGGAGCCGCCAACCACGGCTCCCAAACCCCACCTTCCGCCCGTCATACACTTGTCCTTCTCATTCGAGCCACTCCATGACTACCGCGGCCCCCGCCAAGATGACTGATCCGCAGATCGAGGACGCCCTCAAGGGCTTGAGCGAGTGGTCGCTCGTGGGAGAGTCCATCCAGCGGACCTACCAGTTCGGCGACTTCATCGCCTCGATGAAGTTCGTGAACGATGTGGCCCTGGCCGCCGAGGCCAGCCAGCACCACCCCGACATTCTCATCCGCTACAGCCGCGTGACGCTCACCCTCGCCACGCACGATGCCGGCGGCATCACCGAGAAGGACTTCGCCCTCGCCAAGCGCGCTGATGAGTTCGCGGCACGGCACGAGGCCCCCAAGGCCAAGCCGTCCAAGAAGAAGTAATCCACACATCCGACCGCATGCCGATCCAAAGCCGGGGTTTTAACCGGCTTCTATCTACTTATACATTCAGAATTCTGGTGAATCTGCGCGCTGTATCCGCATGAAATACATATGGCGAGTATCGGGCTGCAGCGTCCACGCCGCAGGCCCCGGACCTGAACCAGCATTCCCCCCACAGCCCACCGCCGCGATGCAGATCGTGGCGGTGGGTTTTTTCCTGCCTCCCAGCCGGTGAGCGACCGCGATCGGCTTTATCGGCCTCCCCCACCTACCATCACCCCAAAACCGTGAATCCCGCGGCGGAAACCGCCGATCTTCCCGGGCCGGCGTGTGATCCGTGGCGCGGCCCGAGTGGGCGAAAGTTCGTGCCCACCCATCCAACAGGGGCGTATCCAGCGTGTTCCTACTCCAAGTCCTTCGATCCCGCGACATCCCGGCCAAACCCGCCGAACTGAGCCAAACAGCGACACTCGCGCTCCCCGGCGGCTATGTCGCCTATGCCTCGTGCGACCACTTCCTCGGCTACGTCGGGGCTTCGTCCGACACGCTCAGCGTGGGTGAGCGCGCCCCGGGGGCCGCGGCGATGCCGCTGGTCAATGTCACGCTCACCACCCGGGGCAACTTCGCCAAGGGCACGATGGAGCGCATCGCCCACAGCGGCCGGAGCCTGTACTACCACATGGGGTACGGCGGGTGCCTGTTCGTCTCCAGCCACTTGCGCTTCCTGATGGCGGCGGGCGTGCCGATGCGCGAGACCATCGGGCAGTTGCCCGAGCTGTACCTGTACCGCCATGTCTGCCCCCCCCGGACGCTGATCGAAGATGTCTTCCAACTGGCCGTGGGCGACACCGCGAAACTGACGCTCGAGGGAGCCAACGGCTGGAAAGTGGAGCGCATCCCCGGGTTCATGCCGCCCCAGCAGGATCAGTCGCTCAGCGGGGGCGCGGAAGATTCGGCCGTCGTGAACGCCATGCGCGACGCTCTGGAAGCCGCGACGCTCCGCCCCGATGAACGCGGCGACCGCGTGGGGTGCATCCTCAGCGGCGGCGTGGATTCCTCGATCCTCACCGCCGTGAACGCGCACAAGCTGGGGTCGAGCAAGTCCTTCTCCTCCGCGTACCCCTTCGAGGACGCTGCGAGCGACACCGAATACCGCTACGCCACCACCGCCGCCAAGGCGCTGGGCACAACCCACGAGGTGTACATCCCCACCGTCGCGGACTATCTGCACGGGGTGATCGACGCGATCGCCACCGCGGAGATCCCGGTGATGCACCTGCAGAGCGTGCTGGTGCACCTGCTCTGCAAGAACGTCCTCAAGCAGCAAGGCTGCACGCTGGTGCCCTGCGGCGAAGGGGCCGACGGCATGTACGGCGGGCGGTTGCAGCGGCTCTTCACGGCCTTCACCCAACACCCGATGCGCAAGAAAGTGCTCGAGCTGCCCGGCGTGGCCCCGCTGCTCCGGACGATCTCGCGCTACACCAACCGCTGGGGCATGATCGCCGACCTGGCCGACCGCCCGTGGGACGCCAACTCGCCCGTGACCGACCATCGCCACGCGATCTACACCTTCGCCATGTTCAGCGATCGCCGCTGGCTGCGCCATCACCTCAAGTGCACAGACGAATTGATGGTCCGCGACCGCGTCAAGACGATGGCCCCGTACGCGGGGCGCGACCCGCGCGATTGCGTCTCGATCCTCGCCTTCCTGAGCGAAACCGCCGAGACCCAGGCCCTGTGGGGCCGGCTCGCCGAGGCCCAGGGAATGTGCTTCACCTACCCCTTCCAGGACCCCGCGGTCTCCGACCTCACCTACCGAATTCCGTGGGAGGCCAAGCTGCGCGGCAGCAAACCCGTGGCGCGTGCCGCGGCGGTGGCGCTGGGTGTGCCCAAGGACATCGTCTACCGCCCCAAAGCCTCGTTCGACATCGACCCGCACAAGTGGGCCTCGCGGGGCGGGATCTTTGAGCCGCTCATCCCCCTCGCCGCGCCGATGGTGGGCGAGGCCACGCTCCGCGAACTCCAGACGCCCTACGTCTTCAAGGCCCACACGCTCTGGACGGTGATCAACTACGCGCTGTGGAAGCGGATGTTCCTGAACAACGAGACCGCCAAATCGCTGCACGCCAAGCTCGACGATTCCATGCGGACGCTCGGGGTGGCCGAGGCGTACGCCAAACCGGTGGTGCGCACCGCCTGAACGGCGTGTACGCTTGGGGCGATGAGAACCGCCCTCCTGTGCGCCCCGCTCCTGCTGCTGGCCTCGTGCGGCCCCCGCGCGGACACCAACCAGTTCGCGGTCGCCCCCGGCGGTTACGACGCCGCGTTCGACGCGACACGCGAGACGCTGCGGTCGGCCCGGTTCCAGTTGGCGCGGGTGGATTCGCAGGCGGGCGTGATCACCACCGAGCCCAAGCACAGCGCCGGCCTGTTCACGCCGTGGGACATGGAGCAATCCAACCTCTCGCAGGAGTTCGAGGACGCCATCAACGACCAGAACCGCTCCGTCCGCGTGACCTTTGAGGACACCAACGACGGCGGCAAGGTCGGCCACGTCTGGGTAACCGTGACCCGCGTGCAGAAGCCCGGCGCCCGCATCCCCAGCCGCGCCATCACCCTCACGAGCGCGACCCAGGACCCCTACCGCACCGGCCAGGGCGTGGGCTACGCCTACGAAGTCCCCACCGTCCGCGACGAAGAGTTCGAGCAGCGGCTGGCGGGGCGGATCGCGCAGGAAACGGCGAAGCGGGCCAAGGCCGCCGCGGCGGAAATGACCACGCCGCCGAACCCGCAGTAACCGCGGGTCCGTTTCACGGAGTCTGAACGCGCCGGAGCAGATCGATCCGCGACTTCACGCCCAGCTTCAAGTAGACCGAGCGCATGGCGTCGCGGATGGTGTGAGGGCTGCGCTGCATCTCAGAGGCGATCTGGCTCTCGGTGAGGCCCCTGACAACCGCCTGCATGATCGCGTACTCACGCACGGTCAGGAAGCGGGTCTGATTGAACGGGCCGCGACCGAACGCGCGGCGGGCGCAGACGCCCAGCGCGGCGACGGCGGCCGGAGCGGCGGCCGGCGAGAGTTCGCGGGGTGAAGCAACGTAAAACAGCGCGGCGGAACGGCGGGCTTCATCAATCCACGCCGCGGCGGCGAGCACGTACGGCTCACCCAGCGCTGCCCAGATCGGGGCGTGCGGCTGGGTGCGCCATTGCGCCGGTGAAAACGTTTGCACCGCCGGCAGCGTCCGCGTGCCGCCGTCGAAGCATGCACCGCCGCTCAGACACGCGATGTTACATCGCCATTCATGGATGTCGGAGGCGAGCCCCGCGCGGGCGGGGGGCGCGAAGGGCACAGACCCGGCGCAACCGCAGGCGTGCAGTTCGCCGACGCGGAACTCGGCGTCGAGTTCGGTGAGGATCGCGATGGTCGCAGAACCGGGCCAGACGCGCACGAGACACGCGGCGGCGAGATCGAGCCAGTTGACCGTGGGAACCCATGGAATCTCGGCGAAATCACACGTGTTGGCCGTCGCATGTTGGTTGGAAGCAACCAGCAACTCTTCGCGTTTTTGGCGATCCGAGTTTTCTTCAGGCGGTGGCGTGACGGCCACTGTGATACTCCGGAGCCCTCCGACGAGCCTCAAGATATCCCATTGATGCGAGCGCATCAAGAGAACCAAACAAATGCGGGGCTGAAGAGAGTGATTTCAGCCACCGCAGTCGGGCGCGAAGCCCGCGTGTGCTCAATCGGGCGTTAGCCCGCCTTGCCCGCGATCTCAGCGGGCCATGATCATGAAACGTCCGATCCGTATCTGGTGTACGCGATTGATCGAACATCCGTTGCAATGCGTCCGAACGTGTTGCTCGCTCGGACACACACCTCTGTCACGCTTTCACAAAGGCACCCCAC
>JBGAMO010000174.1:0-10131 GCA_044222845.1 Phycisphaerales bacterium
ACAGACCCGGTCGCGGAGATACGAGCTTTTCCTTCAGCCCCGGCCGCCTGCAACGCGGTCGGGTTCCTCTTTGGTGCTCGGGCGCTGTGCCGCGGGCACCGGTGAGGAACGGGAGAACCACCAAACAGTCCGCCCCTTGTGTTGCGGCACGGTGTGCCGGCTGGGACGAACCACTTACCGATCTGCTCAACGCACGGCACGAACGGAGCCGCGACATCGATTTTCGGGGGACAACAATACCGTTGTCGTCCCGCAAGTCCACTCGAAGGGCGGCATGGTAGCCGCCAATGCTAGCAAACGCAAACCTGTAACGTGTAATTTCGGCACAGGCCCCTCTGACTCGACAATTTCCGCACAAAATGATGCCATGCAGGGGGGATCACGCCCGGGCCGCGTCGCGGTGAGCACACGCTAACTCTTTGTCACACAATGATTTACGACAGGATCGTCGACACCCCGCGTTCAGGGTTGCGAGTCGCTCAATTCGAGTCGCTCGTCCGCTCGTTGACAAAAATGGACGTTCCGTGTCAGGTGAATGATCGGCAAGTATGCGGGTACTAACCTATCATAAATAGGCGAAATGAGGCTGTTTCTGGGCCATTTCGCGGCGAAATTGACACCGCGAGGAGCCTTGAAGCAGCTCACGGTGCGGCCAAGTCGGCGTGCCGGACGCGCTCCGCGGCCGCCAGTTTGAGCGCAATCCTAATGCGTCTTCGGCCGAACTGGTTCATCGCGGGCCTTAACATTCGTTCCGTGATCGCTCCTCAGCATGCGTCGGCCCGCTCCTCCCCCTCCATCCAAACCCCGATGACCTCGAGCAAACAGATTCTGGTCGTCGACGATGAACGCGACCTCGCGGAACTGCTGGTCTACAACCTGAAGCGTGCCGGGTACGACGTGTCGACGGCGTTCAACGGTCGAGCCGCCCTGGAGGCGATCGGCGGCCGTGTTCCGGACCTGATCCTTCTGGATGTCATGCTCCCGGAACTGTCGGGCACGGAGGTGGCCTCCCGAGTTCGGAGCAACCCGCAGACGGCCAACGTTCCGATCATCATGCTCACTGCCAAGGGCGAGGAGGTGGATCAGATCGTGGGGCTCACCGTCGGGGCGGACGACTACATCCCCAAGCCGTTCTCGATGAAGGTGCTCCTGGCCCGGATCGAGGCGGTGCTCCGCCGCAGCGAACGGGCCGCTCAGCCGGGCGGGTCCCTCTCTATGGGGGGGCTGCGGATCAGCCTGGAGACCCACGAGGTGACGGTGCACAACGAACCGATCAAGCTCACGCTGACCGAGTTCCGGCTGCTGGCGTCGCTGGTGCAGGCCGGGGGCAAGGTGCTCAACCGCCAGATGCTCATGGCACGGGCCATGGGCGCGGGCGTCACGGTGACAGAGCGGACGATCGACGTGCACATGACCGCCATCCGCAAGAAACTCGGGGAGTGCGCGGGCATCATCAAAACAGTCCGCGGCGTGGGCTACCGGGCCACGCCCGAAGACGCACGCGACGACGAATCCTCGGGCACGCCGTAGACCGTATCTTTCTTTATGCTCCTGTCCCCCTGCCGCGGCGGGCGACCGGGGCGGTACGCCGTG
This sequence comes from Phycisphaerales bacterium, assembly GCA_044222845.1. Classification (GTDB taxonomy): domain Bacteria; phylum Planctomycetota; class Phycisphaerae; order Phycisphaerales; family UBA1924; genus UBA2402. Next base: position 1,594 of record JBGAMO010000174.1, read on the forward strand.
GCCATCACAGATCCATCCTTCCTTTGTCAGTCACCTCTCCCGCCCGCCGCTGGTTCGGGGGCTTCCCTGCTCACATTTTCCTTGGGCGCCATGGTCCTGGTTCTGGGTGGGCTCTGCCTCTACCTGTCCCGGCGTCGGCGGGCGGAGTTGAAGGCAGTGCTTTCGTGCGCCCGGCGGCTCGACTCCTCGCGGGGTCAGGGCGACGCTTTGGCGGAACTCGACGGCGCGGCGGCGACCGTCTTGGAAGCCCGGCGGTTGCTCTCGGCAGAGTTGGCGAACCGACGAGCGGCGTTCGACGCCGCGTCGGGTGCGATGCTGGTGACCGACTCGCGCGGGATGGTGACGCTGGCCAACACCGATGCGTCCGCGCTGCTGGGGCGTGACCCGTTGGTGGGGCGGCACGCCGAGGAGCTGTTCACCCGCGCGGATCTGCTGGCGTGGCTGCGTTCAGCGCTGGGGGGCTCGCCCGCCGACGGGCAGGTGCGGCTGGCGAGGGGCGGGGCGCAGCGGATCTACCAGGTGCAGGCGCAGCCGCTGGGGCCGTCGGGGGGCGCGTTGCTCACGCTGCGCGACGTGACCGAACTGGCGCTGGCCTCGCAACTCAAGACCGATTTCGTCGCCAACGCCAGCCACGAACTGCGGACGCCGCTGGCCTCGATCCGCGCGGCGATGGAGACTCTGGCGGACGGCGCCTGGGACGACGCGGCGATGCGCGGGCGCCTGGCGACGATGACGCTCGACAACGTCTCACGCCTCGAACAGTTGGTCGCGGACCTGCTCGACCTCTCGCGGCTCGAGAGCCCGGAAGCAACGGTGAACCCGCAAGAGACCAGCGTGGCCGACCTCGCGTCGGGGCTGCGGGCCACGTTCGACCGGGTCCTCACCGAGCGGCGACTGACGCTCACGTTCGAGATCGCTCCCGAGGCGGCGACGATCCGTACGGACCCCACGCTGCTGCAACTGATCCTGAGGAATCTCATCGACAACGCGGCGAAGTTCGCGTACGAGGGCAGCACCATCCGCGTGGCGGCGCAGGCCGTGGCGGGGGAACGACCGCTGATCCGCCTGCGCGTGATCGACCGCGGGATCGGCATCCCCATCGGCCATCAGCAGCGGGTCTTCGAGCGCTTCTACCAGGTTGACGCGGCCCGCGCGGGCGTGGCGGCCAAATCTCCCCGCGGCACCGGGCTGGGTTTGGCGATCGTCAAGCACGCCGTCAAGGCGCTGGGTGGCGCCATCGGCGTCGAGAGCGTGTGGAAGGAAGGGACGACCATGACGGTGGAACTGCCGCGGTAGTGGGCGTTCCGGCGCGAAAGGCGTGCGAGGCTTCCGAACTCCGGGCACCGCTTCGGCGCGTCATTCAGGGTGAGATCGATTCGCCGCCGGGCCCGAAAGCAACGCGCTGTGCCTTGAGCTCGTCTTCAACGGCGGCCCGCACATCGCGGGCCATCGGGTAGAGGAAGAGCATGGGGAAGAGGAAGACCCCGGCGAGGATGAGCCACAGAATCTCCGCGGCCGCTGCCGTCGGGAATGACTTGAAGAGCCACATCCAGGACATCACCATGAGTATGCACACACCCAGGAGATTCTGCCGCGCTTTGGAGATGGTGCGTTCCAGGGTGGAGTTCATCGCGAGCGTCCGGGCCGCGTGCGCGCCGAGAATTTCCACGTAGGAAAAGAACAGGCCCAGGATCGCCGCCTGGGTCAGGGCGATGAGGACGCCCCCCGCGAGGCGCGTGATGGGGAAGCTCATGGCGGCGCGGTACGAGGCGAGCGCGAGCACCTCGCTCATCGCGAGGCACGAGACGCGGGCGACGGTCCTCCATGCACGCGTGGGGCCGTACGGCGGTTGGGCGGCCTCACTCGTCCACCACATGCCGACGCTGAACGCCAGGCCCCAGGCGGGGAGGATTACGTACACCACGGTGCCGGTCAGGATCTTGCCGAGCGCGGACCAGAAGCCGTTGGCGGCGGCGACACCCGCGGCGTACAGCACGCCGAAGAGGACGAAACTCGTCCCCATCGCGAACAGAGCCCACACCAGTACGCGCAGGCAGACGTGCATCACGGTGAGCCCACGGCAGACGCCCCGCAGCCAAACGGGATCGGCGGCGCGGAGCCACTGGCGGGATTCGAGGCTCCGGCGGACCTCGCAACCGCATTCCGGGCACATCGACTCGGCGGTCAGGCCCGCGAGGTCGTAGCCGCATCGGATGCAGGTGGTGCGCACGGGAACGAGGATAGTGGCGGGCCGCGGTGGGAGAATTGGGCCGGAAACGAATCCACCGCCGGGCCCTGTTACGATCCTCTCCTCACCATGGCCCCAACTTCCCCCAAAGTCCTGATCGTCGGCGGCGGCCTCGCCGGGCTCGCCGCGGCGTGCGAACTGCGAACGCTCGGTTGTCGCGTCACCCTGGTTGAAAAGAACGATCATCTGGGAGGCAAGATGAACGTTCTTTCCGAGAGGGGCTTCACGTTCGACATGGGGCCGACGATCCTGACCCTGCCGCAGGTGCTGCGGGGGATCATCCGCCGCTCGGGCCGGCGCGTGGAGGAGTACATCAACCTGATAAACCTCTCCCCGCAGTGGCGCTGCCACTACGAGGACGGGGTGGTGATCGATCTGATCGCCGACGTGGAGAAGTTCGCGGCGAAACTCGACGCGCAGTTCCCCGGCCAGCGGCCGGGGGCGGGGTACAAGGAGTTCATCGCGTTCTCGCGCCGGATGATGCGGCTGTCGGAGAAGGTGTTCTACTACCGCGACCTGGGCGGGGTGTTGGACATGATGAAGAAGCCGCCCAAGGACGCGGGCGTGATGGCCGATGCGCTGGCGATGCGGATGCACAGCACGGTGGGCGCGACGGTGCACAGGAGCATCGCCGAGCCGCACGTGCGGCAGATGTGCGAGCACTTCCTGCAGTACGTCGGGAGCAGCCCGTTCCTGGCGCCGGCGATCCTGTCGCTCATCGCCGCGGCGCAGGTGGACCACGGCTGCTGGTACTCCATGGCGCCCGACGGCAAGAGCGGGGGCACGCGCTGCGTGGCCCAGACGCTGGCGAAGATCGCTCGCGAGACGGGCGTTGAGGTGATCACGGGCGCGGGCGTCAGGAAGATCAGAATCGAGAACGGCAAGGCGACGGGCTTGGAACTCGACGACGGGCGCGTGCTGCTGGGCGATGCGGTGGTCTCCAACTGCGATGTGCAGCGCACCAACCGGGACCTGCTGGGCACGCCGGCGGGGCTGGCCGAGCGCGAGTCCATCGCGTCCAAGTACACGCCCGCGTGCAGCGGCGTGGTGCTCTACCTGGGCCTCTCGAGGCAGTACGAGCACCTGGCGCACCACAACTTCCTGTTCTCCAGGGATTCGCACGAGGAGTTCGGCGACATCTACAAGAAGGGCATCCCGGCGCGGGATCCGACGCTGTACCTTGCCGTTCCCTCCCGCACCGACCCGACGCAGGCGCCGGCGGGCGGCGAAGCGCTGTACGTGCTGGTGCACACGGCGTACGTGCGGCCGGGTCAGGATTGGGAGGGCAAGGGCGGGCTGCTGGAGCAGTACAAACCGGTAATCATGAACAAACTCCGCAAGTTCGGCATGCAGGATATCGACCGGCACATCGTGGTCGATCGGTTCCTCTCGCCCGCGGGGATCGAGCGCATGTACAACGCCGAGGGGGGCGCGATCTACGGGCTGGCGAGCCACGGCAAGCTCAAGGGCGGGTTCAAGCCGCGCAACCGCAGCCGCGTGTGCCCCAACCTGTACCTGGCGGGCGGATCGGCCAACCCGGGACCGGGGGTGCCGATGGTGCTGATGAGCGGCGTAACGGCGGCCCGCGCCGCGGCGGCGGACCTGGGCGTGGGATCGCCGGAAGTTCTGGAACTGGGGCAAGGGGTCGAGGTGTAAGCGGCTCGATCACGCTCCTGTTGGCGAATCGGAAATCCTGAGGCGAACGAACCTTACCACGCCAGATGGAATCCACGGCGATCATCCCCGCGCGACACAACGACCGCTTCACCGCGGTCTTCCTGTGGTACGTGCGCCGACTGCTGCGCAAGAACTTCTTCGCCGTGCGGATCGCCTCGGGGACTGAGCAATGCCTTGGCGGCGATGAAAGCCCGGCGCCGTCCTTGATCGCGATGAACCACGCCTCCTGGTGGGACCCGCTTGTCGGACTGTTCCTGCATCACGCGTATCTCCCCCACCGCCGCGGCTATGCGCCGATGGACACGGACCAGCTCAGCAAGTTCGCGTTCTTCCGCAAGGTCGGGCTGTTCGGGGTGGATCCCGATCACGCATCCAGCAAGGGCGCGATGGAGGCATACCTGGGTGCGCAGTTCGATTCCAACCCGGGGGCCGCGCTGTGGATCACGCCGCAGGGCCGCTTCGCCGACCCGCGCGGGCCCATCGAGCTGCGTCCGGGAGCCGCGGCGATCGCTGCCCGCTTCCCGCGGTGCCGCGCCGTGGTCGTCGCCATTGAGTACGCCTTCTGGCTCGACAAGCGGCCCGAGGTGTTCATCCGCTGCGCCCCGGCGCCGATGCCCGCCGACCGTTCGACGCCCCACTGCCACCGGGCGCTCACGCAAGCGATGATGGACAACGCGGCGGCACTGGCGCGGCTCGTGATCGCCCGCGATCCCGCCGCGTTCACGACGCTGTTGGGCGGCGGCAGCACGATCAACCCGGTGTACGACGCGTGGCTGCGGGTCCGCGGCCGTTCCGCCGCGATCGATTCTGCACGCGTGGCGGGCGGCGGCCCCACCCCCAAAGCGAGGGCCGCGGCGTGATACTCACCGCGTTCCTTTGGGCCGCGGCGTTCATCGCCGCCTTCGGCCTGGTGATGACGGTGATCAATCTCGCCGTGCTGCGGCGGTCTGCCGGAATGGTGGTTGCTGGCGGGCCGGCGCCGCTCATCTCCGTGTGCATCCCGGCGCGCAACGAAGAACGCAACCTGGAGGAGTGCGTGCGTTCCATCCTGGCCTCCACCCACGCACCGCTTGAGGTGCTGGTGTACGACGATCAAAGCACCGACTCCACGCCCAGAATCCTCAGCGGCCTCCTGCGCGCCGATCAACGCGTGAAGCGGGTGCAGACGGCGCCGTTGCCGGAAGGCTGGAACGGCAAACAGCACGCGTGCCACCGCATGGCCCACGCGGCGGCGGGCGAGTGGATGCTCTTTACCGACGCGGACGTTCGTTTCGCGCCCGGCGCGCTCTCGGCCGCGCTCGATGGGGCCCGGGCCCGCGGGGCGGGGCTCATCTCCGCGTTCCCACGGCAGATCGTGGGCACCATCGGCGAGGCGCTGATCGTGCCGATGATCTTCTTCGTGCTGCTGACGTATCTGCCCTTCCCGCGGATGCGCCGCACCAACGACGCCGCGGCGAGCGCGGGGTGCGGGCAGTTCCTGTTCATCTCGCGCGCCGCGTACGCGGCCTCGGGCGGGCACGAAGCGTTCAAGGATTCCATGCACGACGGGATCAAGCTGCCCCGGGCCGTGCGTCGGGCGGGCCTGCACTCGGACCTCATCGATGGCACGCCGATCTGCTCGTGCCGGATGTACTCGGGGTTCGCGCAGTCATGGCGGGGCTTTGCCAAGAACGCGTACGAGGGGCTGGGCTCGGTGGGCCTGCTGGTGTTCATCACGGTGGTGCACGCCGTCGCGCACGTGCTGCCGTGGATCGCGCTGCCGCTGATGTTCGCCGGGGTGATCGAATCATCGATCGCGACGCGGCTCGCGGCGGGCGTGGCGATGTTCCTCGCGGTGGTGCAGCGCGTGCTGATCAGCGTGCGCCTCAAGCACCCGGTGTGGATCGCGCTGGCGCATCCGGTATCGATCGCGCTGATGACGGCGATCCAGTGGTGGAGCCTGGTGCTGCACGTCACCGGCCGGCGGGGATGGAAAGGCAGGACCCTGGCCGGGGCCTCCCGGTCCTGACGCCTTTCAATGTTGGTCGGTCACATCAGCCGCCGCCGCCCTTGCCGCCTCCACCGTTGCGAGGCCCGCCGTTGCCGGCGCCGCCGCCAATCGCACCCGCGGCGGAGAGCGCGTCGCGGAGCATCTTCTCGGGCATCGCGATGATGTTCGAGATGAACTGAATGATCTGGTCGTCGGTCACCTTGCCGGCTGAAAGGGTCTTGCCCTGGGTGTACACCATCACCAGGAACCCGGGCTCCGGGAAGACGCCCTTGCGGGAGAGTTCCTTGCCCTGGGCCAGCGCGGCGTCCAACTGGCCGGCGTCAACGCCCATCGACGCGGCCTGCTGCTTCGCGGCGTTGGCGTCGTACGGGAGTCCCGCGGCGTTGGAGATCCGCTTGGTCAACTCCATCGCGAGGTAGGCGGTCACAAGCATCTTGTCGGCCGGGTTCGAAGAAGCGCTCGCCGCGGCAGCGGGTGCCGCCGAGGCGACGGAGTCGCCGCCACCGCCATCGAACTCACTGGCGCGGGTCTTGGTGGTGCTGGGGGCGTTGGCGCCGGTGAAGACCCACTTGTCGCCGTTGCGGATGGCGGTCCAGCCGAGGAGATACGCCTCGCCTGGCTCCTGCACCGCAATCTGGAAAGAAGCCGAGGTGCATTGACCGCTGCCGCCGGGTCCGCCGCCGGGACCGCCCGGGGTCAGGTCGCTGAACTGCACCACGCGGACGGTTTCGATCTTCGCGGTGCCCTCTTCCCAGCCGCCGCTGCCGGTCAGCGCATCAAGGTCGGCTTTGGAGTCGGCGGTGAGCATCGCGCCGAGCTTGGCCGCGTCGGCCTTGGCGATGGCGTCGGCCAGGCCGATGATCGCCTTGGCGAGGGTTTCGTCGGTCGGGGCGTGCTGCTGAGGATATTGCACGCGGGCGTCGGGCTTCATCGATTGCAGCACGGGGGCCACTTCGATGGGGTCGGGGGTCTTCGGCGGCGGCGGGGGCGGGGGCGGCGGAGGCGGCGGGGGCGCCTTCTTCTTGCAGCCCACCATGACGGGCGCGGCCAACCCCACCACGGCGAGGAACGCCAGCGATGAGGAGAGCGAAACGCCCGCCGCGGCGGCGAGACCAAGACCAGACCGGAGTCGCGAGTTACGGAGCATCATTCGAAGCCACCTTGATGTTCTTATCGATCCGACGCATCAGCCCGGCCAACGTCTTGCCCGGGGCCAGTTCCAAGTACTCTTCTTTGACGCCCTGCGGCGCGTTTGTTCCGAGGTATTGACAAGTCTGTGACCAACGCACCGGGTTGGTGAGCTGCTCCACCAGCCGCCGACGGATCGAAGCGGCGTCCGCTTCGTGCGGACGGGCGGTCACGTTGGCAAAGACGCGGCAGCGAGGCGGCTGGATTGTCGTCTTGGCCAGACCCGCCTCGAGGCGCTCTGCCGCGGCGGCCATCAGGGGAGAGTGAAACGCGCCGGCCACCGCGAGTATGGTGGAACGCAGACCCAACTCCGCAGCGACTCCCGCGGCCCGTTCGCAGGCCTGCTTGTGGCCCGAGAGGACGATCTGCCCCGGGGCGTTGAAGTTGGCGCACACCAGCACCTGGCCGGCGCGGGCCTTGTTGCAGATGTCTTCGGCCTGTTCATCGGTGGCGCCGATGAGCGCGAGCATGGCTCCGCCGCCGCCCTCGCGGGCCTGGGGGCTGTCGGCGGCGTCCTGCATGGCGCGGCCGCGGAGGGTCACGATCTCCAGACCATCTTCAAAGGTGAACGCCCCGCCGATGTGGAGTGCGGTGTACTCGCCCAGCGACAAACCCGCGGCGGCTGAGATGTTCTCGTCGTTCTTGCCCATGCCGAGTTTGGCGAGGTAGCCCTGCCAACTCGCGATCGCGGCGACGTAGAGCGCGGGCTGGGACACATCGGTCTGGTTGAGCCGCTCGACAGGCCCCTCGAAGCAGAGCTTGGTGAGCGGGGCCCCCAAACGGTTTCCCAACACGGCGTCCGCGCGTTCAAACATAGCGCGAGCCTCGGCCGAGGCATCGTGCCACGCCTTACCCATGCCGACGACCTGCGCGCCCTGACCGGGGCACAGAATGACGAGTGCGCTGGACATGCGCGGATGGTACGCCCGCAGGAGCGGGAGATGCTCGGGGCGCGAGCGGTTGTGCTCCGACGCTCGACTCGGGGGTATCCTTCGGCCGTCATCGACCGGGGTGGTCGTCCCAATTTCTGGAGTACTCATGAAAACCACCGTCCTTTCCCTCGCCTGTCTGCTCGCGCTGGCCGGCTGCAACGCCGACTCTTCCAAAGGCACCCTGAAACTCTCGGGCAAGCCGACCGCCGCCCAACAGGCTGCGCTTCTGGACCGCGTGAAGGGGCTGGAGGGCACGTGGGAGATGACGGACGACAAGGGCCAGAAGTCCACGCTGGTGTTCAAGACCATGGCCGCGGGGTCGGCGGTGCGTGAGATCATGTTCCCCGGTTCGCCGCACGAGATGACGAACGTCTATCACATGGACGGCCCGAGCCTGGTGGTGACGCACTACTGCGCCGCGGGGAACGAGCCGACGATGCGGGCGACGGCGGCGGAGGGCGACAGCATCCACTTCACGACCGATCGCGTGAGCAACCTGGGTT
>JBGAMO010000175.1:0-10550 GCA_044222845.1 Phycisphaerales bacterium
TGCGAGGGATCGCGGCGGCTACGGGCTGCGACGCGGGCCTCGTGAACAGCCCGACGTTTGTGATTATCAACGAGTATGTCGGGGCACGGGCGAAGCTGGTGCATGTGGACGCCTACCGGCTGCACTCGCACGAGGACCTCGAAGCGCTGGGGTGGGATCGCTACACGAGCGATCCTCGCGTGGTCATTCTGGTTGAATGGCCGGATCGGATCGACGCGGCGCTGCCCGCGGCGGAGCGATGCCTAACGATCACCATTGCTCATGCTTCGCCATCGTCGCGCGCGATTACGATGAGCGTGCCGGAGTCGTGGCAAGATCGGACGGCGTATGCGGCGTTTGTGGAGCGAGATCCGGTGCGATGCCCGATCACGCGGTCGTGGGTTCCGCCGACGGCGGCCACCTATCCGTTTGCGAATGATCAGGCGCGATTGGCGGACCTGAACCGGTGGTTTACTGAGAGTTACTCATTGTTCAGGGCGATCCATGTCGACGAGGATGAGGAATCGCTTGGATAGAGCGAAGGCGATTCTTGGGGCAGAGATTTCAAGCAGAACAACTCGGGTCAAGAAGTGTGAAGCGTCCAGAGAACGCGGGACGCGCACGGCGCTCGGGGCCCCGCGGACGCCCGGATCGCACACAAGCCCATCGAACATCATTGCCTGGGCTTTGCCCGAGCGGGGTCGGGAACGGGGAGTGGGGTGGGGCGAAAGAAGCAAGGAAACTCGAAGGACTCGAAGTTGGGAAGGGAAGGGGAGACGCGACCGCCTCGCCGTTTGGCTCCTGGTGTTGAGGTGTTGCGTCCGAGGCGACGGAGATTGAGCGAGTGACACCGGCGCATCGGTGTGGATGCGTATGTGACACGACGAATTTGCAAGGCGATGGCGATTGCGAGGTTACCAGATAGGCCTGCGTCGGCGGTGGGCGATGGCGGCCATGGCAACGCAGAGCGGCAAGGCCGAGGGCGCGGGGATGGGGCGCGACCAGAGAAGGGCCTCGGTGGTATTCGTGGCGTTGTTCCATCCGGTGCCTGCGACGTACATGAAGTGCTCGTCAGCCCAGATCGAGTCAGCGACAGTCTGGTCAAACTCCTTGGCGGCGAACTGGCCGAGATCGAACCACGATTCCGGCGTGCCGTTCCAGATTGATGCGGTGTTCTTGCGATTGACCTCAACCGTGCCGACCTGGAAGCCACCCCAGATACCGGAGGCCCAAGAGTTGGTGGCGCCCTGCGGGCGGAGGAAGACGCAGGATTCCGCGGTGCCGTTCCAGAGGAGCGCTTGCCAGAGATAGGCGTTGTCGGTGAGGGCAATGCCGACGCCGACTTGCTGGACGCCGTCGGGGGCGGATGCTTCGGACCATGTGGCTTCCTGAGGGTGCAGATCAACAAACGAATCAGGCGTGCCGCGCCAGAGTCCGGCGTGTGAGGTCTGGCTCGTCTGGCCGTGGCCAACCTGCATGTTCCCGGCGAGTCCGGTGATCGAGCCCCCGATGTACCCCTTGGGGCTCATGTCGAGAACCGAATCACGCGAGCCGAACCAGAGGACGGGGCGATCACCGCCGCCATGGAGTTGTGCGTGGCCGCCTTGCGTCTAGCCGTCGGAGCAATTGACCCAGGCCGATGAAGCGTCGATCGGGTTGAGCTCGACCCAGGATGCAGCGGTTCCTGTCCAATAGCCAGCATGGGAATCCCCGTTTCCCGCCAGCGCATTTCCGACTTGCTGGCCTGACGAGACACCTGTGACGAACGAGGCTTGGAAGCCGAGCGGGTGAAGGTCAACCCATGAATCGGCGGAAAAGCCGAGCCAAGCGGTTGCGTGCGTGGACTCACCGAAGTTGGCGCTTCCACCGATGGCGTTTGCTGACAAAGCGTCCGCCGAGGAACTCACCATCGGGGGCGTGTGCAGGCGCGTGACGTTCCACTTAGCGAGCGTGCTTGACGATGCGAACGTGGCCGCGACCACGACGAGTGTGCGTGCGCATCCGCGTGTCGTGAACATGTGCTCTCTCCCGATTCCGCGTTGGACGAGGACGACCAAGAAGAAATCGGGTGAGCGGATGACAGCGAATCACAATTGGGGCAGAGCGACATCGCTGCCGGGTATTTGCCCGAGCGAGCACGATGGACCGAGGGCATGCGACGCAGCGATTCTGACGGCGCGGCGTTGTTTACGACATGACGCCGGGGAGGCCGAGGGAGCGGCGGAGGGTGGAGAGCTGTCCGCCGTGCCAGCCTTCGTGCCAGACGGCGAGCTGGGCGGCGTGGATGGTGTCGCTGACCCAGTCGGCCATCTGCTGCGGCTTGGAGAGCGGGTCCTTGGGCTTGGTGAGGGCCTTCTTGAGGCGGGCCATGCCCTGGTCGTAGAGCTTCATGGTCTCGGCCATGGAGGGGTAATCGCTGGCGCTGGCGGAGGGCTTGGATTTTCCGCCGTAGGTTGCTTCGAGCTTGGCATCGACGGCGGGCTGGCCGTCGAAGATGCTGGCGAACCAGTGGTTGGAGACGCCGAGGTGTCCGATGGTCCAGAGGGGATGGTTGTCGCAGGGGGTGTCCTGGTGGGCGAGCCTGTCGGCCGGCCAATCGGCGACGAGCTTCTTGTTGATGCCCGAGGCGAAGTCGAGGGTCTTCAGGACGTGCGCGCGGGCGGCAACGGCGTCGAAGCCCTTCTTCGGGGCGGGCTTGGCGGTCTTCTTGGGGGCCGCTTTCTTGGCGGTTTTCTTGGTGGGCTTGGCTGATTTCTTGGGGGCGGCTTTCTTGGTCGACTTCTTGGCCATGGTGGTGCTCCGGGGAACGGGTGTTCCGGTGTGTGAACGGGAGATGTCGGGTGCGCGGCAAGCGTATCAGGCTTCGCGGGGCGCGGCACGCGCGCTATCCTTTGCCCCGAGTTTGTTCTGGATCGATTGAACGATTTTCCGCGGCGCTTTGGGGCGATTTTGGACCCCGGCGGCGGGTGATACGGGGAGCGGCGATGTCGGACCAATTGCGGATTGCGCTGGCGGCGGGTGATGGGATCGGGCCGGAGATCATGGAGGCGACGCTGGCGCTGTTCAAGGCCGCGGGCGTGATGGAGAAACTGGAGTTCGTGCCCGTGGAGATGGGCGCGAGCGAGTTTCTGAAGGGGAACACGCGCGGGATGTCGGACAGCGCAATACGGACGGTTGAAGACTGCGGCATCCTGTTCAAGGGCCCGATGGAGACGCCCAAGGGCAGCGGCGGCAAGTCGATCAACGTGACCGCCCGCAAGCTCTGGAACGCGTACGCGAACTACCGGGTCTTCAAGACCCTGCCGGGCGTGGAGACCGTGTATTCCAAGGCCGGCATCCACATCGACATGGCGATCGTGCGTGAGAACATCGAGGATACATACGGCGGGGTGGAGCATCGCCTGTCGAACGACATGATCCAGTGCAAGCGGTTGATCTCGGCGCCGGGGTGCGACGAGGTGCACCGCTTCGCGTTCCAGACGGCGCGGAAGCTGGGGCTTGAAAAGATCCACTGCGGGCACAAGGCCAACATCATGAAGATGACGGACGGCCTGTTCCTGGACCGGTTCAAGGCGATCGGGCGCGACTTCCAGGAAATCAAGCAGGAGGACGTGATCGTTGATGCGCTGTGCATGAACCTGGTGATGAGGCCGCAGCAGTATGAGATGGTGGTGCTGCCGAACCTGCAGGGCGACATCGTGTCGGACCTTGTGGCGGGGCTGGTGGGCGGGCTGGGCTTCGCGCCCAGCGCGAACATCGGGAACAACATCTCGATCTTTGAGGCGGTGCACGGGACGGCGCCGGACATCGCGGGTCGCGGGATCGCGAACCCGACGAGCCTGATTCTGTCGGGGCTGATGCTGCTTCGGCACGTGTGCCTGGTGAAGGAGGCGGCGGCGATCGAGAACGCGCTCCTGGTGACGCTGGAATCGGGCGTGCGCACGGGGGACTTTGGCGACAAAAGCAGGCCGGCGGTGGGGACGCGGGAGTTCGTGGGTGCGATCGAGAAGAATCTCGGGAACAAACCGACGACGGTAGCGTGTGCGCACGAGGCGCATGTGGACGAGAAGACGGGCCCGCTGAAGTTCGTGAGGCCGCACAAGCCGGTGTCGCAGCGGGTGATGCGGACGTTCAAGAACGTGGTGACGCAGGTGGTGGGGTGCGATATTTATCTGGATACGCCGCTGTCGCCGATCGCGCTGGCGGAGGAGATGAACCGGGCGTGTGTGGATACGCCGTTCCGGCTGACGCTGATTTCGAATCGCGGGACGCAGGTGTGGCCGACCGGCTCGGTGTATACGGAGTGCGTGGACTATTACCGTGCTGTTGAAGGCTCAAAGGAAGGGATCGCCGGGGAGCTTCGGCCAGTCGCGGTGCGTGGCGGCGATGGACAAGATCGCGAGGCGTTCACGGTGTGCAGCTATGAGCTCTTGCGGACGTTTGACGGGGTGAAGGGGTATAGCCTGGCAGGGCAGTAAAGCGCGAGCGCGGCTCTCGGTGAAGGCGAGACCGAAATGAGCACCGAGGTCGCGTCGGTGAGATTGGCGGCACGAACTCCGGGAGCCCAGGAGCAAAACGCTGCGTGGGCATGAACGGCGTCGTCGGGCGGAAAGTGCTGTAGCCGCGTCGCACGATCTTCGGTACGCTTGCGGCGAATGGTCCGGTCGGAAGGACGCGGTGACGGACGCGCGCCGCAGGTCAGTTCACGAACGCAGAAGGGGAATCGATGAGCACACCAAAAGACACGCCAGTTTCTGGGGGAAACGGCGGGAATCACTGCGGCGCAGCGATGGTCAGCACGCGAGCGATCGGCGGCGTGCACGCGGGCGGCAACGACGAGATCCGGGTCGCGGCTCGTGGGTGCGGCGGGCAGGGGAGCGGCGGCGGCCGACGCGCTCGACGGTGATCGGCGGTGGGTGGTCGCGATGGCCGATTGCTTCGAGGATCGCCTTGAAGTCCAGCCACGAGGCGATGGCCGAGGAGATAAAGAACGGGCTCGATGTGTCGCCGGAACGCCGATTTGTTGGCTTTGATGGGTACCGGCACGCGATGGACTGCCTGCGGCCCGGGGACGTGGTGATCCTTGCGACGCCGCCGGCGTTCCGCTGGGTCCACTTCTCATACGCGATCGAGAAGGGTCTGAATGTCTTCATGGAGAAGCCCGTGAGCGTGGACGGCCCCAGCAGCAGGCGGATGCTGGAACTGGCTGAACGCGCGGTGCAGAAGAACCTGAAGGTCGCGGTGGGCCTGATGTCTCGGCACAGCCGGCCGCTGCAGGACCTTGCGCGGCGCGTGCAGGCCGGCGACCTGGGCGAGATCATCACGCAGCACGGGTACCGCATGCAGGGGCCGATCGTGAACTTCCGATCACTGCCGAAGCCGGAAGGGATCAGCGAGGTGGAGTACCAGCTCCGGCGATTCCACAGTTTTCTGTGGGCCAGCGGCGGCGCGTTCAACGACTTCTTCGTCCACATCATCGACCAGCTGTGCTGGATGAAGGGCGCGTGGCCCGAGAAGGCGCAGGCGCTGGGAGGACGGCACTACCGCACGCGGGCGGACGGCGTGCCGTGGGTGGACCAGAACTTCGATTCGTACGCGGTCGAGTACACGTATTCCGACGGCACGAAGATGTTGTTCGACGGGCGGAACATCGAGGTTGCCGGGATCGATTTCTTTGAGTTGCGCCTGCACGGCACAAGGCCTCGGCGATCGTCTCGGCCAACGGCGATTGCCAGGCGGCGAGCCGCATCCAGCCGGCGCGACATTGGCCACGACAGTCTCGTGTGGCAGTCCGAGACCCCGCCCGGCCAGGAAAATCCGTATCGGAACGAATGGCAGGACTTCATCGGTGCGATCCGCGACGGCGTGGCGTACAGCAAGGGCGAAGCGGCGTGTCGAGGCCAGCCTTGTGTGCAGCATGGGGCATGGCTGCACGGGGCGCGAGATCACATTCGAAATGTCGAGTGCGGCTGAGTTTGCGCCGGGCCTGGCGGAGCTTACGAAGGACTCGGTGGCGGCTGTGATGCCGGACGACAAGGGGCGGTACCCCGTGCCGCAGCCCGGGATTCTGACGGACAGGGAGTATTGAATCAGGCGGGCGGGCGCGCGGCGCGGAAGACAGCATTGCGGAGGCGTTCACGGTGTGCAGCTTTGAACTGCTGCGGACGTTTGACGGGGTGAAGGGGCATAGCCTGGCGCAGGGGAAGTAGGGGAGCGGGCGAAGGTCAACTCAACAGGCAGCTGCGATCTTCTCTCTGATGAAGCTGCTGAATAGATCACGCATCGGCAACTCCATTATCGACGCAGGGCATGGCGAAGCGCCGGGCGGTAATGTACATGGCGGTGGTCAGTTGACTGCAGGTTTATCGTACTCCTCCATGTCACGGTGATGCCATGGCGTTACTGGAGAGGAGGGTTGTTGAAATTGATGCTCTTGGAGAAGAGCAGCTCGTTCTTTTCAGAGATGCTGGAGCCCGAAGGTGTCCATTGGCATGTGGCACTGACCCCCTGCTTTCGAAGCGTCCAGTAGCACCAGGAGTTGAGCGCATTCCGGTGTGCGTCCTCGTTTCGCCAGCGGAAGTAATCTACGACGAGTTCGAGGCTAGGCAGTTCGATGACGCGGCAATCGAACGCGGCGGGTTGTCCGATGCGCAGAGAGAAGGCGGCGCTGGTTTCCCCCGCGAGGACGGAAGTCCATTTGCGGATGTTCCGGGAGAATGAGGCGCAGTCCGGGGCGAAGAGCAGTGAGACTTCGTCACTCTGCGTGTAGGCGAATGCGGCTCCGAGTCCGCAGTTCATGACATGTTCGATCGAGTGGATCACCGCATCGCGGAATCGTTCGTCGTACGGGCGTTCGAGGTCGAGCAGTTCCTTTGTCAGGCGAGTGAAGCTCCGCCCGTCGAGTCGGGCGACCAGATAGACACCGGGGAGGGCGCAAGGGTCTCTGGCGCTTTCGAAGGCTCGCATTCGTGATTCGAGTTCCTCAAACCTCATCTCGCCACTCCAATACTTCGAAGCCGCTCGCCGTCAGACGGACATAGTACAGTTCGTCGAATCCCTCGGATTTCGAAGGCTGCTCAAGGCGAGCGGATGTGCCCTTGATTCCAACTTCAGGCACTTGCTCAGCGGTGGGGCGACTTGCGTTGCGCGAGATGGCGTCGGACACGCGCGATTCGAAGTAGTAACCCACAACGCGGAAACCGGCTTGGCGCGCGGCGTCCAGGTATGCGAATCGTTCCCGGCGAGTTGCGTTGGTATTGTCAACGACGAACGGCTGCTTGGCATCAATGCAAGCGTTGAGCAAGATGCTTTCGCGATGGCGGGTCCTGAGCATGTCGAGATTGATGCGAATGTGAGATGAAAAGAAGCGTTCGCGGCAGAACGTGCTTTTTCCGGTCGCTTGGATTCCACAGAGGATGACTGCCTCCATGCTTGACTATAGCGATGGATGCGGCCGCATTGCCCGGGGCTCCGCCCCCGTCACGCCCCGGGAAGAGAAGGCAAGCACATCGCGTGTGACGGGCCGTCGTGAGAGATCGGATGAGCACCGATGCTGCAGCGTCGGCATCGGTGATACTCGCGCAGTCTCGACAACGGCACGTTCGTCGAACGCATGGCCTACAGGTTGGCCACGGCACCCGGAGCCGGCGTCAGTTCATCACCGCCGAGACGATGGTGACGTCGTCGGCGAGCGCGATGTGGTCTGGGTAGCTGGCGGCCTCGGGGGGCACGGCGAAGTTGAGGAGGGCGTCGAAGAGGGCGGCGACGTCGCGGTCGGGGCCGGTGGAGTTGGCGAGGGCGGCGAGGATGCGTTCGAGGCCGAATTCATCGCCGAGGGAGTCCTGCTGCTCGGCTAGGCCGTCGGAGTAGAGGATGAGGCGTGAGCCCTTGGGGAAGGGGATTTCTTCGGCGGCGTAGTCGGCGGAGGCGTCGACGCCGAGGGGGATGCCGCCCTTGGCGAAGACGCGCGAGGCGGGCTGATCGGGGAACTTGACGAGCCAGTGCCCGTGGCCGGCGTCGACGAAGGTGAGGAGCCCGGCGGCGGGGTCGATCACGCCGACCCAGAGCGAGATGAACTGGCCCTCGTTGGAGTGGGCGGCGACGTGCTGATTGACCTCGATCGCGGCCCGGGCGGGGTCGGGGTTCATGCGGAGGGAGGCGTTAAGGTGCGCTTGGGCGGTCGCCATGAGGAGCGCGGGGCCGACGCCCTTGCCCGAGACGTCGCCAAGGAGCAGCGCGACGCGGCCGTCCTGCAACGGGAAGATGTCGACGAGATCGCCGGCGACGAAGCGGCCCGGGCGTGAGCGGAGGGCGTATTGCATGGAGCCGAGGTTGCCGGTGGGCTTGGGCATGATGAGGCGCTGGGCGCTGCGGGCGGCGTTGAGGTCGGCTTCCATCTGCTTCTGGCGGCCGGCGAGTTCAAGGCGCTTGAGGTTGGCGAGCGCCAGGCCGCAGATGCGGGCGATGGCCTGGCAGAAGGCGGGGGCGTCGGCCTGGACGATGCCGGAGCCAGAGGCCTTGTTCCGGGCGGCGGCGTCGTAGAGGAAGGCGACGGCGGCGGAATCGACCATGACGGGCGCGCAGATGGCGGCCTGGATACCCAGGACATGACCGGACTGGCGTAGTCCTGCACGCCGCTGTCTTCGTCGAGGCGGACGACCTGTCCGGCGGTGGCGGCTTCGATGAGCAACGGCTGAAGGTGAAGGAGGATTCGCCGTTGGGTGACTGGCCGCGCGAGGCGACGAGCTCGACCTGGCTGGCGCCCAGGCCGTCGAAGGTGGTGGCGCGGCGGACGAAGGCGGCGCGAGCGAAGCCGGTGCCGGCCATGAGGGCGTCGAGGACGGTGGCGGCGAGTTGTTGTTCGGACGTGGCGGCGGTGATGGAGGCGCGCGAAGGTCGATGAGGAGTTCGAGGCGGTGCTGGGCGCGGAGCATCGGCTCGGCCTGGGGCACGCGGTGGATACGTGTGCTGACGACCTCGGCGTCGGCCTGGGTGGTGAGCATGCGGGCCGCGGTGTTTGGGCCGCCGATGCGGAAGGAAAAGGGCCCGAGGCGGATGACGTCGGCGTCGTTGAGGGGCGCGGACTCGCCGGGTGGGACGTGCACGCCGTTGAGGTACGAGCCGTGCTTGCTCCCCATGTCGGTGAGGATCCACGAGCCGCCCATGCAGGTGATGGAGGCGTGACGTCGGGAGACGGATTGATCGGGGAGGACCGCGTCGCAGCCGGATTGGCGGCCGATGATGGTGACGCGATCGGACGACGCGATGATGCGTTCGGTGGGCGGGCCACCGACGGGCTCAAGGCGGATGGTTCGGATGATCGCGGAGTTGGCCATGGGGCGGAGCGGATGATACGGGGGATGGGTCGGGCGCGTTGGGTCGAGCGGCGGCGCGCGGCGTCGGCGGCGGCGTTGGCGCACCGAGACATCGTGGGTCGTCGTCCTTCTGGGAATACACGCTACTGCGGGTCCGGCGCGCGGGAGAGCAGAAACGCCCGGGTTTGTCCGGGTTCGAGTTCGATCTGTGCGGAGGAGCCGGCGGTTATGGGCTTGCTCGCGGGAAGCGGGCGCGGGGTGTCTGAAATCGTGAGCTCGCGATCAATCGTGAGGCCGGGCGGCAGGGTGATGGATGGGGGCGCGGAGTCGGGGGGTGTGGCGGCGGTGCTGAGACGGACGGCGACGAGCACGGACTGGTCCTGCGTGGCGCGGAGGCAGGCCCACACGCGAGGATCGGAGGATTCGAGGGCGCGATAGCCGCCGCGGCGGAGCGCGGGGGTCTCGCGCCGGAGCTTGATGAGCGCGCGGTAGGTCTCGAGGAGCGAGCCCTTGACGTTGAGCTGTTCTTCGACAGAGCGGGTGTCGCGATCCTTGGAGTATCGGCGGGCGCTGGCGTCGGGGTGGCGCGCGAGGTAGTTGGTCATGGGGAAGGAATCGACGGCGTTCCACTTGAAGGGCTCGCGGCGCGGGATGTCGTTGGCGTCGGAGCCGAATTGTGCGGCGACGCCGAACATGCCGAGCTCGTCGCCGAAGTAGATCACGGGGGGGAAGGGCTGGGTGAGCAAGACGCCGGCGGCGGCGGCGAGCGACGCCGGTGCCGACGTGGTAGCGGCGAGCGAAGCGAGGCGATCGACGTCGTGATCGCCGAGCGTTGCGAGAAGCGTTCGCGCGGGCGCGTCGTTTGCGGGTGATTCCAGGATCGCGGCGATGGCGCTCTCGACGGCGGCGTGGAGACGCGCGGCGCTGGATGTGCGGATCGCTTCGCGCGCGGCGAAGAGGAAGGGCTTGAAGGTGGCGTCGTGCGCGGGGGATGGAGGTCGGTACGTAGGTCTCACTTAGCTTGTTCGGCGAAGGTGAGAGCATCAGGGCGCGGCGCGGAGGGCTTGTTCCAGGGCTTCCAGAAGTTGATGATGGGTAGCCCCAGCCGTCCGGCCGTCTGGGTAGCGGGCCCAGACGTGGTCGGTAGCCATCGACAGCGGCGGCGCGATCGGAATTGCCGAGGGGATCGAGCCACTTGAGGGACCAGCGCGTGACGAGTTCGCGGGCGCCGGCGCTCCGAAGATCGAGGAAGGCGAA
>JBGAMO010000176.1:0-10022 GCA_044222845.1 Phycisphaerales bacterium
GAAGCGAAACCGTGGTTCAAGACGTGCGCGCGGCCTTCGGGCACCAGCAACAGGTTGATGAATGGAAGAAGCAGAGCCTGAGCCACCTCCTTGGTCCAGCCGTGATGCAACTGGACCGCACCCGACGCGCCTTCATGCGCTACGAGGCCAACAACACGTTCCTCGAATCGGAAATTCTCTACAAGAGTAACTTGGCAATCCGCGACCTCTTGCTCGCAAACGGTCACCTGATCCCAGATGACCTCCGGGACGTGTCCGGTCGCCTCATCGAGCACTATGACCGCTGGTTGGAGGAGTACGACCGCGTGCGCGGCGACAAGCATCTGTCATCCGATGAGCCCTTCGTGTTTGCGGGTCCAAAGGGTTACCCGTTTCCATCGGAGGCCGACGACATGTTCAAGGCGTCATTTACTCGAGTCTGGACCGAACTCTACGGTCCGTCGCCGAAGTAGCGGTTCGCGCAGCTCTGCACCCTATCCTCGTCCAGTCGGCTTGGTGCAGCCCGTGACTCTCAGTGGCAACGAACAGGCCGATCGCCTCCCCGATCCGCTCCATCGTTCCTCTATTGGCCGCCTCTTGCTGCATCATGGGGTCAGTCGAACATCCTCCAACGCACGACCATCGCGCGGACGAGCAGGCATCGGTATATGTGGCACCGAACTCTACGTGGTGGGCCGCGGCTATCCGCGCGGCGATCCGTGTCCTGGAAGAGCAGATCAAGCCCAACGATTCACATCTGGGCGGGCTGATCAGGAACAGCCCGGTGTGGAGAGAGAATGAGCAGTTGCTCACCAGCGTCCCGGGGGCTGGCCGGCTCACCGCCAACACCCTGGTCGCCGGCCTTCCCGAACTGGGAACGCTCAGCCGTCAGGGCATCGCCGCCCTGGCGGGCGTGGCGCCCATGAACCGTGACAGCGGCACCATGCGCGGCACACGATCGATCCGCGGCGGACGGGCGGCCGTCCGCGCGGTGCTCCTCATGGCCGCCCTCGTGGCCGCCCACCGAAACCCCGTCCTGAAGGCCTACTACAACAATCTACTGGCCGCCGGCAAACTCAAAATGGTCGCCCTCGTCGCCGTGATGCGCAAACTCCTGATCATGCTCAACGCCATCCTGCGCAGCCGCCAACCCTGGAGAACTTCCCTTGAAGCGTCTTGACAATCAAGACAGTCGCTGATCCGTCGATAGTGGCTCCGGCGTAGGCATCGCGGCCAGAGCCAGATGGTGCAGGAACACTGACAGATTCTGCGCCACATGGGCGATTATGATGCCCCAGAGCGACTCGGCGAGTGTGTACACGGTGCCGAGCACTAGGTCGACGCACGTCGCGAAGAACGCCCACCTCAGGCTCGCCGCGTGCGCGATGCCGAAGCACAGCGCCGCGGCGATAATGGCTCCGACGATGCCCAGCAGCGGCGTGAGCACCCAGATCAGAAACCCGCGGAAGATCACCTCTTCGACCACGGCTTGAAACGCGCCGAAGCATGGTGGGAATCGACGGAGTTCCGCCGGCGTGAGGCGGTAGGTCTTGATGATGTCCTCCTGCCACTCCCGTCGGCAATCGTCGCACGTCCGGGTATGGCGAACGTCGCTCCAGCAGTACACTGCGATGCCGATGCTCCAGGCGATGCCCAGTGCAAGGGCGATGAGCGCGGGCGTGGAGGTTGGCAGCCCCAGGCCCAGCATCTCGGGCGGGCGATGGTGCCAAACCCAGGCCGCCGCGATGGCGAGCGGGACAAGGGCGGCTTCGACGATGAGCATCCAGCGCCGGAAGCGGCCCAGCCCCGCATGGATGTGTCGGAACGCCCCGACCAAACGCACGGCCAGGCAGACGACTGAGGGAACGAGTCCAAGGACCATCACCGCCACGATTGCGTAGTCCGCGGATGTCGGGGCGTGGCCAGCGATCATGCTCATGAACTCTTCGGAATGAACCTTCTTGTGCATTGAGACACTTCTTTTCCGAGCAGTTGTACCCCGGATTAGCTCGTGTCAACGGAACGTGTATACCTGCATCGAGCAGGTCGCGGCGAGAACCGACGCGGGCGTTATCTATCGTAAGACCCGCCAGAGTTCACCGCTAGCTTCGCCGTGTACCACTCCGCCAACTACTCCAGAGTCGCCCGGGGAGGGGTCTCGATGATCGCCTCCGATTGCCTCGACCTCAGCCCGCGAAGGCCCCGCCGTGTTTGAGTTGTGCAGTTGGACTCCTCGGCGCACAACAGCCTCATCACTCGGACCAGAGGTTTCTGCTCGGGTGGAGAGTCGGGGGGCGCTTCGTCCTTTCTATTCAATCGCCGGACGGGCTGTCCACGTTTTCGGCTGGAAAACAGGCACAAAGACGGGCAGGCCGCCGTCGGCACTCATCGCCGTCGGGGAGAATCACGGCGCAGCGGAGCGGTGTTGTGCAACGGTTCGTGTCGCGTCCTACCGGTAACGCGCTCCAATATCGCCAGAGGGGGCATCCCTGCCCGATACCCCCTCTGGGACGGTCAAAAGTGGTCTCTGCGGGTCTCGGCAGCCCTCGGACGGCGACTCGTACGGCTGGATTGAACTCCCAGACACGTCGCGCGGCCGCTATGTCTATGTTGGTCTCTCCATCGCGTCGGGTTACCGCTACGCGTCCACTATTGAAACGGCCCTGGCGCCTGCGTCAGGGCCGATTTCGCTGGCAGAGGATGATACGAACCTACGACGTCGTTCGCCTCGACGAAGCGTTTTACTTGCGAGTATCTGTCTTGGACTCGATTGCGATCGCCTCGCGTACCAACTCGTCGGCGTCTTTGTGCCTTCCCTGCGCACCCAGCACGGCGGCCAACTCCCGGAGGCTCCAGGGGTCGCCACGCTTGCCATGAGCGGCGGCCAACTTGCGGCGAATCTCCAGCCCCTCCCGCATGAACATTTCCGCGTCCGCGAACCGGCCCTGAGCGGCCATGAGTTTGCCCAAGTCGAAGAGCGTCCAAGCGACTTCGTCTTCGCCCGGCGCACACTGTCGTTGCACGTCGAGCGCTTCAGTCAGCGCTCGCTCGGCCTGCTCGTAGCGGCCGGCCTTGACGCACACCGCGCCGAGCTTCGCAAGAGATCTCGCGACCACTCGGTGTCGCTCGCCATAGGCAGCCCGACGAATGAGCAGCGCTTCTTCGCAGTTGGCAATGGCTTCCTCGAACATTCCGAGGCCCAGCAGGCAACTGGTCAGTTCTGAGACGAGGACTCCGGCAACCTGATTGCTCCTGACACCGTACACCCGTCGCGTGCGTTCAAGTTCATCGCGGTACAACGGCTCGGCTTCGGCGTACCTCCCCTGGAGCAGGTAGAGATTGCCGAGGTAGTTGATCGCCTCGATCGTGTCGGGATGATCCTCGCCCTGCACCTTCCGTCGCAGTTCGAGCGCTCGTACTCGGAGCGGCTCGGCCTCCTTAAAGCGGCCCATCGACGAGAGCGCCCAGCTCACCTTTTCCAGTGAAGAGATGGTGTCCGGGTCCTCCTCACCGAACGCGCCCGATCGAAGATGCAACGTCCGACGGGCCGTCGCCTCAGCTTCGGCGTAGCGTCCCTGATAATGCAACGCCATCCCGAGGTTGTGTAATGCCCGGAGTGTTTGGCGATGCGACGGGCCGAGGGTTCTTTCACGAATCCGCACGGCGGCGGCGTATTCACGCTCGGCGCTGAACCAGTCGTGCAACGAACTGGTGTAGATGGTGCCCAATCTGTCGCGCACCTCGGCCTCGATCTCCGGGTCGTCGCGGAGTTGCCCCTGATCCAGCCGCTTGCTCGCGGCATCCAGCACCGATCGAACGCTCACCTCACGACCGGTCGGCTGGTTCGGGTCCAGCGCGGTGAACATGCTCCCGAGAAACTCACCGAGGCGGGCGGCTCGTGCCGCCTTGAGCGAGGCAATCTTCGCACTCGCGTCGGCAGCCTGGCGCTGCTCCGCCTCTCTTTGGAGCGCCCGCTCGGCCCGGATCAGGCCCGCGCCAACGCCCACGAGTCCGACGATCAGCGAGCCGACGATGACGCAACCGACTAACACCGCGGCGCGATTGCGTCGCAGCAGCTTGCACGCGCGGTAGGCGGTTGACGGAGGTGCGGCGCTAATGGCCTCGCCCCGCAGATGCCGCTGCAGGTCCATCGCCAGTTCGCCCGCCGACTCATACCGGCGCATCCGGTCCTTTTCAAGCGACTTCATGACGATCCAGTCGAGTTCGCCGCGGACGAGGGGGCCGAGACGGTTCGGGTCGGTCCGGCGGAGCGCGGCGACGCTCGCGAGTGTCTCGGCGGAATGGCTGATCCGCGTGCTGGGCTTGGGCGGCTCGATCTCGCGGATGATCCGCTGGATCTCGGCGTAGGCCGCCGAGCGGAGTTCCTTGCTACTGAAGGGCGTGGTGCCCGTCAGCAACTCGTACAGCAGCACACCGAGCGAGTACACATCGGTGCGGGTGTCGATGTCGAGCGACCCCTCGGCCTGCTCCGGGCTCATGTACTCCGGTGTCCCGATGAGGGCTTTGTGCTCCGTGAAAAGGGTCTTCTCGGTCAGTTTGCTCGAGGTCGCCTTGGCGATGCCAAAGTCGATGACCTTAGCGTGCGGGCGCCCGTCCAGCGTCGCCACGAGGATGTTGCTGGGCTTGAGATCCCGATGGATGATGCCTTTGGTGTGCGCGTGCTGAACGGCGGCGCAGACCTGGGCGAAGAGTTCCAGTCGCTCCGTGATGGAGAGGTGGTTCTTGTCGCAGTATTGGACGATGGGGTCGCCTTTGACCAGGTCCATCACGAAGTACGGTCGCCCCGTCTCGGTCGCTCCTGCGTCGAGCACTCTGGCGATATTGGGGTGATCCATCATCGCCAGCGCCTGCCGCTCGGCCTCGAAACGGGCGATCACTTGCCGCGTGTCCATCCCGAGTTTGATGATCTTGAGGGCCACCTTGCGGGAGACCGGCCGCTCCTGCTCGGCCATGAACACCGAGCCGAAACCCCCTTCGCCGATGAGTTGGAGCAACTTGTACGGCCCGATGCGTGTGCCGGGCTGCTCGCGAACGGTTGCGGCCGTGACCCGCGCGGAGAAGTCGCCTGTTGAGCCCACTCCCGCATCGGCCGTGGGCGAAGACATGAAGCGCCCCGCCTGCTCTTCGGTACGCAGCAACGCATCAACTTCCTCGCGCAGGGCCGAGTTGCCCCCGCACTCGCGTGCCAGCGCGGCAGCCCGGTCGGCGGGCGGCATCTCGACCACCTCCATGAACACGCGGCGTGCTTCTTGCCTGCTGCTCGAGGACATCGGTTCGCCTCACGTGCTCTCGCGGAGAGAGCGGTACAGGACCACTCGGGCGTACGACCAGACTCGGGCCGCCGTTCGGGGAGACATCCCAAGAGCCTGTGCCGCCTGATCGACGCTCAGGCCGGCGTAGAAACGCAGCCTGACCATCGCCGCGGCCTCGGGATCCTCAATCTCCAAGCGTCGGACGGCGTCATCCACTGCCACGATCTGCTCGGGATCCGCCGCGGCGAGGGCCGCGACGTCATCCAGTTGGTCCAGTCGCGTCATCCCCCCGCCGCGCCGGGCACGCGAGCGGGCATGATCAAGCAGAATTCGTCGCATGGCCTCGGCGGCGGCCGCGTAGAAGTGACCGCGGCTCGCCCACGCCACTTCGCGCGGCCCGACAAGCTTCAGGTACGCCTCGTGGACCAAGGCTGTCGCGGAGAGCGTGTGACCGGTCCTTTCCCCCATGAGGTCTACCTGAGCGGCCTTGCGGAGGTGGTCGTAGACCATCGGAAGCAGTCGGTCGGCGGCGGCCTTGTCACCGCCCGCGGCGGCGTTCATCAGGAGCGTTGCGTCTTCGGGTTGCGACGGTGCTGACGACATGGCTTCATGATAATCCGGCATCGCAAGAGAGTGGTGAGGTGTGGACACGAGATGGTCGGGCGGCAAGGAGGCCGGCCAGGCCCAGCAGTCCGATCGCACCCGGCGCGGGCACGGTCCAGAGCAGCGCCTCGGATCGCTCGGTGCTTGCGTCGTATCCGTGGCCGGCGACAAAAGTGGACACGCCGTCACTCCAGATTCCTGTTGCCACGGTATTGAGGAAGCCAACGGGCGCGAAGGCGCTCTGGTTTACCCACGACTCGGCGGTGTCGTTCCAAAGACTGGCGTAACTGAACGCAATGCCGATGCCTCCGCCGTCGGGCACCACGCTCCCGACTTGGCCTGAGGACGATGTCCCCGCGGCAGTGGAGTGAGAATACTCGCCTGCGGGGTGCAGATTGGTCAGCGACCACTGCGCTTGCACATCGCGAGCAACACCGGATAACCCAATCAGCAGGGCCAGGGCGCTTGCAACACTCCAGCGCCCAGTGGAAGAGGACGATGCTCCACGATCGTGTTCCAGGGCTCCAGGGATCCTTGTCATTGCACCTCCTCATCAGTAGTGGCCGAGTGTACAGTGCATCTCGACGCCAGTTCGCAGCGCCTCCGCTCTTCAAGCGTCTGACCTCCGCATCGACTGCCACGATTTGTTGAAATCCTGTCGGCGCGACCGCGACAACATCCTGTTGCCCGGTCAACTTTGCCTGTCCCCCTCATCATCTCTTGGCTGCGGTTCCGAGGTGCTGCCACAAAGCGCTCGAACGGACGTTCCAACGAGGTCTCTCCTTGTACTGGGACCTTGTGGGCGGCGGGCATGGCGACCCTCTGCGATATCACTCACCTGTGACGCGCCATTGGGCGGGTCCGTCGTTTGGTTTTTGGGGCAACTCCTCGCACGAGGCCTGCGGCGCGTGCGCGAACGCCGCGGCGTTGAGGACCAACACGTTCCGCCGAGCGCAACTACGTAAAGGCGGGCCGCCAGAAGTGGCATCAAGCCGGCGGAGGATTGCTGTTGAAGTCCGTCGGGTACAGCCATCGTAATCTGCCCGCGAGCGGGACCCAGACCGCGAACAAGCGAACGTTTGATGGCATTGCGGTCGGTCAGCAAGAAGCGGCCCGATATCCGGCGATGCAGCAGCGGCGGCGGTCTTATCACGGATCTGCCACGCGGCTGGGGGTCAGCAGCGGCCGGCCTCCCATGCGATGAAGAACGATTCTACATCGGCACTGTCAATTCCCCCGTCGTGGTTGACATCGGCAGAGACGTCTGCGCCCTCCCACGCGACAAAGAGTGATTCGACATCGGCACCGTCAATGCCCCCGTCGTTGTTGAAATCGGCCGGGCACGGCGGGGCCTGGATCTGATACTCATAGGCTCCCATGTCCATCACTCCCTCCGCCACTCGGGGCAATCCCGCCAAGTCCAGGGGCAACAGTTCGACGATGTTGCCGTTGGCGTTGATATCGAGCGTGTCCACCGGCCGCAAAGCCGCGTTCGCGGTGTTGATGCAGGGCGAGGTGTTGCGGAGCCTGTAGTCGCCCGCGGCCGCGTCGGCGAAGAGTGGGTTCAGGTTCAGGTTTCCGGTCCCGACCAGCCCACCCTCAACGTCTGTGTACGTGGCCGATCCACCGACGACGGCCCCGGGCCCCCCGTTCGCCCACACGATGCAGTTGATGAGGGTTGTGGTGCTGCCAGTGGAAAGTATCGCTCGCCCAGAGCCGGTGGCGACGCAAGCCGTGACCGTCGAACTGTGCAGGCGAGGAGATGCGGACGAGGAGACGTAGAGAGCCCCACCCTGGCCAGAGGTGCCCAAGGCTGTTATCGCGGAGTCCTTGGCGAAGAGGCAGTTCTCAATGAGCGGGCGGGTACTGGACCCGTCCACCGCGGCCGCGCCGCCTTGGTTGGCTGTGTTTTCGAGGAGAGCACAGCTAACGATCAAAGGTGCTGAGCCGGAACCGATTCGCATCGCCCCGCCGACACCGCGCCAGCCTTGCGAAGCGTCGGCCACAGCCTGATTGGACTCCAGCCTGCAGCGGGCCAGGGACATGGTGGAAGCAGTCTGGAACTGGAGCGCGCCGCCGAACGATGCGCGGTTGGATCGAAAAACGCAGTCGTTGATGCGGGTGTTGTCCTGGTACGCCAAGATCGCGCCGCCGCTGGCGGACGCGGAGTTGCTCTCGAACGTGCAGGACTGTGCCGTCGCACCCGCGGACTGGAAGAACTCCACGGCCCCGCCGAACCGGGCCGCGTTGCCGCGAAACTCGCAAAGCTCGAGGCGTGAGTCGTCGCCGAAGCAGAGCACGCCCCCACCGTCACCGGCGGCGGTATTGTTCTCAAAGGTGCACGAGGCCAGGGTGACACCGGCGGTATGGTCCAGGCACAGCCCGCCGCCGTACTGCGACGAGTTGGCGCGGAAGGTGCAGCGGTTGAATGTGCCGCCGGCGTTCATCAGGCAGGCCCCGCCACCGAACGCTCCGGGACCGGCGTTGCCCTCGAACGTGCAGTCTTCAATCAGAAGGCTCCGACAATTCACGCCGAGCAGACCGCCGCCGCGAGAGGTCGAAGCGTTGGAGCGCACCGTGCAGGCGCTGAGCGTGGCGTTATCGGAGGCATTGAACACGATGCCGCCTCCGGAGGCGCCCTGGATGACGACGCCGTCCAGCAGCCCCCTGGGCCTGAAACTCACGACGCTCGTGGCGTTGTCCATGGTGTTCACGAAGCCGGGCCGGTCATCGCGCAGCAGGTCGCCGCTCAGGATCGTCGGGTGCAGGGCCGGGTCGCGCTGGCTGCGGGCCGTCTCGACGCCCTCGAAGCCGCCGAACACGCCCACGCCCGCGGGAATACGGAACGAAAAGACGCGGTTGTCCGGGCACGGGCCGAGGGCGTTTCGATCGGGCGTGTAGGTGCCCTGCGCAATCCAGAGCTCCCGCACCGCTCCGGCGCTCGCTTCCGCGATGGTCAGGGCGCGAGACAAATCGGTGATTGCATCGTCCCAGGACAAACCGGTGGTGGACCCACCCGACGCGGAATTCACGTAAAGCACGGGCGCCTCGGCTTCGTCGGGCACGCCGTTGCCGTTGGCATCGGGACTGGAGCCGGAGCCGATGTCGATCTCATCGCGGACGCCGTTACCGTTGCGGTCCGGGCTGACGGCCAGACGGAACTGGAAAACACTGGGCTCGTGAACCGCCGCGTACTCGGGCGTGAGGTACTGGTCGTAGCGGCTATCAGCCGCAAGCGCGTGGCGGAAGAACGCAACGCAGTAGAGCGTGCGGAGCCGGTGGGCTTCTGCCTCCGGAAGAGAAGTGGATGGGCAGGGGTTCGGCACCAGACCGTGCCATGCGTTCACCACGGAGGAGGAGTAGGCACCGCCGGTGATGAAGCTCTCAAAGCGACAGAACGGGTAGTTCTCTCCATGGGACACGCCGCGGATGCAGGCCAAGCGGTGATCGCCGGACATTCGTGTCAACGCGGCGTTGTTGTCGATCCACAGCGCGCTCTGGGTCCCGGTGCAAAAGAACGTGGGGATGTCGATTGAGGCGAACTGATCGCCGGTGTGGAACTGGCTGCTCCCGTCCATGCCGAAGACCGCCCCGACTCTCGCATCGCGCGAATAGGGGACGGAGCCGGACCAGCCCGCCGCCGTTGCGAAGGCCGTGAAGCCGCCGAGGCTAAAACCTGTGGCGCCGATCTGCCCTGCGTCGATGCGCCCGTAGAGCGGATCCCCGGGGGTTGCGTTGCGGGTCAGCATCCGATCGATCACGAAGGAGGCATCGGGGCCGCGGACATCCAGGGCTTGCGGGATCGTCAGTGCATTGTTGTACCAGGCGTTGCCGGAGTGGTCGGGCGCGGCGACCACAAAGCCGTGACTGGCAAGAACCTCGACGGTATCGAACGCCTCCCAACGCCAGCCGCCGGAGGAATGAGAATACAGAATCAGCGGGAATGGTCCGGCGGTAGAGGCGGGGGCCGAGGCCCGGGCCAGCGGCGATGGCCACTGAACCGACGCGGCGTTGTTCACCAGGAAGGATGCGTCGTAGGTACTGAACGGCCCGCTGGCCTGGGCCGGGTCTACCGGGTACCACACGTCGACCGTGAGCGTCCGATTCCGCGATGCGTCCGTCGCTGTGAATGTGGTGCGTGCGACCGCGAAGGGCCCAGGGGCATCC
>JBGAMO010000177.1:0-9942 GCA_044222845.1 Phycisphaerales bacterium
AGATGTCGGTCATGGCCCGCAGGGTGGGCCGCGCATCGGGTTCGATGTGCGATTCGAGCGGAGCGGACTGCTCGTAGAAAGACTCGGCGCGGCGGGATTGTGCGTGCAGGAACTCGATCAGGGCCGGGGATTGGTTCGCGCCGGTCAAGTCGGCGGCGGTGAGTCCGGCGGCTCGGATCTCATTCTCCGGCAGGTACACCCGGCCCCGGCCCGCGTCCTCCCGCAGATCGCGGAGGATATTGGTGAGTTGGAACGCCAGACCCCGCTTGATCGCCAGCGCTTCAACATCCTGCCCGCCCGAAAACCCGAAGACGTAGACGCTGGCCAGGCCCACGGTGCCCGCCACCAGGTAGCAATAGTGCTCCAGAGCGGGGAAGTCGGCGAACGGGGCGGTGGAGAGGTCCCGGGCCTGACCGTCGATGGCGTCCTCAAAGATGCGGTGGGGAACCTCGTGGCGGCGGACCATGTCCAGGAAGGCGGGCCAGAAGGGTCGATAGTCAGGGCAGATCCCGGTGGCCAGGGCCGCCTGGGTCGCGGACCGCATGCGATGCAGATCGGCTTCCCGGTGTTCCTTGGGCCGGCCGGCCTCCTCGTCGACGATGTCGTCGATCACCCGCATGAAGGTGTACAGGGCGTACATAGAGGAGCGTTTGGGCTCCGGCAGCAGCCGCAGGCCGTAATAGAAGTTCTTGGCCGCCTCCCGCGTGGTGCGCTCGCAATATGAGCGCGACGCGTCCATCGCTTCTCCGCCCGCTTCCACTCTCGTCGCGATCGCACCGGCTTGGCTCATTCAGACCCTTTGACACTCCATCTCCGCCCGGCAGGGACGGCCTTCGCGGGCGGATGGTAGTGGGTCAGGGAGCGGCGGGATGATTTCGCGTGTTTGGGTCGGGTGTGGGTGCTGATGACGGTTGCGGCGCGCGGCATCTTGGCGATTCGCATCGATCCGCATACACTACGGGCTCACGACGGTGGCCATAGCTCAGCTGGTAGAGCACGAGGTTGTGATCCTCGGGGTCGCGGGTTCAAATCCCGTTGGTCACCCTTTTCCCCGCATAACCAAAGAGGTTACCTGGCGTGCCGGCATGCCCCGGCGAGGGCCGCCACGCGCTGCAGCACCGCGTCTGACATGATGTCGGCGTCCAGGGACTTGGTGGTTTCTCCCGCCAGGCGACTCAAGTGCTCAAAGCCCAACGAAGGGGCCACGCCGCGTATCTTCACGGCGATGTTTCGGCAAGCCGCGGGGTCCTTCTTGGCCGCCGCCTCGGTGAGCTGCTTGGAGAAGTCGCGGAGCGTCTCCACGAACGCCGAAACCAGGTGGTAGTTGGGATGGTCCTTGGACAGGGTCGAAACCATCGCGCTGGGCGCCACGCCCGCGGTCATGAACTCCGCAAGGGCCCGCAGCAGCACCTGCTGCTGCAGCGGCTTTGAGATGAGCGAGTCGATCGTCCGCTTGGCCAGCGCGTCGCGGGCCTCGGCCGTGACATCGCCGGTCGCGAGGATGATCGGGGTCTCGATTCCCTCGGAGCGCAGTCTCGCGGCCAGTTCGACGCCAGACCTGTCGTTGAGGTGCAGATCGGACAGGATGAGGTCGCACCCCTCGACCGCCATGCGCACACCGTCGTCGAAGTTCTCGGCGATCTTGAGCTTCAGTTGCGTCTGCGTGAGCAGGTGCTTGACGATCCGCTGCTCCAGCACCGAGTCTTCCACGTACAGGAGCGTGCCCTTGAGCTGCTCGGGCTTCACCGCTTCCAGCGAGAAACAGTTGTCCAGCGCGTGCATCTGCACGAACTCGCGGACCTTTATGGGCTTGTCGAACTTCACGCCCAGCTCGTGGATCATGCCGGAGATGTGACACCCGCGTTTGATCTGGCCGCGCACTTCGATGTCGCCCATCGTGGGGTGCGGCAGGAAGACGACGACCTTGGTGCCCGAGTGCAGGTACGCCGAGTGCAGAATGCTCGCCCCACCCGCGGAGAGGTTGCGGCACGCCACCTTGATCTCGAGTTTGGGCCCGCCCTGCGGAAGGATGTGCATCCGCATCGTGGCGCGACGGAACGGACGGCGGATGAACTCGCGCCGCAGGTTGCAGTCGTCGGACTGCGTCCGGTCGAGCTCTTCAAGGAGCATCTCGAGATCTCGCTGCTGCATCCCCAGCGTGTTCACGCGGCCGTGGGTCGAGTTGTCGGTTTTGGACGTTGATCCGATCGCCATGTTTGCTCCGTGCCTGAGACGGGCGTTGGGGCGGCGGCAGCGATCGCGCCCTGTACAACGCCACGGAGCAGCATCGGCGAGCGCGGCGACAACGTTGACGCGCGGGCGCCAACCCCGGCATGACAGGGTGTTATCGCGCCCGCGTGATCGGATTAGACGTCCAGGTTCTTGACCTCGAGCGCGTGCTCTTCGATGAACCTGCGGCGGGGCTCGACTTCCTCGCCCATCAGGACCGAGAACAACTGATCGGCGTCGCCGCCCATGTCCATGCCGACCTTGAGCAGCGTCCGGCGGGTCGGGTCCATCGTGGTTTCCCAAAGCTGCTCGGGGTCCATCTCGCCCAGACCCTTGAAGCGCTTCACGTCCAGGCCGCGCCGGCCCAGTTCACGCAGGCCGTCGAGGATCGCCGGGATGTTGGCGCACTCGACAACGTTGGATGAGGACCGCGGAGCGGTGGGGGTGCCTTCGTCGCCGCCCTCTTCCTCGGCGCGGGCCTGGGGCTCGATCTTGGCCTGCCGGGCCGTGAGCCACGCGAAGCGTGCGGGCATCGATTCGCCCGTGATCGCTTCGCGCTGGGCGTCGGCGTAGGTCGTTGCGGTGATGGGCACGCCCAGCGAGCCCAGCTCCATGAACAGGCGGTCGAGCTCGCGGTTCTCGTGCAGTTCGCGCACCACGGCCTTGCCGTCGGCCCGGTCCGCGGCGGTGCCGTTGGCTTCGCCGGCGGGCTTGGGCTCTTCGTTGTGCGCGTGGTCGGCCAGGTACAGGCCGCGCCGTGCGATGATGTCCAGCGCGTTGGCCTCGGACCAGGCGTACTCGTCGCCCGCACGCCAGGAGACGCGGTGCGTCGGCAGCCGATGGCCCGCGGCGGGGTCTCGCTCCGCGGCGCGGAGCAGGTCGGCGAAGGTCACGCCGCGGCGTTCGGCGATCTCCGCGAGCTCGGCGAGTCGGCGGAGCAGGTGGATGACGCGCTTGAGCGTCTGGCCCTCGATGCGCCGGATTTCCTTGGCTTCGTAGCCGCGTTCGTCGCCGCCGCCCTCGGGAATCTCGCGGACGACCAGCGCCGCGCCGTCCAGGCCGATGTCCATGAGGGCGTCATCAAGCTCGCGGGTGTTGAGCACGTACGTGCCCTTCTTGGAGCGTGAACCCGACTTGGTGATCTGGAAGAGCGGGGGCTGGGCGATGTACACGTGCCCGCGCCGGATCAGTTCGGACATCTGGCGGAACAGGAACGTGAGCAGCAGCGAGCGGATGTGGCTGCCGTCCACGTCGGCGTCGGTCATGATGATGATCTTGCCGTACCGCAGCTTGCTGATGTCCAGCTCGTTGCCGATGCCCACCCGCAGCGCGGAGATGAGCGTGCGGATTTCCTCGAACGCCAGCATCTTGTCGATGCGGGCCTTCTCAACGTTCAGGATCTTGCCCTTGAGGGGCAGGATCGCCTGCGTCTCGACGTTGCGGCCCTGCGTGGCCGATCCGCCTGCGGAGTCACCCTCGACGATGAACAGTTCGCTTCGGCCCACGTCGCGCGTCTTGCAGTCGCGCAGCTTGGCGGGCAGGCCGCCGCCCTCCAGCCCGCTCTTGCGGCGGGTGAGTTCGCGGGCCTTGCGGGCGGCCTCTCGCGCCTGGGCCGCGACGATGCCCTTGAGGCACAGCCGCTTGGCCTCCGCGGGGTGCTCCTCGAGCCAGCGTTCCAGGCCGTCGCTCACCGCGGCCGAGACGAAACCCTCGATCTCCGGGTTGAGCAGTTTTTCCTTGGGCTGGTTGTTGAACGTGGGGTTGGGCAGCTTCACCGAGACGATCGCGATGAGGCCCTCGCGGAGGTCTTCGCCCGAGGGCACCGGGTCCTTCTCTTTGATGATCCCGGCCTTGCGGGCGTAGTTGTTCAGGGCCCGCGTGAGCGCGACCTTGAAGCCCGCGCCGTGCGTGCCGCCGTCCACGTTGTTGATGTTGTTCGCGAAGGTGAGCAGCGCCTCGTTGTACCCGTCGTGGTACTGGAACGCCACCTCGGCGATCAGGCTCTGGGCCACGTCTTCCTTCTTGAAGTACACCGGCACCGCCACCGGCGTCTTGCCCGTCATCAGGAACTGCACGTATTCCACCAGGCCCGTCTGCGCGCGGAATGTCTCGGAGCGGATGCGCCCGTCGGGCCCGACGCGTTCATCCGTAAACCGGATCGTGACGCCGGGGTTGAGGAACGCCAGTTCACGCAGCCGGTTGGCCAGGTTCGAGTAATCAAACGTGGTGTCCGGGAAGATCTCCGGGTCCGGCCGGAACGTCACGGTCGTGCCGCGGGGGCGGGTGGCGCCCGTGGGGATCGGCCCCACCTCGCGCAGCGGGCTGGTCACCCGCCCGCGCTCAAAGCCGATCGCGTAGATCTTGCCGTCGCGGAAGACTTCGCAGTCCAGGTACTCCGCCAGCGCGTTCACGCACGACACGCCCACGCCGTGCAACCCGCCGGAGACCTTGTACGCCGAGCCCTCCTGCTGGAACTTGCCGCCCGCGTGCAGCTTGGTCAGCACGATCTCGACCGCCGGGCGGCCGTTGAGGTTCGGGTCCTCGTGCTTCATCGGCCCCACGGGAATGCCGCGGCCGTCGTCCACGACCTGGCACGATCCGTCGGGCTGAATGGTCACGTTCACGAACGTCGCGTGCCCGGCCATCGCCTCGTCGATCGAGTTGTCCACCACTTCGTACACCAGGTGGTGCAGCGCCGAGAGGCCGGTGCCGCCGATGTACATGCCCGGGCGCTTCCGCACGGCGTCCAGACCTTCCAGCACCTGGATCTGCTCCGCGCCGTACTGGCTGTTCACCTGCCCGATGGTTTGCTCCGCCGTGGCTTCGGTTGGCTGCGGGGGAACTTCGACTGTGGAGGGGTTGGTCGCTGCCATGCGGTGGAGTCGGGGAAGGAGGAAACCAGCGGTTAGGGTCTGACGAGTCTCTCGTACCATTCCAGTGACGCCTTGTTCGAGACCCGAATGGGCGTCATTCTCGCGCGGAAAATGATAGGTCGGCGGCCCCGCCGCGGTATTGCTCTTGGGCCGATTGTCTCGTGAATTTTCGTGTCGCGGGCGTGCCGCGACAGTCGTTCAATGCCCGGTGTTCTCGTGAGCCCACCGGCCATATAGTGCCCGGGTTTCACCCGACCGTTCTGGCCGGGATGACCGGTCGAGAACTCACCGATCATTACCAATACAAAACGCAAACAGCCGCGGCCCATTGTTTTCAGCCATGATCTCCGCTCCTGAATCTTCCATTGCTGCAGGCGCCACAGCGCCTTCGAGCGGATTGGAGCCGATCCACGTCGCGTTCAAGCACAATGAAATGATCATGGCCGCCGCGGGGCCCATGGTCTACATGTGGGCCGGTCTCGTGATGGTGTTCATCATCGTCGCTGAGACGATCGCCATGAGCATCCGGATGCCCACCCCGATCGCGGTCGGACTCGCGATCGGAATCGGATTGATCGCGCTCGGCTTCACGTTCGTGATGATCCGGCGAAAACTCCGCCGCCGCTGGGCCAGGTCGCGCGATGGGCTGGTCTCTGACACGTCCTTCCGCCTCCGCCTGGTGGGCGATGGCGAACACACCGCCAGGCTCGTTGAAGATCCACCCGACGCCTCCTTCGAACCCGTGGTCCTCTTCTCGTGGTACGGCATCTCCTACGTGTCCGCCGGGGTCGATCGCAACGGAAAAAAAGCAGACGGCTCCGCCGCGCCCAAGAACAAACTGGTGCTCTCGGACATGACCAACTCGCGCCGCGGCGTGGTGACGATCATCGGAATCCTTGCCGCCATCGGCTTCCTTGTCTTCCAGCGAAAAGTGCTGCACTCCAAGGAGAGTTTCGGCCCGCTCCCGTTCTTCGCGGGCTTCGCCATCGCCGGCGCGATCAGCGCGTGGATCACTCCCACCTACGTCCGCATCGCCCCCGGCGTGCTCGATGTCCTGCGCTTCGGCTTCCTCGAGAAAGGCATGCCGAGATTCGAACGCTGGGACCTCCGCCGCGCCGAAATCCTCGCCGATGCACGGAGCGGGCTCGTCCGCGTGTGGGACGACTCCCGCGAAGGCTCCCGCGGCCTCATGCTCAAGTCCGGCCAACTCTCATGCAAAACTGAAACGCTCATCAAGCAGGTCTTCCGCGCCGCCCGCACCCGCCACCAAACCCCGCCCCTGCCCGAAGACGCCCTCGTGGGCTGAGTCTCCGGCGGACCTATCCTTACCACCATGAACCGCAGGCGTACCACACTTCGGTTGGCACTCGCCACCCTGCTCGCGGCGTGCGCCACCGGCTGCTATGAGCGGGTCGTTCGCAGCGACGGCATCGGAGCCTCCCACTCGGATGTGCAGCCCGAATACCGCTCCGACACCGCCCTGGACCGCGCCTGGGATTCGATGTTCTCTCCCCCCAAGAACCCCGATCGCTCCAAGCGGTTCGTCGACTCCAAGTGAGCCCCCGCGGCCGCACGCCCCAGCCACTTTCGGACCCCGTCCGGTGCGGCGGATTCGCCGCCAAAAGTGTCTGCCAATTCGGCACCTGATCCATCCGATCTCGCGTGCCTGACACCCAACAAAGCCCATTTGGGCATTCTGACAGCCCTCAATCGGCTGGCATCGCCGTTGCCGGGGGCTTCGGTACGATGCAGTCTCCTTCGCGCGAACCTGACCACCATACGGAAAGCCCAACGGGCTGTCCGGGCGGGTCGCGCCTGCATTTGCTGCTGTCCTACGCCGGTTGGCGGCCCGATCCCTGGGTGGATCGTCTGCCCCGCCTGCTTGAACCGATGGGGGTCATCTCCCACCGGGCCGTCACGGGAAAGCAGGCCAGCGAGCTCATCAAGTCCACGCCGATTCATGTAGCAGTGGTGGACCTGGGCCTGCCGCTGGATGAAACCGAAGGAGAGAGCGACGAGTTCACCGAAGGTGGCTCGCGCTTGCTGGAGATGCTGACCCGCCTTGAAGACCGCCCCCCGGTCGTCGCGGTGAAGCGCACCCGCACTCATCGGGATGACTCGCGGGAGATCGCCGCGGCGTTGCGACACAACGCCTTCGCCGTGATCGATCGTCCCCACGATGCGTCGGGACTGAATGTCATGTTGGAAGTTCTCCGTCGCTGCCTGGTTCGCAGGTACGGCGGCTGCTGGCCGGGCGCGTCGCCCGGGCCGGCGTTGACCTGAGAGTGAGAGCACGCGTCGGGTGCGTGAGCCCCGCCGGATGAGAGTTAGAGAGACGCGGCGAATCCCGCCGCGGAAGAGATAGCCAGCGTCGGGCGATTCCGCCCGACCCAGATTCGGAGACAGCAGTTATGGCCAAAGCAAGCGTTCGTCCCCTTCACGACAAGATCCTGGTCAAGCGCGATGAGGCGCAGAGCAAGACCGAGAGCGGCATCTTCCTCCCCGAGAGCAGCAAGGACAAGCCCAAGACCGGCATCATCGAGGCCGTGGGCACCGGCTCGCTCAACACCGACACCGGCGAGCGCATCCCGCTGACGGTCAAGAAGGGCGACCGCGTGATCTTCTCTTCGTACGCCGGCACCGAGGTCAAGCTCGACGGCAAGGAACTGCTCATCATGAGCGAGGACGACATCCTGGCCGTGATCGACTGAGCAGCGGTCAGGGCGTGAAGCCTCGGCCCCGGGCCCCCGCCCGGTCCGCACGCGCCCCACGCCCGATGGCGAACACCCATGACCCCTACTCAACTCCGCCAGGCCCTGAGCGAACTCAACGGCGAACGCGACCTGTCGATCTACTTCGCGGACGTGCCCTCGCCCGTGCCCGGCGTCGCCAACCTGGAAGTAAGGCGAGCCATGCTCATCCCCGACGAGGCCGACCATCTTGTCAAAGTCACCGACGGCAAGGCGGTCTACATCCTCGACGCGGAACGCGTGGCCTGGATCAAGATCGGCATCAAGTAACCCGCACCACACAGAGGCACCGGTTCACGGAGCGGCGCCTCGGAACACGTGACCGTCTCTCTGTGGATCAGACACACCAAGGAACCCATCAATGGCAGCCAAATCAATCGCTTACAACAACGACGCCCGCGAGCGCATTCTCCGCGGCGTCCAGAAACTCTCCCACGCCGTCAAGGTCACCCTCGGCCCCTCCGGCCGCGTCGTCGTCCTTGAGAAGTCCTTCGGCTCGCCCACCGTCACCAAGGACGGCGTGACCGTCGCCAAGGAGATCGAGCTGGAAGACCAGTACGAGAACCTGGGCGCCCAGATGGTCAAGGAAGTCGCCCAGAAGGCCAGCAAGGACGCCGGCGACGGCACCACCACCGCCACCATCTACGCCGAGGCGCTCTACGCCGAAGGCCTCAAGGTCATCACCGCCGGCGGCAACCCCAACCTCGTGAAGCGCGGCATCGATCAGGCCGTCGCCGCCGTGGTCGAGGAGCTGAACAAGATGTCCAAGAAGGTCGACTCCAGCAAGGAGATCGCCCAGGTCGGCACCTGCTCCGCCAACCAGGACGCCGAGATCGGCAAGATCATCGCCCAGGCGATGGACAAGGTCGGCAAGGACGGCGTCATCACCGTCGAAGAAGGCAAGAGCATCACCACCGAGGTCGAGCTCGTCGAGGGCATGCAGTTCGACAAGGGCTACCTCAGCCCCCACTTCGTGACCAACCTGGCCACGATGGAGACCGTGCTCGATAACCCGTACATCCTGATCTACGAGAAGAAGATCACCGGCGTCAAGGACCTGCTCCCCATCCTCGGCAAGATCGCCGAGCAGGGCGCCAGCCTCCTCATCATCGCCGAGGACATCGAGGGCGAGGCCCTCGCGACCCTCGTCGTCAACAAGATCCGCGGCATCCTCAAGGTCTGCGCCGTCAAGGCCCCGGGCTTCGGCGACCGCCGCAAGGAAATGCTCGGCGACATCGCCGTGCTGACCGGCGGCAAGGCCATCATGGAAGAGCTCGGTATCGAGCTCGAGAAGGTTGAGCTCGGCGACCTGGGCCGCGCCAAGAAGATCACGGTGGACAAGGACAACTGCACCATCGTCGAGGGCGCCGGCAAGACCAACGACATCAAGGGCCGCATCGAGCAGATCCGCCACCAGATCGAGAACACCTCCAGCGACTACGACCGCGAGAAGCTCGAGGAACGCCTCGCCAAGCTCTCCGGCGGCGTCGCCCAGATCAACGTGGGCGCCGCCACCGAGGTCGAGATGAAGGAGAAGAAGGCCCGCGTCGAGGACGCCCTGCACGCCTGCCGCGCCGCGGTCGAAGAAGGCATCCTCCCCGGCGGCGGCGTCTCGGTCATCCGCGCCCGCAAGGCCCTGGACAAGCTCCGCAAGAAGTTGGAGGGCGATGAGCGCTCCGGCGTCGACATCGTCTTCCGCGCCCTCTCGGCCCCGGTCAAGCAGATCGCCGCCAACTGCGGGTTGGACGGCTCCGTGATCGCCAACAAGATCGAGGAGTCCACCGACAACAACTTCGGCTACAACGCCCTCACCCACGAGTACGGCGACATGCTCAAGATGGGCGTCATCGTCCCCACCAAGGTCGAACGCGTCGCCCTCCAGAACGCCGCCAGCGTCTCGGGCCTCCTGCTCACCACCGAAGCCGCGATCGTCGAACTCAAGGAAAAGAAGAAGCCCGCCGGCGGGCATGATCACGATCACGGTGATATGGATTATTGATTTCCAGTCAGAATGCTGATTCGTCACGAACGGCCCCGGCAATCGCCGGGGCCGTTCTGCATGGTCCTATGGGTCTCATGGGTCTCATGGG
>JBGAMO010000178.1:0-9917 GCA_044222845.1 Phycisphaerales bacterium
TTGCCTACCAATCAGCAGCCATTCTCCCAGCGAGCAAAGAAAGCCTCCACATCCGCCCCGTCAACGCCACCGTCATGGTTGAAATCGGCCGGACAACTCACCGTGAAGTCAGCCGAGCCGCTGACTGCGGAACACCCGCAGGGGTCGGTGACTCGGCATCGAAACGGACCCGCGAGGCCGGGGGTAGGCTGGATGATGGTGAGCGCGTACGTGGTCTCTCCACGGTAGTTGGCGGATTGGTTCAACTCGATCCAGGCGTTGGGGGCGTTCTCATCGGGAACCGCGGGATTGCGGCGGCTCCAGCGGTATTCGAGAGGCCGCTCGCACGTGGATCGCTGTTCCGCGAGCACAATGAATGTCGCAGTGACGCTGCCATCGATAAGGAGATCCTGAGGCTGCTGCGTAATCGCAGGGGCGGGCACCGCCAACATCTCCCATGTGTCACCGAGGCAACTTCCGCCTCCGAAGAGCACGAGACGGTTTCTGAGAGTATCGAACGCCACCGAGTGACCATGCCTCGCGGGACCGAGCCCCGCCATCTGAGTCCAAGTCGCTCCATCCCACTCCCACGTCTCCCCGAATATCGTCGGGCCAGACGAACCACCGGTCAGCAAGACCCGCTGCCTCGCCGAGTCAAATGCCAGGGTGGCTTCATTGAGCGCCGAGGGAGATGTCGCAGGATTCTTGCGAATCCACCCGCTTCCGTCCCAGCCCCAAGTGTCGCCGGCCAACGTCGTTCCACCGTAAAGCACGCATTCATGCCTCGCGCTGTCAAACGTCATGGAACTGCCGAAGCGAGCGGACGGACCAGCCATTGACCTCAGGCTCCATGAACTGCCGTCCCACTCCCACGTATCGGCGGGGCTGTTGTTGCCGCTGAACAGGACGACGCGGGATCTGTCGCTGTCGTACGCCATGGCGGTGAGATCACGGTCCGAAGGGCCGGAGTCAGCCAATCGCCGCCAAGCCTGACCATCCCATTCCCAGGTATCCGAGTAAAACCGTGCCCCGTCGTACCCGCCGAAGAGCACGACTTTCGCCCGGTTGCTGTCATAAACCATCGCGGAAGCGATCCGCGGCGATGGTCCAGCGACAGGCATTTGAGTCCACGCCGTGCCGTTCCACGTCCAGGTGTCCCCAAACAATGCTCCCGAGCCGCTACAGCCACCCCCGAACAAGACAACCACGCCGCGAGCCGCGTCAAAGGCCATGGCGTGGGCACCGCGAGGGCTTGGACCGGTGGTTGATTTCTGCTCCCATACCGCACAATCTTGGGCCGCGGACAGAGGGACCGTCGAACCCAGTACCAGGAACGCGCTCATCTTGGTCGCCACGATCATGCCTTTGGCTTGCATCGGTGTTCCCCTTTTTGTCGTCGTTCATATGGACGAAGCGCGAGACTCTACGGCACCCACCCTCAGGCGATGTCGGCGAAACGTCAAAATGCTTCGGAAATTCGTGTCCCGAATGCGAGAAGATCGCACGATTGCACTGTGCGATTTCGAGAATCGGATTCGTAGTGACGGTCCGAAGAGGCGAGAAAGGCGATGCAGTGCATGAAGAAGGTGGGCCAGCGAGACCTTGGCCCTACTTGGACTTCATCTTCTCGATAGCCTGTTCGAGGTCTCGAATGGCGTAGCAAGTCCGCGTGCCGATCTTGACGACCGGGATCGGGCCACGAGGAGCAGTCAAATCCCAGAGAGTCCGCGGAGAAACCGAAAGGCTCTTGGCCGCTTCCCTGGTCGAGAGCAGCATCGGCTTCTGTTCCTCCCGGTTCCGACGAGCGGGTCCATTCGCTTCTCGGAGCTCGGCTACGAGCCGCCTCACCTCGGTCGCCGTCCGATTTGCCTCAGCTGACCGGATCGCTCCAAGCAGATTCAGAAGCGCCGCCGCGAACTGCCGTACCGCATCATCCTCGTTCATGGTCATTGGAGCCCCCCAGATTGGTTGGGTTGCAGGCGGCAACGACGGAGGCCCAAGCCTTCGGGATGCCGCCAGTTCAATCTGGAAGGGTTCGGTGGCGGGGCGAACGAGGACGCGACCAATCGCTCGCCGCGGTTCTGACCGAAGCCTCGGGTGGCCTCTTTCCCAGCAATCTGTTTCGCCCGGGAAGCTCGCTGAAGGGAGGGGAGCGGTTCCCTTGTTGGTCCCAGCGGCAAACCGCTGAAAATCCGCCTCAAAGAGGCAGTCGTTTGTTACGCTGGCCGAAAAAGCGGGTCAGAAAGCGGGTCAGAGTGGGTCAGACGGCCTTTTCACTCCACCAATGAAAAACGCCGTAAACCCTTAGATTTACGGCGTTCTTGTCAAAGTGGAGGCGAAGAGACTCGAACTCTCGACCTCATCCATGCCATGGATGCGCTCTACCAAAACTGAGCTACGCCCCCGACACTTTGTGTGACGCGAGAGGGCTTCCGCTCGCGTGAACCAGTATCGTAGAGTGACCATCGCGGAGGTCAAGTCCTTCGGGGCAAGCAGTTTCGCAGGCGGTTCAGTAGTTGTTCACCGGT
Source organism: Phycisphaerales bacterium (assembly GCA_044222845.1). GTDB lineage: Bacteria > Planctomycetota > Phycisphaerae > Phycisphaerales > UBA1924 > UBA2402. The sequence continues at coordinate 2,508 of JBGAMO010000178.1, forward strand.
TGAACGGGTATTCATTGATCCAGTGGAAGCCGCGGCTCAGGAGTTGGAACGACTGGTCGGTGCGGCGGTTCAGACGGACCCTGACTTGAGCTCCTTGGAACTCCCCGGAAAGGATGAGAATGTTCTCGGCAGGCCGCTCGTAGGACAGCGTAAACGTCTGGGTCAGGGAATCGGAGGTCTGGTTGCGCTTGTTGCCGCCGGCGGTCAGGGAGACCTTGGAGTTGGGGGCGTCGTCCGTCATGTTGAACCAGGTGACGGTCTCCGGCATGTTCTGGACGCCGACGCCACCCCAACGGGTGACGAAGAAGCGCCGCCACCGGTTGCCGTCGGTCTGGAGCGGCGGGAGAGGTGCGCCGTTGTACTCGAACGTCTCAATGTCGTAGACGCCGTACAGATTGGGGAGTGGAGCGCCATCGCCATAGTTGCTCCAACCGTAGTAGCCTTGGACAACTCCGCCGCCGATGGCGTACAGGACGAACGCCGATTGCAGGGTTCTCAGTGCCGCCTTCTGCCATCGGGGCATGGCGGGCCACTTCCACGGCCGCGGGGATGTGGGCTTGTGGAACACCAGAACGTCGAGCAAGCGGCCGAGGTCCGGCAACGCGATCCAGATAGCCATCATCAGCAGGTGCGAAGAGAACAGCTTCACCGGCACGTCGTAGCACAAGTTGAGCATCACGACGTTGAGCATGACACCCGCGGAGACCAAGGCGCCGAGTGTTGCGGTTCGCCGGAAGAAGAGCAGCAGTCCGCCAACGACTTCGGTCACGCCCGCGAAGATCGTGTAGGGCGTTGAGGCGCCCATGAACGCCCAGAGAATGCCCATCGGGGAGGATTCGCCGTAGGTTTCCAACAGCCTTTCGGGGCCGGGGGTGGGGAATTGCGATTTGAATACTTTCGCGAAGCCGTAGCCGAGCAGGATGCCGCCCAGTGCGTAACGAAGGTACACCCGGAGCAGACCGTTCAGCCTTGGATACGAGTTGGCGCGGTGAAAGAGGGACCAAAGAAGTGTCGCGACGGAGGCAATAAGTATGTACGCGAGCACCTGTACGTAGTTGAATGTCGTGTCTCCGCTGCCGTTGGGCATCACGGTGATGGGATGCGAAAGGTGAAGCACCTTCTCGGCAAACCAAGGTACGAAGGCCTCCCAGGACCTGTCGTACCACAGGAACAGGCTTGCAACGCCGGGGATCTGATTCAGAGGAAATGGGAACAAGTACACAAGCCAATACGCGAACGCGAACCTGAACACCGCGAGGCGGGGTCCGCTCCACGGTTCCGGCTGGAATGACGGCGACGGAATGGAAACTGGTTGGGATTCAACGATGGGTTGGGAGGCTTCGGTGAGCATGGCGTATCCATTGGGGCCGTGTTCGATACAGAGCACGACCCGGTTGAGTGGACACTACATATCGCACGATCAGCCGCGGTATTGCGCCTCGACCAAGCGTGCGATCACGGCTTTGGTTTCTTCGAGGCTCGCTTCCAGGCGGGCTCCCGCGGCGCGGGTGTGTCCGCCGCCCCCGAGTTCCTTGGCCACGGCGTTGACGTCGATGGCCGGCTCGAATGACTTGCTGCGCAGGCTGATCTTGGTGAGCGGGCGGCCGTCGCTGGGCAGGCCGAAGTCCGACGGGTGGGCTTCGGAGAGAAGGGCGGAGACCTGCACGCTGGGCAGAGATTGGGTGTAATCCGTGATCCCGCCTGTATCGCCGGGAGTGGCGCCGCAGGCTTTGAAATCAATGTGGGCGATGGTCATGACGGCGAGCCGTCCGTCGCAGAAGAGCTCGATGGACTCGATCGCCCGGGCGATGAGCTTGAGGCGGGCGAGGGTGTTCTGCTCCAGGAGTTCGTACAAACGCAGGTGGTCGGCGCCGGCGGCGATGAGCTCGGCGGCGGTGTGCAGCACGGCGGCGGTGACGTTGCTGTGCCGGAACCAGCCGGTATCGGTGGCCAGACCGAGGTAGAGTGGAGTGGCGATGTCCTTGCCCAGGTCGGCCAGGCGGGGGACGCCCAGGACGAGCCTGCAAAGTTCCGCCGCGGGCTCGCAGACTGCCGCGCTTTTGACGTCCACGTACCGCAGTGCGGAGGTGTCGGGATCGCCCTGGGCATGGTGATCGACGACAATCGTCTTGTCACGGCGCGACGCGAGGAACTCGGAGACGGGCTCCAACTGCGTCCAGGAACCGGTATCGAGAATCACGATGGCGTCGGGCTCGCCGCCGGCGATCTGTGAAGGTGGGTTCGTCTTGGAGACGATGGCGTGTGGAGTCTGCCCGACGATGTCGCTCAGCCACGGGGGCTGGGGGCCGTAGTACCAGGCCTGGGCTTTGGGTGCGCTCGCGGACTGCCAACCGCCGGTGCGGTTGAGGGCGCGGACCAGCGAGATGGTGGACCCCACGGCGTCGCCGTCGGGCTTGAGATGCGTGAGCACGACGACCCGTCGGGCGGGGCGCAAGCGTTCGGCAATCTCGGCGAGTGTCGTGTTGGTCGTCCACATGTGGGGCGATGGTACGGGCGGATCGCCTGCGCATCGCCGAGTTCGGCACAAAAAGGACGAAAAACGATGAACATGCGGAGACTCAGGTGATTGAAACCGGAGCGGGCGGAGTCCGTTCGCGGCAGAACGAGAGAACTCGGTCGGTATCGCGTGCCAACTGTTCTTGAAGGCGATGGACCGAATCAAAACGCACCTGGTCTCTGAGCCAAGCCACGAATCGGAGCGAGAGCGACCAGCCGTACTCGGGGCCGTTCCAGTTGGCGCCAATCAGATGAGCCTCAACGCGGCGGTCGGGCCCGGAGAATGTCGGGCGGGTGCCGATGTTCACCGCGGCGGGAGCGAGCGAGCCATCGGGCATCGCGGCCAATGTGGCGTAGACGCCGTCGGCAGGGGGCAGGCATTCGGTGGCGAGGTTCGCGGTGGGGAAGCCGATCGTGCGGCCCCGCTGGTCGCCCCTCACCACCGTACCGGCGAGCTCGTACGGTCGGCCGAGGACAATTTGCGCATCGCGTACGCGGCCGTGCCGCAACAACCATCGCACTATGCTGCTCGAGGCGCGCGCGATCTGATGATCTCCCAAAGGCACCTCGATCGCCGGGACGATTTCGACATCAAAGCCCATGGCCTGGCCGAGAATCCGAAGCGTTTGGGGAGAGCCGCGGCGTGCGCGGCCGAAGTGAAAGTCGTCACCTTCGACAAGGACGCTGGGAGTGTGCGAACGCACCACATCGGCGATGAACTCGTCGGGCTCCTTGTTGAGCAGATCGCGTGCGGGCTCGAGTTTGACGACCTCGTCGGCGCCGGCGGCCTTGAGCAACTCCGCTCGTCGCTCGAACTGAGACAGTCGCGGCGGGGCGTGGTCGGGCCGCAGAAGCGTGATCGGGTGGGGGTCGAACGACATCACCACCACGCGGCCGGTGGGGCCCACCAGCTGCCTCGCGCGGTGCACCAGGGACACGTGTCCGACGTGTACACCGTCGAAGTTCCCGATGGTGACTGCCGTGGCGGTCATGGTTGGATGCGATCGGAACCGGGAGCGGAAAACGCCGCGGCGCGAGCGATGGCGTGTTCGACTGCCTTGGTGCCGGTGCCTCCGAGCAGTTCGCGGGAGGCCAGACCGCGAGCGATGGTGATGCGGTCAAAGACGTCGGGCGCGGCAGCGGGGCAGAATCGCTGCATATCGGCGAGCGGGAGTTCTTCCAGAGCCTTGCCAACGCCCAGAGAGTGTCGGACGACGGCGCCGACCTGCTCGTGGGCTTCGCGGAAGGGGACGCCCTTGGAGACCAGATAGTCCGCGAGATCGGTCGCGTTGCTGTACCCGCCCTTGGCGGCGCGTTCGCATGCTTCGCGTCGGACCTTGAGCGTGTCGAGCATCTTGGGGACCATCCGCAGCGACAAGCTCAGGTGATCCATCGCGTCGAAGAGTGGTTCCTTGTCCTCCTGGAGATCCTTGTTGTACGCGAGGGGCAGCCCCTTGATCGTGGTAAGCAGGGCGGTGAGTGCGCCGAAAATGCGACCGGCCTTGCCTCGGAGCAGTTCCGCTGCGTCGGGGTTCTTCTTCTGCGGCATCAGCGACGACCCGGATGCGACGGAATCGTCGAACTCGATGAAGCCGAACTCCTGCGAGGAGTACAAGACCAGGTCTTCGCCCAGTCGGGAGAGATGGGCGGCGCAGACCGCGGCGGCGCCCAAGGTTTCGGCGACGAAATCGCGGTCGCTCACGCCGTCGAGGCTGTTGGTGGTGGGGGAGTCGAATCCCAGGTCCTTGGCGAGTTGGACGCGGTCGATCTGGTAGGCCGATCCGGCGAGGGCGCCCGAGCCGAGCGGGCAGACATTGACGCGTTTTCTACTGTCGGTGAATCTCGCGATATCGCGGGCGAGCATGTCGGCGTATGCCAGGGCCCAGTGCGCGAAAAGCACCGGCTGGGCCCGCTGCAGGTGCGTGTAGCCGCTGATGATCGTGGATTTCTCTCTCGCGGCGAGGGCGACGAGAGAGCGGTGCGCGGCGAACAGCTCGGCGATTCGTTCATCGATCGCATCGCGCGTCCACAACCGCAGGTCGGTGGCGACCTGGTCGTTGCGGCTGCGGCCGGTGTGGAGCTTTTTACCAAGTGAGCCCACGCGAGCGATGAGGGCGGTCTCCACCCAGGAGTGGATGTCCTCGGCGGGTTGGCCGCCGGCCTCCACCGCCAGCGGGGCCTGCGGGTCGGCTTTCACGATCGCGAGCAGTTCGTTCAACGCCGCTTCGAGCCTGGTGAGTTCATCCGCCGAAAGAACGCCGGCACGCGAGATCGCGCGGGCCCAGCCGATGGACCCGGTGATGTCCTGCACCCCCAGGCGATAGTCGAAGCGCAGGGAATCGTTGTAGAGCCTGAACAGCGCGTCAGGACCGGACTCGAATCTTCCGCCCCAGAGGGCCATGTGTGCTCCTTGCGGTGTCGTTGGAGAGTCTTACCGCGCGCCGCCCATCGCCTTGAGTGCCCGGATGCGCTCCGGCAGGCTCAGGAGGCGGATGAAGCCGCCGGCGTCCTTCTGGGTGTACACGTCCTCGCCTTCAAAGGAGACCATCTTTTCGGCGTACAGCGAGTGAGGGCTGCGCCGCTGAACCGCGGTGGCCGTGCCCTTGTAGAGACGGACCACGATCTCGCCGTCGAGCTTTTCGGCCATCTTTTCTGCGCAGGCCCACAGGGCTTCACGCAGTGGGGTGAACCAGCGGCCGTCGTACACGAGTTCGGCGAAGGTGAGGCCCAAGTGCTCGCGGTAGTGGCGGGTCTCGCGGTCGAGCACGAGTTCTTCCAGCGCACGCATGGCTTCAACGATCACGGTGCCGCCGGGCGTTTCGTACAGGCCGCGGCTCTTCATGCCAACGCGGCGGTTCTCGACCAGGTCCACGCGGCCGACGCCGTGAGCCCCCGCGATCTCGTTGAGGCGGAGCACGAGTTGCTCGCCGCCGAGACGCTGGCCGTTGACGGCGCGGGGACGGCCCTTTTCAAAGAGGACCGTGACGTTCTCCGGCTTGTCGGGAGCCTTCTCCGGGCTGGTGGTGAGCATCCACGCGTCTTCCGGCGGAGAGTTGGCAGGGTCCTCGATGGTGCCGCCTTCGTGGCTGATATGCCAGAGATTGCGGTCGCGGGAGTAGATCTTGGTGGCGCTGGCGGTGGTGGGGATGTTGCGCTTGGCGAGGTATTCGAGCATCGCCATTCGGCCCGAGAGATTCCACTTGTCGTGACGCCACGGGGCGATGATCTCCAGTTCGGGGGCGAGTGCGGCGTACGCGCTCTCGAAGCGGACCTGATCATTGCCCTTGCCTGTGCAACCGTGCGATACGGCGGTGCAGCCGGTCTTCTTGGCCCATTCCACCTGGCCCTTTGCCAGAATCGGTCGGGCGATGGCGGTGCCCAGGAGGTAGCGGCCCTAGTACACGGCGCCGGTGATCATGGTTGGGAAGACGAAGTCCTCGGTGAACTCGCGCTTCAAGTCCACCACGTGGCACTCCTTGGCGCCCGAGTTGATGGCTTTTTTCTCGACACCCACGAGCTCGTCGGCTCCCTGGCCCACGTCGCCGACCACGCACACGACCTCGGCGTTCATGTTCTCGATGAGCCACGGCACGATGCACGAGGTGTCAAGACCGCCGGAATACGCCAACGCCACACGCTTCTTCATTGCAGGTTCCTTCGTCTCCAAGTGATTCAGTCAGAAAACTCGTTGTTGTTCCCTCGGCGGTCGGTTCAGCCCGCCTTGCCGAAAATGTGCAGCAGCAGGGCGTTCTGCACGTGCATGCGGTTTTCCGCCTGGTCGTACACGATCGAGTTGGGTGAGTCAATCACCTCGTCGGTGACTTCAACACCCCGGTGCGCTGGCAGGCAGTGCATGAACAGGCTGCCGCCTTTGACGCCGATGCCGGCGGTGGCCATCAGTTCGCCGGTCACCGCGTAGCCACCAAACTCGCCACGCTTGCCGGCGGTGTCGGTCTGGCCCATGGAGACCCAGACGTCCGTGTAGACGGCGTGGTGGCCTTCCACCGCCGCGGGATCATGGCTGAACGCCAGCACGCTGCCGGACGCCTTGGCGTAGGCCAGGCAGTCACGCACGATGTCTTCGGCGGGGCTGTGCCCCTCGGGCGTGATGACGGTCATGTCAACGCCCAGCAGCGTTGCGGTGTGCATGAGCGAATGGCAGACGTTGTTGCCGTCGCCGATGTACGCGAGCCGCTTGCCGTCCAGACCGCCGGGGCGCTCCCAGAGCGTGAAGAGGTCCGCCAATCCCTGGCAGGGGTGGTAGCGGTCGCTCAGGGCGTTGATCACGGGGATCTCCGCCGCGGCGGCCAGTTCCTCGACCACCGACTGCGAGTAGACGCGCGGGATGATGCAATCCACCCAGCGTTCCAGGTTCTTGCCGTAGTCCTTGACGCTTTCACGCTCTCCCAAGCGCTGGGCGCTGTGGTCCATGTACAGCGCGGTGCCGCCCATGAGATTGATACCGGTCTCGAACGTGATGCGGGTGCGCAGCGATGCTTTCTCGAACAGCAGGATGGAGGTGGTGCCGTCGAGCGCTTTGCGGAAGGGCTTGATGTTCTTTTTCGCCTTCGCGGCGGTCTTGAACAGGGACAGGATCGTGGCCGGCGTCAGCGCTGAAATGGTCAGCAGGTCCGCCCCTTTGAGCGACGCCGCACGGCCCGACTTCTTGATTGATCGCTTTGCCATCGTCTGTGTGTTTCCTCGCGGCGTCCCGCGTCGAAAGTGGGTTGCGAAGATCCGCGGCGGGGCCGCGAATCAACGAGCCGAGATGATACGCGATCCCACCGGCTCGCCGCGTAGAAATCGGGTGAAATCAGCGGTGTCGTTGCCGTTCAGGATCACCACCGGGGCCCCGATGTTCGAAGAGGCGGCGACCGCGGCGCGGGATTTGGG
>JBGAMO010000179.1:0-9839 GCA_044222845.1 Phycisphaerales bacterium
CTTGGAGTATTTGTACCCCGCTGGCGGCCCTGAAAACGTGGTTTTCGCCCGTCCCCGTTAACAACCCGTGTCGATCGCACACCCATCGAGCTACCCCGAGAGTGGTCCGCCAACCCTCCGAAACGGTCTTGTACAGGGAGTTTTAGGACGGCACCCCGCTTCGGCGGGGTGCTTGTCGTTTCGGAGCCCTCGAGCGTTGGATCGCAAACCCACCGCGTTTTCGCGAGATTCCGAGTGAACCGACGCGAGGGCAGAGCGCGGGGGCTGGTGTTGCCGGGGTCCAAATCCACTGTTTCGCTGCGCGGAGAGGTCGAAACCTCTGGAAACTCTGTCTGTCCCGGTTGACGCTGCGGACGGTTTAAGAGCGGCGTTCTGACCGAGCGCCCGGTGGATACGGTGGGCCGATGAGCGCGAATAGAAATGTCGTCCATGCACGGGCGTTGGCCGGTCCTGATCTTGCCACCTATTCTGCTCAGGAACTGGTGGATTGGTTTCGGCAGGTTGCGAATCAGTACGCCCACTTGATCTCGCCGGAGTTGCGATTCGCCGCGCACCACATTCTGGCTGACGACGCGATCACGCCCTTGAGCAGCCAAGCGGGTTATCCGATCGAGGCGGCGGCTTGGCTCATTCGTGTCGCCGCGCGGCTCACAGAAAAAGACATCATGGTCGTGATCACAACGCGGGCGGTTGTGAAGAAGCGAACTTCCAAGAAGAAGTCACGGCGCAAGGAAAAGCCAGCTCGCTCAAACGGTCCGCTCCCTCCGAAATCACGATCAATCATCATCTCGGCGAGTGCTCTGCTTCAGGCCTATGACGGCGAAACAGCTGTGCGGGTGACCCGCAACGCGGTGATCACGCTCGAGGGGGCCGCGGCGTCGCCGCTCGATGCGGACCTGGCGATTTTGACGGGTGAGAAATCACCGGGTGGTGTGGTGCTCTCGCACGCGTGGGAACTTCTACAGGTTTCATTGTTCGCAGCAATCGAGGCTGTCCAACTACTTGTGAGGCGTGCTCCGGTCCATCAGGGCCGTGTCGACGCGGACGGAAACTATGGCGTCGAGTGGTGGAACGCAATGAATGACATCATGTGTCTGCGCAAGGTGGTCGAGGCCACAAGAGAAGTTGTTGCGCAGGCGAACTCGTTGCCCGAACGAAATCTGCCCCTGGACCAGCGTTGGATGGCGCGTGCGGATCGGCTGCTCGATGACATCTTTGCGCAGTTCGGGACCCGGCTCGATGTTCGCGCATTTCGTGAGCGCCCGGGCCTGCAGTGCGGTCGTGTCGACGCCATGGTGGGCATGGGATCGCGGACGCTTAACGAGTTGGTCGAGAGGGCGGCTGAACTCGGTTCGGTGCTCCGGGCGTACTCGCCAATGCGCGCTGCGGTTCCGAGCGTTTGTCGCGTTGAACTCAAGGGTGCGGTAGACGCTGGGGCTCAGCGCAGCGCTCGGTGAAGATCGCAACATCGTGCGGTCGCTGCGAAAGCACCGCGATCGGTTGAAGGAACTTGGAGGTGCGATGCCAGCGGACCAAGCTGGACAATGGCTGTACGAAGTGGGATGGGTCTGCGGCCTCACCGAGTTCGGGTACGAGAGCAAGTATTTCAGAGAGAGTGTGGAAGACAGCTACGAAGCGCCGTTGCGCCAGAGGGCCAAGAAGAAGTCCAACACGAAAAGCTCCATTGCTGGGTCCCGTCTTAAGGGGGCCTAAGGAGACCGAAGAAGACCAAAACTGGGGCTAAGGAGACCGGAGTCCACTGTTCGGCTTGCCCGGGGATCGGTACGGCACCTCTAATGCCAATATGCACCGTCGCCAAACATTCAAGGACGAACTTGTTGACGCACGATCGCACGCCCCCTCTAATCGTGCGGTCATCGCCGGGTTACTGGTGACCGCGCTCTCCCGCGTGCGGGTCCGCAACGCGGCCGCGTCGCCGTCTCCGAGCATGCACAAACCTGCCCCTCTGCCGCTTGACGTCGGCGGATGTTCCGACCTTGATGGTGCGGCGGCCAACGTGGACGCCCACGGAGGAATCGGATCATGAATGTTCAGGCGAATGCAAAGCGATTGATGGCGTTGAACACAGCGGAACTGCGGGCCGAGTACGAGCGGCTGTGGAAGGAACCGGCCAGGTCGAATAACAAGGCGTACCTCGCCAAGCGAGTTCTGTGGAAGATGCAGGCCGATGCGGAGCACGCCGGTCTCAGCGAGCGTGCGTTGGGCCGCGCTGAGGAACTCGCTACCGGCGACGCTCGCTTGCGGCCCGGACTGGAGATCCACGCGGCGTTCGCGGCCGCGCCGGAACACCCGTCGCTGAAGGCGGCGACGCTGTTGCCGGGCACCATTCTCACACGCGACTACAAGGGCAGCCGCGTCATCGTTCGGGTACTCGACAATGGGTTTGAGTATGACGGGCGAAAGTTCAGTTCCCTGACCGCGATTGCCAAGCACATCACCGGCTCTGACTGGAACGGGCGGCTCTTCTTTGGCCTGACGAAAGGAACGAAAGCGGCGTGATACAGAAACCGTCCATCGTCAACTGCGCGATCTACTGCCGAAAGAGCAGCGAGGAGGGTCTCATGCAGGCCTTTAACTCGTTGGACGCGCAGCGCGCCGCCGGTGAGGCGTACATCGAGAGCCAACGCGGCCTGGGGTGGCGGTGCCTCCCGCATCGCTACGAGGACGGTGGCGTGAGCGGCGGCACGTTGGAGCGTGCGGCATTGAAGCAGTTGTTGGCCGACATTCGGGCCGGGGCGGTCAACACCGTGGTCGTCTACAAGCTCGACCGGCTGACGCGGTCGATTCGCGACTTCGGCCGCATCATGGAGGTCTTCGAGGTCCACAAAGTCAGCCTGGTTTCGGTGACGCAATCGCTCGATACCTCGAACTCGATGGGGCGCCTCATGCTCCACGTGCTGCTCAGTTTCGCCCAGTTCGAGCGCGAACTTGCGAGCGAACGCACCAGCGACAAGATCGCTCTCTCTCGCAAACGCGGCCAGTGGACCGGCGGCCGTCCCGTGCTCGGTTACGACTACGCGGGATCGAAGTTGACCTTGAACCCGGCCGAAGCGAAGATCGTGCGCCGCATCTACGACCGGTACATCCAGGATCGCTCGATGAGCCGGGTCCTGGCCTGGCTCGACGCCGAGGGCATCAACAACAAAAAGTGGACCACCCGCGCCGGCCGCACCATGGGCGGCTGCCGGTTCGTCAAGAGCACTCTATCGCAGTTGCTCAACAACCCGCTCTTCGTTGGTCTTGTGCCTCACAAGGGCGCAACGTACCCCGGGCAGCACCAGCGCATCATCGACGACGCGGTGGCCGCGCGGGTGCGGCAGATCTTGACGGAGAACGCGGTGGCGGGCTCGACCACGCGCCGCCCCGAGTACCAGGGGCTGCTCGCTGGCGTCGTCCGGTGCGGCTGCTGCGACGCCCCGATGACGCACTCGGTGACCCGCAAGGGGAAGAACGTGGGATACCGGTACTACGTCTGCACGAAGCGGCGTTCGGTTGGGAACAAACGCTGCGCCATGCCCAACGTTCCTGCCGAGGAGTTGGAGCGGATCGTGGTGGGGAGAGTTCGCGGCTTCGTCGCCGACCAGAATCTGGCCGGGCATATCGCCGACCTGCACGAAGCGCGTGCACGCGAGGAACTGCGCGATTTGTCGGCCAGGTTGATTCTGGCCCAGGCGGATATGACCGAAGCGGAGCAGTTGGTGGTCCGCGCCAAGAGCGCGGAGGCGTCCGAGGCCCACCGAGCCGCGTCAGGGCGGTTGGAGCAGATCCAGCAGGCGATCATCGCGTGCGAGGCCCGCCTGAAGGAGCGTGCTGATGTGTACACCCAAATCTCGGAGTTTGACGGTCTGTGGTCCGCTCTGACTCCCACCGAAAAGCGCGGGCTGCTGGGACACGCGATTTCGCTGTTGGAGTTCGACGGCAACGGCCGACAGGTCCGTATTTACCGGTGCGGCGAGGTCGGGGCGTCGGCCCGCGATGAAGCGCCCGTGGCCGTGAAGTTCCACGTCGTTCGCGCTGCCCACGGCCGCGTGGAACTCCGCGAGGGCGAGGCCCCGGCCAAGCCGGTGCTCCCCTCGGGCCCCGCGGGGATCGCCAAGCTCATGGCGCAGGCCATCCGGATCGGGCGCGAGCTGCGGGCGGGTGTGAGGGCGGACATGAATGACGTGGCGCGGGCCGTGGGCGTGACCGGGGCTCGAGTGTCGCAACTTCTGGCCTTGACGCTGCTCGCGCCGGATATTCAGGAAGCCCTGATCTTCATGACGAAGCCCGACCGCGGGCACGAGCGGATGGGGGAGCGGCACCTGCGCGCGATCGCGCAGGAGCCCGACTGGAACGTGCAGCGCCGCAAGTTCGCGGGGTTGATAGGTGGTGGGTCGCTTTCGGCAGCATAGGGAAGCGGCCTTGGTTGGAATCCCGGTTTGCTTGGAGGCCTCGCACGTGCGTGAGGGGCCGTGGTTGTCGTTTGGCCGCGTGGTACGGCAGATGCTCTCTATGGATGAAGGTAATGTCAAAGATCAAGGTCCAACATCCGGCCGTACAGACTGCTTCAGCCAAGCTGGAGTCGCACGGTTGCTTCTCGACCGACCTCGCTCACGCCATACCCAAAGCGCTCCGCGATCGGCCGCAATGGGTGTGCTGGAAGTACATCTCACGTGGCGGGAAGCAGACCAAGTGTCCCGTCAACGCACGTGATGGTGGGGGTGCGGACTCGACCGATCCGGCAACCTGGGCCTCGTTCGAAGAGGCATTGGCCGCGTACAAGGCGGGCGGGTACGCCGGGGTTGGGTATGTCTTTGCGGCCGACGATCCGTTCTGCGGCATCGACCTGGACGGCTGCATAGATGACGCCGGGGCCGTCGTTCCCGCCGCCGAAGACATCATCGATGCACTGAACTCCTACACCGAGATCTCACCCAGCGGACGTGGCGTGAAAGTGTTCATCACCGGGCGCAAGCCGGACGGCGTCGGCTGCAAATCCAAGGCCATCCCCGGGTTCAAGGAGACGGAGGTCTACGACCGGGAGCGGTACTTCACGGTCACCGGCAAGCATCTCGCTGGCACGCCGAGTGGCGTCGAGGAGAGACAGGCGGCGCTGGATGCGCTCTGCGGACGGCTCTGGCCTGGGAAGGCGAAATCCCACATCAAAGGAACCATCGCGTCGCCGAGGTTCAGCGGCGATGACGAAGCCCTGATCAAGATGGGCTGCGCCGCGAAGAACGGAGATCGTTTCGCCAAACTCTGGGCGGGCGACACGGCTATGCACGGCGGCGATGCCAGCGGGGCCGATCAGGCGCTCTGCAACTCGCTCGCGTTCTGGACCGGCAAGGACCCGGGGCGGATGGACCGCTTGTTCCGACGCTCGGGGCTGTTCCGTGAAAAATGGGACGAGAAGCGCGGTGCCCGCACGTACGGGCAGATGACCATCGACAAGGCCGTTGCGGACTGCCAGGAGACTTATTCGCCGCGCCGCCGCGACACCTCCGCGGGCCCGGTCGTCCGTGGTGGCGACGATCCGGAATCACCCGACGGCGATGGGCTGCACGTGCCGCTTGGGCAGCACGATCCGGCTACAGGGCGTCTCGTGCTGTCGCCTCGTCGCACGCTCCCAACCGCCGAGGCATACGTCCGCGAGTTTAGCCAGCACGCTGACGGTCGCACTTTGCTCTGCTACGGCGGGCTGTTCATGGAATGGCGTGGTAACCGCTACAGCCAGATTGAGGAGGAGTCGCTCAAGCAACGGCTCCAGCCGTGGTTGCACAAGGCACTGCGCTATGCGTACAACAAGAAGGCCAACAGGATGGAACTGGTGGACTTCGAATCCAACCCGACGACGATCAAGCAGGCCCTTGACACCATCCGCGCCTTCGTTCACCTCCCGGCCTCCACCATCTCTCCGTCATGGCTCGACGGCGGCAAGGACCGCCCGCCCGCCCTCGAACTGCTGCCCTGCAAGTCGATGAACCTGCACATTCCGAGCGGCCGGGTTCTCGCGCCGACTCCGGCGTTGTTCACGATAAACGCCCTCGACTTCGATTACGACCCCAACCCCGAGCCTCCGGAGCGGTGGATCAAGTTCCTCGAACAACTGTTCGGTGACGATCTTGAATCCGTGGAACTGCTCCAGGAGTGGATGGGATACTGCCTGACCGCCGACACGAGCCAGCAGAAGATGCTGCTCCTCGTGGGCCCGCGCCGGTCGGGCAAGGGCACGATCGGCCGCATCATCACCCGCTTGGTCGGCGCGGGCAACGTGGTGGGGCCGACGACGAGCAGTTTGGCGGGTAACTTTGGTCTTCAGCCGTTGATCGATAAGTCCCTCGCCATCGTCAGCGATGCCCGATTCGTCGGTGAGAACATCGGGACGGTAGTTGAACGCCTTCTGTGCGTCTCCGGCGAGGACACGTTGACCATCGACCGCAAGTTCGACGGCGCCGTCACCATCAAACTGGCGACGCGGTTTATGTTCCTGACCAACGAACTGCCACGGCTCAACGACGCGAGCACGGCGTTGGCCGGACGATTCCTCGTGTTACGGCTGACCAACTCGTTCTACGGCACGGAGGATCTCAACCTCACCGAACAGTTGCTCGCTGAGTTGCCGGGCATCCTGCATTGGGCCATCGAGGGGTGGAAGCGCCTCCGGCAGCGAGGTCGGTTCATCCAGCCCAAGAGCGGCGAGGACGCCATCCGTGACATGGAGGACCTCGGTTCCCCTGTCGGCGCCTTCATCCGCGATCGCTGCGTCGTCGGCACGGGCCACCGAGCATGGGTGGATGACCTCTACAACGCCTGGAAGGGGTGGTGCGAGGCGGACGGGCGCAACGCCGTCAGCACAAAGCAGGCGTTCGGACGCGACCTCATGGCCGCCGCGCCGGGCGTCGCGCGTCGTCGCGGAACCGGCATGGTCTCGTTCTACGACGGGATCGGCCTCCGGGAGATTCACATATGAACTCCACTGCCCCGCGCTGTCACGAACTGTCGCGTCAGTTGCCATCGTTGCCGATCGCATCCCGCGTGCACGCGTGCGCTGGCGCGCCCGCGTGCATAGGTAATAATTACAACTGTCGTGACAGTGCGCGACAGTGCGCAGCGGTGGGGGGCAGGGGGCTTGATTCATGTCCTTCCGCGAGGGGCAAAAGTCGTCAAACTCACATGTTCCTTAGGCGCTATCCAAGATTGTCCCCGCCAACGCGCATGTCGCTGGCTAATATTGAGAATATATTCTCAAAATATCAGACCGGGAGCACTGCCCATGGTTGTTGAACTCCGCCCCATCGAGTCCGTCAAGCCCTACCACCGCAACCCCCGCAAGAACGACGCCGCCGTCGAGGTGGTCGCCAAGTCGCTGCGGGAGTTCGGGTTCAGCCAACCGATCGTGGTGGACGGCGAGGGCGTGGTGATCGTCGGCCACACGCGGCTGAAGGCGGCGCAGAAGTTGGGGTTGGCGCAGGTGCCGGTGCACGTGGCCGAGGGGCTCACCGCGGCGCAGGCCGCGGCCTACCGCATCGCGGACAACCGGAGCGCCAGCATCGCGGAGTGGGATATGGAACTCCTGCCGCTGGAACTGGGCGATCTCAAGGAGATGAACTTCGACCTCGGGCTGCTCGGCTGGGCCCCCGACGAACTCAGTGAGATCATGGCCCCGCCAGGGAACGCGGGGCTCACCGATCCCGACGACGTGCCCGAGCCGCCGGACGCCGCGACGACGCAGACCGGCGACCTGTGGGTGCTGGGCAACCACCGCCTGCTCTGCGGGGACAGCAGCCTGCCCGCGGACGTGGACCGCCTGCTGGACGGCAAGCCGATCCACCTCGTCAACACCGATCCGCCGTACAACGTCAAGGTCGAGCCGCGGAGCAACAACGCCATCGTCGCGGGGCTCAGTTCGTTCTCGCTGCCCGACAAGGCCGACCAGCACGACCAGCAGAGCGCGGACCTGAACCGCTACCCCGAGAAGGGACGAGCGACCCACAAGAAGCTCCGCGCCAAGGACCGCCCGCTCGCCAACGACTTCGTGAGCGACGCCGAGTTCGATCGCCTGCTGGCGGCGTGGTTCGGGAACATCGCCCGCGTGCTGGTGCCAGGGGGGTGCTTCTACATCTGGGGCGGCTACGCCAACTGCGGCAACTACCCGCCGGTGCTGAAGGCCAACGAACTCTACTTCGCGCAGGCGATCATCTGGGACAAGCAGCATCCGGTGCTGACCCGCAAGGACTTCATGGGGGCGCACGAGTGGTGCTTCTACGGCTGGCGGGAGGGGGCTGGGCACCACTTCTACGGCCCCAACAACGTGCCGGACCTATGGCACGTCAAGAAGGTCACCCCGCAGAGCATGGTCCACCTCACCGAGAAGCCGGTGGAACTGGCGGCGCGGGCGATGTCCTACTCGTCCAAGGCCGGCGAGCACGTGCTGGACCTCTTCGGCGGGTCCGGCAGCACCCTGATGGCCGCGGAGCAGCAGGGCCGGCGCTCGTTCCTGATGGAACTGGACCCGCTGTACTGCGACGTGATCGTGCAGCGCTGGGAAGCGTTCACGGGGAAGAAGGCCAAGCGTGTGTAGCCCGCGGAGGCCGTTGCTCGCCCCAAACCGCACAGATTCGCCCCCATGGAGCCCACCGAAGCCAACCTGACGCCTCGTGCAGCGGTGGGAGGGGTTTACGGGGAAGAAGGCGGTTCTTGCGGTGGACAAAAGCGTGTCATGAGGTAGCACCCGGTGGCAGCCAACGTGACCGACAACCTCGACCCTCAGCAGGAGAAGGCGCTGCTGGCGCTGCTGAGCGAGCCCACCGTCAAGAAGGCCGCCGATGCGTCGGGGGTGCCCGAACGGACCATCTACCGGTGGATGGACGAGACGGAGTTCGGCAGGGCGTACCGCCACGCCCGGCGGAAGGCGTTCAACCAGGCGATCTCCGCCACCCAGCGGTACGTGCCCCTGGCCATCCAGGCGCTCACCAAGATCACCGTGGACGAATCGGCACCGCACTCGGCGCGGGTGTCGGCGGCGGCCGCCATCCTCAAGTTCAGCCGTGACAGCATCGAGCTAGACGACATGCAGGAGCGGATCGCGTCGATCGAGGCCCAGTTGAACGGTGGGAGTGGGCTGAGCGGAACTCGCCGGCCCGTCGAGAACCGGGCGTGAACGAAAGGGGGGCACCGTGCGGTCCATGGGAAGGCTTCGGTTGATCGAGCGGCGGCTGGGCATCAACGTCGCCTGCATGTTCTGCGGGGGGACGGGCAGCACCGAGTTCGTGCTGGTGGACGACGAGCATCAGGTCGTGGAGCCGCGCGGGTGCGTCGGCTGCGGGAAGAGCGCGGGGGGCATCAAGATCATCCTGGAGTTGGACGAGCCGGCGATGGCGGGGAGTGTGAGATGAGGCGGCGACTGGCCAAGCTGGAACGCATGGAACGAGACATGGCCCGCGTCAACGAGGAACGCCGCTGGTCCACGCGGAGGCTGCTCGCCGGTCTTGCGGACCGCAACCCGGACCTCGAACTGGTGGAGCCCTGCGACACCGATCCGTCGACCTACCGGGACATCCAGCAGAACCTGGCGATGGTGCGGGGCGATTGGGATACCCATGACCACCTGTCGCGTGAAGCGCAGGAAGAGCGCCGCCGGGCCAACCCCAATCCGCCGGCGCTGAGCAGTGACCCGTGCATCGCCAAGGCGCTGGAGGCGGCGCGGTGGGTGCCGGGCAAGCCCAATCTCAGGGCAAAGGCGATCGCGGCCGCGAAGAAGCGGCTGGCCAAGGTCCAGCCTCCGTCGCGGAAGAAGCGGGTGTTTGCTGAGGACGAACTGTGAGGGCCGCAGCTACCAG
>JBGAMO010000180.1:0-9791 GCA_044222845.1 Phycisphaerales bacterium
GGGAACGAAGGAGCCCTCTGGACAGACGGCGTTCCAAGCCGCCTCACTCCCCCTCCCGGCATGGTGGTGGGTCGATTTACGGATGTGAACTTCGATGGGTCGGTGCTTCTGGGGTGGGTCCTGAACGCCACCAACTCCCGGCTGGGCTATGACTTCATCTGGACCCCGCAGTGGGGTTTCGTGGAGGAACGAACGTACCTGGAACGCAACGGAATCGTGTTCCCCCCCAACACCGCGGTCGACATCAAGAAGGTGTCCGGAGACGGCCGCACGTTCGGCGGCGAATACTGGGACATCACCACCCGCGAAGGCGGCGGCTTCCTCGCGACGATCCCCGCGCCGACAACGGCGCTCCCTCTGGCCGGTCTGGCCTTGTTGCGCCGCCGACGCCGCGTCGTTTGACCCATCGCCGGCGGTGTTCACGCGGCGAAGCGCAAGGCGCTACCAGACCCGACCCTCGGCGGGCCATGGCGGGCGCGGAGTTGGTGATGAACGCCGCTTGAACAACGCCGCGGCTCACTGCGTCGGCTTGCGCGAGCGCGCCACCAGCGTGACCTCCGTCGTCAACTCCTGCATTTTGCCGTCCACCTTGCGCTGGTACGTGATCTTCACCACGTCCCCGGGCTTGGCCGCCTGCAGCAGCGGCATCCACCCCTCGACGCCCGTGAGCACCGTGTCGCCCCACTTGGTCATCAGGTCGCCCTCCTTCAGGCCGCCCTTCGCCGCGGGGGTGTCGGCGAACACCTCGCCGATCAGCACGCCCTTCTCTTCGCCCGAGTAATCGCCCGGGGCGATGCCGAACCGCACGCCGCTGCCCGAGACCGAGCCGATCTGCTGCTGGTCCTTGTTGTCGCCTTCCTTCTTCTCCCCGTCCTTCTTTTCGGCCGGGTCCTCGTCCCGCGAGGAGTCCTTGTAGACGAACGGCTCGGGCCGCTGCGCCGCGTCCATCGCGATGCGGTACACCAGGTCCACGACCCGCGCCCCGCCCTCCACGTTGATCGTGCCGATCACGTCCGCGGGCTTGTGGTATTCCTTGTGCAGTCCCGTGAAGAAGAACAGGTTCGGCACCTTCTTGAGCTGGAACGAGAAGTGGTCGGAGTTGGGCGCGCCCAGCCGGGTCGCCTTCACCTTCATGCCGAACTCGTCCCAGTACGGCTGCGTCCACGTGTCCAGACCGTCGGCGGTGCCGATGCCGCCCACCTCGAACTTGCCGTCCCGCAGCCGGCCGATCATGTCCATGTTGAGCATCAGGGCGTGCTTCTCGATCGGCACGATCGGGTTCTTGGTGTAGAACGCCGAGCCCACCAGCCCCGACTCCTCCGCGCTGAACCACAGGAACAGCACCGAGCGGGCGTTGGCGTTCTCGGGAAGCGTCTTGTACGCCTCGGCGATCTTCTTCGCGATCAGCAGGTTGCCGCTGCTGCCGCTGGCGTTATCGTCCGCGCCCGGGTGCAGCTTGCCCCGGTTCTCCGGCTGCGCGCCGATGTACCCGTACCCCACGTGGTCGTAATGGCTGCCGATCACGATGTACTCCCCGGCCAGCGTGCCGCGGCCCGGCAGAACCGCACCCACATTGTCCGTCAGCAGCGGCACCCGCTCCAGCTTGGTCTTCACGCTCACCGGCGCGCCCGCCAGATCAATCGCCTGCGGCGCCTCATCGGCCAGCTTGCGCAGGTCCATCAGCGAGCGGTGCTGCGCGTCGGCGGATTTGACGAACGCGTCCGCCGCGTCCATCGACATCATCACCACCGGCACCTTGAGCGCGCCGCGGCCGCCCGCGCCCAGGCCCATGTCCTCGAGCTTGGCGTTGCGCTCGTCATCCGCGCCCGGAGGGCCCACCAGGATCACCGCGGCGGCCCCCGCCTTCTCCAGGCGGGCCAACTTGCCGTCCATGTTCGCCGCCAGCGACCAGCGGACGTCCGCCCACTTGCTCTTGCCCTCGGCGGTCATGGGTTCAAAGCGGAACACCATCGCGACCTTCCCGTCCAGCTTCGTGCCCTCGGGAAGCGCCGCGTAGTGCTTGTCCTCGTTCTCCGTGGCGTACCCCACGAACACCACCGGCCCGGTCACTTCGCCGCTGCCCGAGTAGCCGATGACGTTGTAATCCTTGCCGGGCGTCAGGTCGATCTTCTTGCCCGAGGCGTCGTACGACAGGTTCTGCTCGGTCAGTTTGATCGAATCGCCCGGGCGGGGCGAGAACGGCGCGGTGAACACCTGGCGGTACGAACTCCGCTCCGTCTTGCCCGTCACGTTGCCCGCCGCGTCCTTGGTCTCGGTGGGGAACGCCGGCAGCAGGCCCAGGTTCTTCACGTTGAACTCGATGTAATCCGCCGCGACACGGTTGCCGTGCGTCCCGGGCGCTCGCCCTTCCATGAACGGATTGCTCAGCGTCGTGATGTGCTGGCGGTACGCCTCGATGTCCTCGGCCAGTTCCTCGATGCTCGCGGCCTTGCTGTGCTGCTTGCCGGAATACACCATCGACGTTGTCGCGGCCGTCTTCGTGCCGTCATCCGGTCCGCCCGGCCACGCCATAGTCGGCGAGATCGCCAGACCCGTAGCCAGACCAGCAGAGAGAACAATCCAGCACGCGAACGACCGACCGGCGTTAGACATGGGAACTCCTGTGTGAGAGAGGTGGACTTTATGCCCGGGTCAGTCACGGGCGTGGAGCACAGTGGTGTGGGTGGGGGCGAGGAGGGTTGAACTCATCAGAAACAGCCCGCGAAGCCACGCGCGGCTCTCGCTGTGCGCCCAATCGCGGCGCTTCCAAACAATCCCGCGTCCGCGCCCGAGTCTCACGCGTACTGCGCAGACGTCCCGCCGCACGCCGCGGGGCGCGGATCTTTGCCAACCGAACGTTTCTCCGCCGTCTCGCTCCGAGCGAGCCGATCCGCACTGCGATGCAGAAGGTCCGGATAACCGGCCTGACGCGCGCCGCACGCACTCCACCAAAAGTTCATCGACACTGCTTCGTTGGCCGCATCGAGCCCAGGGTTCGCTGTTCGATTCCCGATTCTCTGGCATATCCGTCTCCCTACGCTCCGAGGTCCGAATAACCACGGCGTTTCGCCCGGCGCGCACGCCACCAAAAGTTCATCGCCCCCGTCCATCCGCCTCTGGTTACCTTTGACCGTCTTCCCGGCCATACTTTCACGCCTCCGCCCCCGCCCCCGCAGCCCAATCCCGCATCGAACCCGTCCGTGATGCGATAATCCGGGCAAGCCGACCGATGGACCGACCCGGGCCAGATCCAGGACTCACCGCATGTCAGCAGCCGGATACACACAAGCCAACCGACTCATCGCGATCGACACCGACCTGGGCGAGGATGTGCTCCTGCTCCGCGGCTTCAAGATGCGCGATGAACTCGGCCGCCCCTTCACGTGCGAACTGGACCTTCGGAGCACCACGCACGACATCAAGTTCGAGGACATCATCGGCAAGAACGTGACGGTCCGGGTTCAGCAGTCCGACGGCAAGACGCGGTATATCAACGGGTACATCGCCCGTTTTTCCCAGGAAGGGCTCGCCTCCAAGGACCGCATCAATACGTACAAGGCGACGATGGTCCCCTGGCTCTGGTTCCTGACCCGCACCGCCGATTGCCGGATCTTCCAGAAGATGAAGATCCCCGACGTCATCAAGAAGATCTTCGAGATCCACAACTTCTCCGATGTGGACATGCAGGTCAAGCCCGCCGACTACGAGGAACGCGAGTTCGTCGTGCAGTACCGCGAGACCGCGTTCAACTTCATCTCCCGCCTCATGGAAGAAGAGGGCATCTTCTACTTCTGGAAGCACGAGAACGGCAAGCACACGATGGTGATCGCCGACAAGCCCGCCGCCCACGTCGCCGCGCCGGGGTACGAGACGGTCGAGTACCACCAGCAGGAGCACAAGCCCGGGGCCGCCGAGCACGTGTGGAAGTGGAGCCGCGAGCAGAGCATCCAGCCCGGGGTCTTCGCCCTGCGCGACTTTGACTTCAAGGCCCCCACGAAGTTGCTGGACTCCAACAAGAAGACCATCCAGCAGAAACACGAGCAGAACGCGTTCGAGGTCTTCGACTTCCCCGGCGCGTACGAGACCAAGGCCCACGGCGATCGGTACGCGACCGTCCGCATCGAGGAACTCGACGCCCAGCACGAGATCTGCTGCGCCGAGGGCGACGTGCGCGGCCTGACCACCGGCTCGCGCTTCAAGCTCAAGGGCTACCACACCGACGGCAAGGACCACGAGTTCATCGTCACCTGGGCGCAGTACACCGCCGAGACCGACGAGTTCGGCGCGGGCAACCAGAGCGGCGCGGGCAAGTCGCCGGTGATGTACAAGGTTGAGTTCGACTCCATCCCCTCGGCCGTGCCGTTCAGAACGCCCCGTACCACCCCCCGCCCGATCATCAGCGGCGCGCAGACCGCCGTGGTGGCCGGCCCCGACGGCGAGGAGATCTTCACCGACGAGTTCGGCCGCGTCAAGGTGGTCTTCCAGTGGGACCGCCTCCCCGGCGGCGAGGACAAGAAGCCCGACGCCACCAGTTGCTGGATCCGCGTCTCCCAGTCATGGGCGGGCGCGAAGTTCGGAACCATGTTCATCCCCCGCGTGGGCCAGGAGGTCATCGTCGAGTTCCTGGAGGGCGACCCCGACCGGCCCATCATCACCGGCCGCGTCTACAACAACTCCCCCCAGTGCCCCGTGCCGTACAAGCTGCCCGACATGAAGTCGATCTCGACGATGAAGAGCAGCGTGTACAAGGGCGGCGAGGGCTTCAACGAGATCCGCTTCGAGGACAAGAAGGGCGAGGAGCAGGTCTTCATCCACGCCGAGAAGCAGATGGATGTGCGCGTCAAGGCCGACTGCTACGAGTGGATCGGCAACGACCGCCACCTCGTGGTCGTCAACGACCAGTTGGAGCACATCAAGCACGACCGCTCCGAGATCGTCGACAACGACCACAAGGAGCTCATCAAGAACGACCGCAACGTCAAGGTCACCGGCAAGGAGGCCGTGGAGATCACCAAGAGCAAGTCGCTCAAGGTGACCGACGACGTGATCGAGGTCTTCGAGAAGAACCAGTCCACCGTCGTCACCGAGAACCACTACCTCAAGGCCAAGAACATCGTGATCGAGGCCACCGAGAACATCACCCTCAAGGTGACCAACGACTCGTTCATCGCCATCGAGAAGGACAGCATCACCATCAAGACCAAGGCCATGGACGTGACCACGACCGAAAAGGGCATCGACATCAAGGCGATGAAGGACATCACCCTCAAGTCCGACACCGCCGGCGTGTCCATCGCCGCGCTCAAGGACGTGGCCCTGGAAGCCACCGCGAACCTGACTATGAAGGCGACCGCCAAGGCCTCCCTGCAGGGCACCGCCGGCGCCGAGGTCAAGGGCCTCACCGCCGACCTCAAGGCCGACACCGCCGTCACCGTCCAGGGTCTCATGGTCAAGATCAACTGACGTTTGAACGAAAGGGCTGAACGATGGCCAGTTGCAAATCAGGAACCCCGGGCGGACTCGTGGCCCCGGCCGCAGCGGCCGAGGCTCAGGACGCCGACGACGCCGACCCCGTGGAAGTCTCCAAGCTCAAGATCGAGCAGCGCAAGGAGGAGAAGGGCAAGTACGGCAAGAAGCCCGTCAAGGCCTTCAAGCCCGAGGAGACCAAGCCGGGCGAGGAAAAGAAGACGGACTGGATCGAGATCCAGTTGATCGACAAGGACACCGGCGAGCCCATCCCCGGCGAGTACTACGAGTGCAAGCTGGCCGACGGCTCCATCGCCTCCGGTACGCTCGACGACAAGGGCTTCGTCCGCATCGAGGGCGTGGACCCCGGCACCGCCGAAATCAAGTTCCCCAACCTGCACGACAAGGCCTGGGACAAGAAGAGCTGAGAACGCCAGGCGAGCCTCCGCGTTGATCGCGGCGGCACGCGGTACACTCCCTCGTGAACTCCCTTTTCCTGCTGTTCCAGGCCGGCCCTTCCCGCCAGGCGCTTGTGAGCGAGGCCACGATCCTGCTGCTCACGATCGTGGTGATCGGCCTGCTCGTGGTGGTGGGGCTGCTCGCCGGAACCCTGGCCAGGTGGCGCAAGCGCCAGCGTCCCGCCCCGCCCCGCGCCCTGCCCACCAGCCGCCGTCCCAGCGCGTGGGAAGAAGCCGGCCGCCGCGCCGCCACGCCCAGCGCGCAGCAACTCGGCGACGCCGCCCCCGACGACGGTTCCGCCGCCGCGGCCCTGGTCGCCGCCGCCGGTACTCTCTCCGGCAAACGCCCCATCGCCCTCGTGACCGGCGGCGCCCGCCGCGTCGGCCGCGCGATCGCCCTCGCACTCGCCAAATCCGGCTGCGACGTCGTCTTCACATACAACAACAGCGAGGAGGACGCCAAGCTGCTCACCGACGAACTGCGGCGGTTGGGCGCCGACTGCTTCGCCCACCGCGTCGACCTGCTCGACCTCAACGCCGTGGACCTCTTCGCCGCGTTCCTCGTTGAAGGTGTCCCGCGGCTCGACATTCTCGTGCACAACGCCAGCGTCTACACCCCCACGCCGCTGCACGACTTCGCCCCCGAGGAGGCCGAGCAGCAGTTCCGCATCAACGCCCTTTCCCCGCTGCTCCTGACCTCCCGCCTCATCCCCATGCTCCGCGAGTCCACGCTCAGCGGGGGCGGCAGCGTGGTGGCCATGGTCGATATCCACGCGATGGGCCGGCCCCGCCGCGATTTCTCCGCGTACGCCATGAGCAAGGCCGCTCTCGCCGAGATGGTCCACTCCCTGGCACGCGATCTGGCCCCGCAGGTTCGAGTGAACGGCGTGGCCCCGGGCGTCGTGGCCTGGCCGGAGACCGGCCACGAGTCCGACGAAGCCTCGCAGGCCAAGTATCTCCGGCGCGTGCCGCTGGAGCGGCAGGGCACCCCCGAGGACGCGGCGGAAGCCGTGCGCTGGCTCGCGCTGGACGCCAAGTACACCACCGGCGAGATCATCCGCGTCGACGGCGGCCGCTGGATCACCTGATGTTCAGTGGAAATCGCGCGAGCGGCTCCTGAGCTCGCCTAGGGCCTCGTCAAAGTCCACGAGCCGGCGGGCCAGGATGTGGATCACGTCCCCCTGCCGTTCGACGTGCCCGTGCACGATCAGCGTCGAGGCGTTCCGCACGGCGCGCCGGTAACGCTGGTAGACCTTCGGCCGCACGATGAGGTTGGCGATGCCCGTCTCGTCCTCCAGCGTGATGAAGACGATGCCGTGCGCGGTCCCCGGGCGCTGGCGGACCAGCACGATCCCCGCCGCGGCGACGCGCGTGCCGGTGGGGTAGCGCACCGGGTCGCGGATATCGGCGCAGGGAACAACGCCCTCGCGGCCCAGGTCCGCGCGAAGGAACGAAACCGGATGGGCCTTGAGCGACAGCCCGGTGGCGTTGTAATCGTGCGCGACACGCACGGCGGGGGAGACCGCGGGCAGTTCCGCCGCGATGGACGCCGCGGCGTGCGAGATCGGCGAATCAAGGTGCTCGAACAGCGGCAGCGGCTCATCGCTGACGGCCCGCAGCTCCCACAGCGAGCGTTGCCGACCGCGGCCCATGGACGTGAACGCGTCCGCCCCGGCCAGGCGGCGCAGCGCCGAGGCCCGCACCCCCGACGCACGCCAGAGTTCGCTGATGCCGCGGAACGGCCCGTGCCGTTCGACGGCGGCGGTGATGGCGTCGGCGTCCTCGCGGCGCAGACCCCTGACCAATCGCAGCCCCAGGCGCAGCGCGTGCAGGGATGGGTCATCGGGAGAGGCGGGCTCGAGCGTGCAATCCCAGGCGCTGGCGTTGACGTCGGCAGGGCGGACTTCAACCCCGTGCTCCCGGGCGTCGCGGACGATCTGCGCGGGGGCGTAGAACCCCATCGGCTGGCTGTTGATCAGGGCCGCGGCGAACGCCGCCGGGTAGTACAGCTTCAGGTACGCCGAGGCGTAGACGATGAGCGCGAAACTCGCGGCGTGCGATTCGGGGAAGCCGTACTCGCTGAAGCCCTTGATCTGCGAGAAGACCCGCTCGGCGAACCCCGGGTCGTAGCCCCGCGCCGTCATCCCCTCGATGATCTTCTGCCCGAAGCGCAGGATCACGTCGCCCTTGCGTTTCCACGCGGCCATGGCGCGCCGGAGGCTGTCGGCCTCCCCGGGCGTGAACCCCGCGCACGCCACGGCGAGCGCCATGCACTGCTCCTGGAAGAGCGGGACCCCCAGCGTCCGCTCCAGCACCGCGCGGACTTTCTCGTCGGGGTACACCACCGGCTCCTGCCCGGCGCGGCGGCGCAGGTACGGGTGCACCATGTCGCCCTGGATGGGGCCCGGACGCACGATCGCCACCTCGATCACCAGGTCGTAGTAGCATCGTGGGCGCAGCCGCGGCAGCATCGACATCTGCGCACGGCTCTCCACCTGGAAGACGCCCACCGTGTCTGCTTTGCACAGCATGTCGTACACCGCCGGGTCTTCGGGAGGAATCGTGTGCAGTTGCAGCGATGGATCGTTGGTGGCGTTCACCAGTTGCAGGCACTTGCGCACGCACGCGAGCATGCCCAGTCCCAGCACGTCGACCTTGAGCATCCCCGCGGCGTCCACGTCGTCCTTGTCCCACTCGATCACGGTGCGGTCCGGCATCGCCGCGTTCTCGATGGGCACCAGCTCGCACAGCGGGCTGCGGGTGATGACGAACCCGCCCACGTGCTGGGAGAGGTGACGCGGGAAGCCCACGATCTCGCCGACCAGTCGCACGAGGTGGTTGAGCGTGGGGTCGGTCACGCTCAGGCCGAACTTGCGGAACTGCGCGGCCTGCACCGGGCCGTGGTCGTGCCATTCAACGTCCTTGGCGAGCCGGTCGGTCAGGTCGAGCGAGAGGCCCAGAGCCTTGCCCACGTCGCGGATTGCGCTGCGGCGTCGGTAGGAGATCACCTCCGCGGTGAGCGCGGCACGCTCGCGGCCGTACTTGGAGTAGATGTACTGGATGACCTCCTCGCGGCGCTCGTGCTCGAAGTCGATGTCGATGTCCGGTGGCTCGTTGCGCTCCTTGCTGATGAACCGCTCGAAGAGCATCTTGACGCGCGACGGATCCACCGCGGTGACGCCCAGGCAGTAGCACACCGCGGAGTTCGCCGCGGCGCCGCGGCCCTGGCAGAGAATGCCGCGGGACCGTGCGAAAACAACCAGGTCGTGCACGGTGAGGAAGTACGGCGCGTAGTTGAGTTCGGCGATGAGCGCCAGTTCGTGGCGGATCTGGTCCTTCACCGGGGCGGGCACACCGCCGGCGTGGCCCCAGCGTTCGGCGGCGCCGGCCCACGCGAGATGCTCCAGGTGCGACTGCGCGGTGGCGCCCCGCGGCACGATCTCGTCTGGGTACTCGTAGCGGAGTTCATCGAGCGTGAATCCGCTCGCCCGTCGGGCGATGGCGACAGCGCGGGCGATGGCGCCGGGCATGTCGGCGAAGATGCCGTGCATCTGCGCGGCGGTCTTGAGGTGCCGCTCGGCGTTCACCTCCAGCGCACGCCCGGCGGTGTCAAGCGTGCACCCCATGCGGATGCAGCCGAGCACGTCCTGCAGCATGCGGCGCTCGGGCGCGTGGTACAGCACGTCGTTGGTGGCGGCGAGGGGGACTCCGCGGCGATCCGCGAGTGCGCGGCACGCGGCGATGCGCGCGGCATCATCGACGCCCCGGTGCATGAACACGCCCAGCGACAGGCGGTCATCATCAAAAATGGGTCGCAGCCGCGTGAGCAGCGTCTCGACGCGGGCGATGTCGTGCACATCCGGCATC
>JBGAMO010000181.1:0-9769 GCA_044222845.1 Phycisphaerales bacterium
GGCACAACCTCGCACGCACAGCGTCCAAACCGATGGCCGGCTTACACCCTCCCGCGGACCATCTGCACCCCCACCACCACGCACCAGACCCCTTGCGCCAACACAAAACCACCCATCCCGTGGATATTCATCGGCAGGTGGCCCGAAGCGAGCAAAGCGAGCGGCGCCGCGCCGCACACCACGCCGGTCACCGCGACCCCGACGTGTCCCCTCTTGAGATGGATCAGGCTCACCCCCCAGAGCAGCAGCGCGACGCTCGCCGCCACCACGCCCGCGCGCGAGAGGGCGCCGTTGGTCTGCTGGCAGAGCGCCAGCAGCGGTCGCAGTTTCTCGCCCAACGCCTGCGGGTCCGGCCGATCCGCGGGGATCAGCGATGGAACGATGAACCCGTTCACGATCGCCGCGGCGCTCAGCCACACCCACCCCAGCCCGAAGGCGATGGTTCCGGCGAGCACCGTGACACGGCCCGACCCCAGCGCCTGCGCGAACCCCACCAACCCCAGCAGCACGCCGCCCAGCGCGAAGATGAGCACGCCGTGGACCAGACCGTTGAACGCCGCGCCCTTCTCGAGGTCATCGATGAGCCCCGGCAGATCGTGCGAGTGCGACGTGGGGTGCATCGCCATAAAGACGACCATGATCGCCGCGGCGGACAGGAGCACGATACCGAACGGACGTTGAGAACGGTCTGATGGTTGCATGAGATTCCTCGGTGTGAACATGAGTGTCTTCGAAGTAGATGACCGCCTCAAGACCCACCGGCAGAGAATCATGCGATTCCGGACGCCGCGGCTAAAATGTCCGCCCAAGAGCCACCCCGCATGAAACAACGGGCCAACAACCGACGGACGCGGGCGACGCGCGGAGCGATCGTCGATTCGTTCAACGCGCTCGTGCTGGAGAAACCCTACGAGAACTTGCAGGTCGCGGAAGTGATCGACAGCGCCGACGTCGGCCGCTCGACGTTCTACGAGCATTTCCGCAACAAGGACGAACTGCTCGTGCGCGCGATGTCGCCGATGCTCGGCGTGCTCGCCGAGGCGGCCACGCCGAACGGTGATGCCGCACGCATCGAACCGCTGCTCGCGCATTTCGCCGAGTTCAGACCCCGCACCCGGGCGCTGCTCCACGGCCCGTCGCAGGCGGTGGTGCACGAGGCGTTGACGGACGCGATCGCCGCGAGAATCGCGCCGATGACGAATGTACCGGCGCGGATCGTCGCGAGCGCCGCGGCGGGCCTGCAGTTGTCGCTCATCCTCGCATGGCTCGACGCGATCCAACCGTGCCCCGCGTCGCAACTCGCCGCGGGGCTTGTCCGCGCGACGCGCGTCGCGGTCGAAACCCTCGCATCGCCCGGAACCGGCCGCGCGTGACAGGCCACCGCCAATCTCCGAGAGTGCTGATCCTGGCCGCGATGCACACCGAAGCCGCCGCGATCAGAAAGGCGCTGCGAACGTCGGACGCTTCGAAGATCGGCGTCCGAACCGTCGGCATCGGCGCCGTGAACGAACTCGGCGCGGCCTCGCCCGCGCTCGTCATCGCCGCGGGGTTGGCCGGAGGATTGAATCCGGCGTTGAACACCGGCGACGCGGTCGTCGACACGACCGACACCCGAGTGCTGGCGTGGTGCGAGCGGTCGCGCATCAGATTCACCCGAATCCATACCAGCGACGAACCGATCTCAACAGTGCATCACAAAGGAATGCTCTTTGAAGCCACCGGCGCCGACTGCGTGGACATGGAGAACTCGCGATTGCGAGCATGGGCGGTGAGTGAAGGCGCAGCGTTCGTCGGGTTGCGGGTCGTCTGCGACACCGCGCGAGACGCGCTGAACGCCGACCTGCTCGGCGCGATCGATGCATTCGGATCCCCCAAGCCTCTTCGGCTGGCGGCCGTGATCGTGCGAAGCCCCGGCGTAATCGGCTCCATGCTCTCACTGTGGCGACAATCACGGATCGCGCTGCCGCGGCTGGGCGATCTTGTGGCGTCCGCGGCGAACGACTGGCTCAGTGCATGAAAAAAGGAGCACGCCGCTCGGCGTGCTCCATTCATGAAGTCGGTCAACAGATCAGCGGATCAGTTGCAACGGCCGGCTTCCCACGCGATGAAGAAGACTTCGGCGTCGGCGCCGTCGACGCTGCCGTCGCCGTTGGTGTCGGCGGCTTCAACACCCGCCTCCCAGGCCTGGAAGAACGTGCCGATGTCGGCGCCGTCCCAACCACCGTCGTGGTTGAAGTCGCCGATGCACGCGCGGAGCGCGGGGGCCGGCACGGGGCCATTGAGGGCGATGGGTCCGCCCGGCTTGAAGAGGCCGAGGCTGACATTGCCCACGGCCGGCGCGACGTCGGCGGTGAAGCGGAAGTTGTACAGCGTTCCCCAGCGCAGAGCGTTGGCGTTCTGGTTCTGGGCGTACGTGAGGGTCTTGAAGGTGATGCCGAAGGGCGTGACTTCGGTCGTCCAGTCGGTGTTGTCGTACGGCTCGCCCGAGTGCGAGTCTACGTCGTGGAAACCGATGTTGGTCAGGTGCGCTCCGGCGGGCAGCGGCACGTAGAACGAGCCGCCGGCGTGGTCGGAGTTGAAGTTCTCGATGGCGTACTCGTAGGTCCAGGTGCCGTTGCCGTTGCTGGTGGTCTTGGCGCCGACCCAGAAGCGGGCCGTGATGGGGCCGCGACCGGGGAGCGGGCTGGCGACCGAGTAATCAAAGGGTGTGAGGGTCACACCGGTGTCGTTCGCGGGCCAGGCTTCGATGCCGGCGTGCTGACGCTGGGTCGCGCCGGCCCAGGCCGGAGCCGTGGGAGTAGCGAACGAGACGCGCTTGTAGGAGGCGTTGTTGAGGCCGTTGTTCCACTGGGCGTCGTCCTGTGTGACGTAGTGGCATTCGGCGAAGTAGAGGGCGCCGGGGTTGGAGGCGGGGGCTACGTCGGTCGAACGGACCTGGATGCGCCGCATGATCTCGCCGCTGAAGGCCGGCGCGGTGTACGGATAGGGATAGACGCCGGTCGTGGCGTTGACCTGAGAACGGGGGCCAAGATTGCCCTGCGAACCGTTGAGGCCCGCACCGTACGCATCGGAGCAGTTCACACCCAACTGGGCGCCGCCGTTGGGCGGCCGAACACAGGTGCCGCACGCGCCGCTGTTGGTGCTCGCAAAGCCGTGCTTCAGCCAGGACTGGCCGAGTTGCTCGAAGCGCCCGTTGGCAAGGCGGAAGAGGTTCTGAGCGATGACGGGGTGGCGGTTGTTGTCGGCCTGCCACTCGACGGGCGAGTCGCCCTGGTTGCAGGCGTCGGTGCCGACGGCATACGAGGAAATTCCGTTCAACGTCGCGTAGTAGGCGACATCGGTGAGGTCCTCGATCCAGACATCAGGTCCGAGCGTTGGGGGCGGCGGCGGTTCGGCATAGCTCACGTTCAAGGTGTAGGCCCCGCCGTCGTTCACGCCGTACCCGCCCAGACGGATGTAGTACTCCTGTCCGGTCACAGCGGTGACGGAGACCTGCGACTGGAGGCCGCAAGAGTCGTCGTTGCAGGCGATGGCGTTGGAAGCGGTGCCGGGGCAGCCGGTGTGGATGGAGAGCACGGTGTCAAAGGCGCTTCCGCAGGTCGTCACAACGAGTTGCAGGTCACGGTCGGCGACGACTTTGTACCAGACATCCTTGCTGGCGCTTCCGATGCAACCCGCGTTGCCGTCGTTCGTGGCGGTTGCGGTGGACCCTGTATATGCGCCCGGACCGACAACGGTGGCCGCGGAACATGCGTTGTTGGCGGGCTGGGCATACGCCGCGGCGCTCGCGGCCGCCAGCAGCGCAAGCACGGACACACGATGAATGGAGCGGTTCAATCTCACGTGGAGCCTCCGAAACGGGGTTTTAAAAACTCGAGCGGCACCGAACGACCACACAGGCGGATCAGAACGACCGCCGGCGTGCGCACACAGAAAAACGAACTCCGCCACCCACGAGACCAAGCCTATGCCGAAACTTCAACCGAATCGACGGCGGCCCAGCGGCACCGCCGTTTCCAATTTTTCCGACTCCCGCGTCCGATCACCACCGTAGTACGGCGAACACCTGCGATTCTTTCAGCAGGCAGAACTCTCCCAAGCCTCGAAGAACATCAGCACGTCCTGCCCATCGAGGCCGCCGTCGTCCGCCACGTCCGCCACGATGTCGCCGCTTTCCCAAGCCGAGAGGAACGCAGCGACGTCGTCGCCGTTCACACCACCGTCTTCATTGAAGTCTGAAACGCAGGGCGGGTGGGGCTGCACGAACGTCTTGAATCCGATCCGCCAGCCGTTGTTCAGAAATCGTGTGCCCTGGAAATACAGGGGCTCGGGATACAGGGGCGGGTGATTGGCTGTAGGGACTCCGACGTACGAGCCCACCACGACGCATTCCACGCCGTACCCAGTGACTTCGAGCACAAGGGGGTAACCCGTCGGTAGAACGATTGTCGGATTCAGGAACTCAAACATCCGGGTTTCGTAGCCGGTCAACGACTTTCGAACGGTCTGAGAGGCGACGATCGGGCCCGTCGCCCACGCACCGCCCAATCGCACCTTCACGGTCACGGTGCTTCCGATTGCGCCGCCAAGGGTCATCTGGACCGAACTCAAATAACCCGAGACTCCACCCCGTACCTGCTGTTGCCAAACGAGTCCCGACGAAAGGGTGAACACCGCGGACTGGCGGGCAGTGGGATCCATCGGGCTGACTTGGTCCAGCACGGCCACCTGAGCGCGTACGACAGCCGTCACGCTGCAAACGCTTGCAACAACCGTGGACCATGGAATGATCCGACACACGCGCTGCGAGTTCCTTGGATGCCGAGACGACCCGTACAACCGTGCCCGAAGGCCAAGTATAAGTGTAACCTCCCGGAAGAAGTTCGGGTAGAGAATCTGAACGCGATTTTAACGGATTTTGGTTCGATAACGCGGGGGGTTTCGAGTACTCTTGGCGCGATCCGATTCATCCCTTAAAGGAAATCCGCACCATGAAGAGATTGGTACTTGCCGTTCCCGCGCTCCTTCTTGTGTCTCCGAGCGTCGCCCAGGACTCTGATTCAGCGAGGGCTTACGCCGCGGAACTTGTCTCCGACGCCTCCAATCGGACCAGTCTCGCGGATGATGGTTCTCCGAGCGGTTACAAGAACGGGAAATTCACCCTGACAGATGGCGGCCCGAACGTTCTGAATGTGGGCGGGTTCCTTCAGGCCCGGTACATGGGTAACTTCCGGCAGGATCGACCGGACGGAAGCCACGACACGTACACGGGCGGGTTCCAGATTCAGCGGGCGCGGCTCAAGCTCGACGGAACGGTCTGGGACAAGGCTTTGTCGTACAACCTGCTCACGGAACTCTCGGGCAAGGATGGCACGGCCCAGATTCTGGACGCCGAAGGACGATACACGTTTCAGAACAAGGCGTATCTGCGTTTCGGCCAGTACAAGCCCTTCTTCAATCGGGAAGAA
The DNA here is from genome assembly GCA_044222845.1 of Phycisphaerales bacterium. Taxonomy (GTDB): domain Bacteria; phylum Planctomycetota; class Phycisphaerae; order Phycisphaerales; family UBA1924; genus UBA2402. Next base: position 5,469 of record JBGAMO010000181.1, read on the forward strand.
CTGGTTTCGGACACGTACCAGCTGACGGTCGAGCGTTCGGTCACCAACGCCATCTTCTCCATGACCCGGTCACAGGGCATGGGATTCGGCTGGCAGAATGAGAAGTTCCGCGTTGGGGCCGACATCACGGACGGGTCGAACGCGCTGAACACGTCGTTCGACTCTTCCAAGGAGGCGGACTTCGCCGTCAATGCCCGCGGCGAGTGGATGTGGAAGGGCGACGACTTCAAGCGGTTCAACGACTTCACGTCCTGGCGCGGTCAGGGATACGCCGGGCTGTTGGGAGCAGGCATCGACTACGAAACCTACGGCGACACGGGCGGGGGCGCGGTGGAAAGGCAACTGCTCAAGGCGACGGCCGATGTTTCGGTTGAGGGCGACGGTTGGAACGCGTTCGCGGCGTTCATCTGGCAAGAGACCGAGCCGGACGGCGGCGAGAACAAGAACGATTTCGGCGTCGTGGTGCAGGGCGGCCTGTTCGTCACCGAGCAGTGCGAACTGTTCGCCCGGTATGACGTGATTCTGCCGGACAACGCCGACGGACCTGACGATTTCAACTCCGTCACGGCCGGCCTGACGTACTACGTGTCGCCCAAGAGTCACGCGTTCAAACTGACCGGAGACGTGGTTTGGTACATCGACCCCGAGTCGAGCACGGCCATCGTCCCCGCGCCAAGCACATCGCTGAACCTGCTGACCGACAGCGCGGGCAACCAGGTGGCGTTCCGGTTGCAGGCACAGATCGTGTTCTGATGATCCCCGACGGCGGGGAAACACCCGTCCGAGGTGATGTTGTGAATCAAGCGGATCACGGCGCGACGCCGATAGCGATCCCCGGTGCGGCTTCTTGACCGCACCGGGGATCGCCGCGTTATGCCCGAGGCGATGGTGTTCACACAACGTCCTCGCGAGGAGGCTCCGCCGGAAGTCAAGGCGTACGACTTCAAGCGTCCCGAGCGCGTCAGCAAGGACCAGATGCGGGCGTTGCACACGCTGCACGAGTCGTGTGCGCGCAACATCGGTGCGGCTCTCTCGGGCTTTCTTCGCACAATCGTGGAGGTGAAAGTCGCCGCGTGCGAACAGATGACGTATTCGGAGTTCACGAGCGGACTGCCGAACCCGACGTCGTTCAACCTGGTGGACACGGACGGCCTGGAGGGCCAGATGTGTCTGGAGATCAGCCCGCTCATCATCTACCCGATCATCGACCGCCTGCTGGGGGGAAACAACCAGGATCTGTTCATTCCGCAGCGTCCGCTGACGCTGATCGAGAACCGACTCATCAGCAACGTGACCAAACGGGGGCTCGCCGCGCTTTCTGAAGCATGGCAGAGCATCCGGGAGCTCAAGTTCTCCGTCTCGGCGACGGAGAGCAACCCGCAACTGGTGCAGATCGTGCCGCCCAACGAGGTCGTGGTCGTCGTGTCGTTCGAGCTCAAGCTCGCGAGCCGCGCGGGCACGATGAACCTGTGCATCCCGTACAACGTGATCGAGCCGGTGATGGAGCAGTTGAGCAGCCAGTCCTGGTTCGCGGCGAACAAGAACCAGCGGAGCGAACAGACTCAGAGCAGGATCACCAAGGGTCTATCGCGGGCTCCGCTTGAAGTCGCGGGGATACTGGCCCGCACGACGATCACTCTTCGCGATCTGCTGCAACTCTCCAAGGGCGACCTGATCGTGACCGAGACAGCCGCCACCAAGCCCATCGCGGTGTGCGTGGAGGGTGAGCACAAGTTCTCGGCGCAGATCGGGCAGTTTCACGGCAACCGCGCGCTCAAGATCACCGGCGCGATTTCGCCTCAGGCGTGAGCCTCGCAGAGCGTGCGCCAGCGATCACTGATCATCTTTTCCCAACGGCGCGCGTACGCAGGCCCATCGCACAGGCTGGACGACAACAGCCGTGAACGCAGTGACCCATGCAGCTCGCGCAGACGAGCCCGGTCGGCCGCGAGCGACGCGGCGATCGCGGTGTACCCCGCCGCGTCGGCGGCGACGCATTCGCTCACGCCCGCGGCGTGCAGTAGTGATGCCCCGATTCGGGAGACGTGCGAATCTCCCGCGAGCGTGACGACGGGCACACCCATGAGGAGCGCCTCGCACGTGGTGGTGACGCCCTGGTACGGGAAGGTGTCCAAAGCGATGTCGATGCGCGAATAGGAGACCAGATGCTCCGATCCGGTCGGTGCGTGGATCATGAGTTCGATACGGTGCGCCGGGATGCCGCGGTCGGCGAAGCGTGAAAGGGTGCGCTCACGAACCTCGGGATACGCGAACGCGGCGGCCTTCAAGACCATGACGGAATCGGGCACGGCCCTCAGCACATCGGCCCATAGTCCGATGCACGCGGGAGACCACTTGCAGATGTTGTTGAACGAGCCGAAGCGGATCGGGCCGCCGGGTTCGCGGGGCTTGAGTTCTGGCACGCTCGGCGGGGGCTGATAGCAAAGGCAGCAAAGGTCCAGACGCCAGAGATCCTGAACGGACGCGAGCGTGGAGGGCGGCCGGACCGGAGGGGGAGCATCGGGCGGATTGGTGACAGAGTCGACGATCCAGCCATCGATGGCGGCGAAGCATGTGGCGTGCGGATAACCGATGGCGCTCAGTTGCAACGGGGCGAGGCGTCGTGAGAGCACGTCGATTCGGGAGTGTGCGCTCAGGCCCGCAAGTTCAACGAGCACGTCGAGACGATCCGCCTCGACGGTTGCCGCGGCGGTATTGGATTCACGCCTCCAGAGGTCTCGCCAATGATCGTCGCCAACGCGCTGCCGCATCGACCGCGACACACTGTCACCGCTGCCGAAACAGGAGTAGCAGTAGAGATCGAGCCTCTCGCGGTCCAGGTGCAGGAGGAGCGGCTCCAGGAATCTCGCTACGGCGTGGTCACGAAGATCTGGAGAGAAAAAACCGACGCGCAGTCGCCGGGAGGGGTCGGGGTCGAACCACCTGAGTTCTCGAGGTGCGCGGGGCTTGGCTCCCTGGAGGTCAGAGTCTCCGATGGCCCTCGCCGCGGCCATGTGGTAGCCGAGCGTGCGCTCGGCTGGAGAGGCATCGTCGTACAGGCTCATCATGCAGAGCAAGGAGAGTGCGGCGCGATCGCCGGGCGCTGACCTGAGGCATTCTCGGAGGCCTTCGCAGGCCTCGGCGACTTCGCCGAGACGGAATCGGACGTCGTTGAGGCCGAGCACGTAGCGGGGATCGCTACCGAAACGATCGATGAGGGCCCGGTATTGATCGCGAGCCTCGGTGAGCCTGTTGAGGCCGTCGAGCGCTACGGCGCGGTTGAAGAGGGCGGTTTCCGATTGCGGGTGGTTCGCGGGGACACGGTCGAGCAGGCTGAGGGCTTCGGCGAGAAGTCCTCGGGCGAGCAGTGATGCCGCGAGCATCCCGCCGGGTCCGGGGTCATTGGGCGCCAGGGTCATAGCCCGGCGGAGCATGAGTTCGGCGTGGTCCACCTTTCCGGCCTGCAGGAGGATGACTCCCAACTGGGAATACGCCTGAGCATCACCGGGTTTGCGCTGCACATGGGCACGCAGGATCGCCTCGGCGCGGACAAGGTCGCCCGCGATCCGGGCCTGCTCCGCGGCGGCGAGCGATGATGATCCGATCATCCCGCGCTCACCCCCGCATCACACGTTGAACAGGAAGTGGCAGACATCGCCGTCCTGCATCACGTAGTCCTTGCCTTCGATGCGCATCTTTCCGGCTTCCTTAATGGCTTTTTCAGATTTGTACTTCTGCAGATCGGGCACCGAGTAGATTTCGGCGCGGATGAAGCCGCGCTCGAAGTCGGTGTGGATGACGCCCGCGGCCTGAGGAGCGGTGAAGCCCTTGTGGATGGTCCAGGCGCGGACCTCTTTCTCACCGGCGGTGAAGTACGACTGGAGGCCAAGAAGGTGGTACGCGGCGTGGGCGACGGCGTCGAGGGCGGGCTCGGTCATGCCGAGGGCATCGAGCATCTCCTTCTGCTCGGCCGGGCTCATCTGTGAGAGTTCGCTCTCGATCTTGGCGCACACGGGAACGACCTCGCTGCCTTCCTTCTCGGCGTGCTCGCGGACTTTCTGGCACATCGGGCTCTGGCCCTTGAGATCCTCCTCGTCGACGTTCATCACGTAGAGAACTTTTTTCGCCGTAATGAGGCCGAGCATCTTGGCGGCCTTCTGCTGTTCGGGGTCGTCGATCCTGCATGTGCGAGCGGGCTTGCCAGACTCGAGGTGGGGCTTGAGCTTCTTAAGCGCTTCCCAGCGGGCGATGGTCTCCTTTTCGCCGCTCTTGGCCGCACGCTCGGACTTGGTGTACGTTCC
>JBGAMO010000182.1:0-9749 GCA_044222845.1 Phycisphaerales bacterium
AGCAGATCGGCGAACTCTCGGCGCAGCGCGAGGCGTTCATCGCCAAGGAACTCGCGGGCCGCGCCGGGGTCAAGCCACAGACGCTCGACGCCGCGATCCTGACCGCTCTCAAGGCGCAGGCGGTGCGGAAGGGGTACGAGTTTGCGAAGTGATCGGGTCAAGATGGTGCAGCACGTGAGCCGCCAGAGCCCTGCCACCGGTTGCTCATCAGCATGGCCAGGAATGCCAGGTACCGCTCGCTCCCGTGCGCACGTTGCGTGTCGATCCTGTTAAAACCCGACACACATCTGAAACCACCTGCGTACCAACAGCAACGCCCCGCCAAGGCCTGTTCCGGCGGGCGTTGTTCTTTGACATCCACAGAACAGTCGTTCCTGCTTCGCGCCGCTGCGCAGGCGACCAAAAGTTCAAAGAGCGCTGGGCGCCATTCCGTTCCGACACGTCCGATCTGGAATGTCTCGATAACTACGCCTTGCGTGCTCGCACGCACATCGCCAAAAGTTCATTGACACATCCTCCGGGCAGCGAATTGGGACCGCCCCTGGGCTGGCTCGATTTCTGCCTTTCCAGTGTCTGCCGCGGCCTCTTGCCGCCAGCCTCCGGCACCAAAAGTTCATCGTGCCCACTTCACCCATCAGGCATTCAAGGTCTCAATAACGTCGCCGCCGGTCCCGCGCGCAGAGCACCAAAACTTCATCGGCACCCCCGTGCACGTTTCGAAACCGCCTGAATCCTTGGCAAGAGCCATTCATTCGCCTGCGTGCTGGGCATCTTCTCGGCGCACGCACCACCAAAACTTCATCGCACCCCATACTCTTCCCAAGATGCTCAACAGCCCGCCCCTCAGCCTGTCTCTCGCGGGATTGCCTGCCCGCGCCGATGCGCCCTGGGGTCCCGGTCCGCGCGAGGCGATCGCCTGGGTGGCGCGGCTGGGGTATCGCGCTGTGCAACTGGACGCCGCGGCCCCGGGCGTGCGGCCCCGCGAACTGGACCGCTCCGCCCGCCGCGATCTGGCGTCGCTGCTCCGAAGGCTCGAACTGCAACTCTCGGGCGTTGACCTGTGGATCCCCGCGGCACACTTTGCGGACGCCGCCCATGTTGATCGGGCTGTACAGGCGGTCGCCGCGGCGTGCGATCTGGCCGCGGAACTCGTCCGCCTGAATAGCGCGGGTCGCGCGGTTGTCAGCCTCACGCTGCCCGAGAAGCCGGCTCCGGGCGTGATCGCGGGGATCAACGAGGCCTGCTCGAACACCGGCGCGGAGATCGCCGACCACCAGTGGCCCCTCCGCGAGCCCGCCACCCACGTGGGCATCGGCATCGACCCGGCGGCGATCCTCATGGCGGGGGCCGACCCGGCCTCGGCGACGTCCAAGGCCGCCGCGACGCCCGCGTCCGCGCGTCTGAGCGATGTCAACGCCACGGGGCGCGTCCCCGTCGGTCGGGGACGGCTGGACGGCCTTGCCTACGAGGTTGCCCTCGTGACCCGTGCCTACGCCGGTCACCTGGTCGTGGACCTGCGCGGCGTGCGGGATATCGAGGCGGCGGCGAACACCCCAATCGCGTAATTCGGCCACTCCCCCTCCCAACTTCTTCTACAGTGTGGGCTCATGTCCACCGCTCTCCACCGCGTTGAAGTCCGCGTCAAGCCCGGCTCCGTTGATCCGCGCGCCGCCTCGGTGCAGCGTCGCGCGTCCGCCGCGGGCCTGAGCGCCTCTTCCATCGCTTGCGCCAAGGTGTATCTCATCGAGGCGGCACTCGGCTCGGATCAGGTCCAGCAGATCGCCCGCAGCCTGCTCGCTGATCCGGTGGTCGAGGTGGCCGCCGTCGGCGTCTCTTCCACGACGCCCAGCGTGTGCACGGTTGAGGTTCATCCGCTGCCGGGCGTGATGGATCCCGCGGCGCAGTCCGTCCGCGAGGGCATCCGCACGTTGCTTGGCGTTGATGCGCGGGTCTCTACCGGCGTCCGGTACGACTTCACCGGCGTGTCGGAGTCCAGTGCTGCCACGTTTGCCGAACGCGCACTGGCGAACACCGTCGTGCATCAGATCACCAAGGGTCCGTGGACGCCGGCTCACCTTCCGCAGGGCCACGAATACGCCTTGAGCGTCCGCAGCATCCCGATCCGCGATCTGAGCGATGAGCAACTCACCAAGCTCTCGCGCGACGGCCACCTCTTCCTCAGCCTGGACGAGATGAAGGCCGTGCAGGCCGAGTATCGGCTGCTGGGGCGTGAGCCGCGGGATATTGAACTGGAGACCATCGCCCAGACGTGGTCCGAGCACTGCGTGCACAAGACGCTCAAGAGCCGCATCCGCTACAGCGAGGTCGAGGCCCCGGTCCCCGCGGCACCGGCGTCGCCACAGCCCATCCGCCATAGCGCCCCGGTCAAGCGGGACGATCCATACTCCTTCAACTTCGGCTTCGGCGAAACCGCCCGGTCTGTGACGCGCGAACCGCGCGAGCCGCGGGAGGTGGCGGAGGAGTCCGACAGCGATGATGTCATCAACTGGTCCGACCGGCCGGGCCACACGATCGAGCCCGACGGCACGATCGTCATCGACAACCTGCTCAAGCGGACCGTGGCCGCGGCGACGTTTGAACTCATCGAAGAAGGCGTCGACTGGACGCTCTCGGTCTTCAAGGACAACAGCGGCGTCATTGCGTTGGACGACGAGTGGGGCGTGTGCATCAAGGTCGAGACGCACAACCACCCCAGCGCGCTGGAGCCGTACGGCGGCAGCGCGACGGGCATCGGCGGGTGCATCCGCGACGTCATCGGCACGGGCCTGGGCGCCAAGCCCATCGCCAGCACCGATGTGTTCTGCGTCGCGTTCCCGCAGGCCTGGTCCGACGTTGCTTCCGCGGACGTGAGGCCCCTGCCGCCCGGCACGCTGCACCCCCGGCGCATCCTGACCGACGTTGTCAGCGGCGTGCGGGACTACGGCAACCGCATGGGCATCCCGACCGTGAACGGCGCGGTGATGTTCGCCGACCGCTTCGTGGGCAACCCGCTGGTGTTCTGCGGGTGCATCGGCCTCATCCCCCGCACGCACGTGAAGGGCGAGGTCAAGCCCGGCGACCGCATCATCGCCATCGGCGGGCGCACGGGGCGCGACGGGATTCACGGCGCGACGTTTTCCTCCGCGGAACTGGAGAGCACCCACGCCGACGAGTTCGGCCATGCCGTGCAGATCGGCAACGCGATCGAAGAGAAGCGCACGCTCGATGCCATCCTGCGGGCCCGCGACATCGCCGGCGGCCCGCTCTATCACGGGCTCACCGATTGCGGCGCCGGGGGATTCTCCTCCGCCGTGGGCGAGATGGGCAAGGACATCGGCGCGCAGGTCGATCTTGAGAAGGCGCCGCTCAAGTACAGCGGGCTGTCGTACACCGAGGTCTGGATCAGCGAAGCCCAGGAGCGCATGGTGCTCGCCGTGCCGGAGTACAACCTCCCCGCCCTGCGGCGCATCTGCGAGGAAGAGGGCGTCGAGATGGCCGATCTGGGCGTCTTCGGCACCCCCAACGCCGAGCTGGTGCTCCGCTACTCGGGCACGGAGGTCGGCCGCCTGCCGATGCACTTCCTGCACGAGGGCATCCCGCAGCCCACGCGCGAAGCCAGGTGGACCCCGCCCGCTCCGCCCCCGCAAGCCAAGGCCAGAAGCCCGCACCTGGGAGAAGCGCTCACGTCGATGCTCTCGCACCCCAGCATCGCCAGCAAGCACTGGATCATCCGTCAGTACGACCACGAGGTGCAGGGCAACACCGTGGTCAAGCCGCTCGTGGGCCCCGGCGGCCGCGGCCCCGGCGACGCGGCGGTCGTCGAGCCCATCTCCGGCAGCGGACGCGCCATCGCGCTGGCCTGCGGCCTGAGCGTGTGGAACGAGCCCACCGCCGCGGCTCCGTATCCCGGCGATCCGTACCTCACGACGTTGGCGGGCATCGACGAGTGCATCCGCAACCTGGTCTGCGTCGGCGCGGATCCCACCCGCACGGCCATTCTCGACAACTTCTGCTGGCCCAGTTGCGAGAAGCCGCAGAACCTCGCCTCGCTCGTCCGCGCCGCCGAGGCCTGTTACGACGGCGCCAAGGCCTACCGCACGCCCTTCGTGAGCGGCAAGGACAGCCTCAACAACCAGCTCCGGTACACCGACCCGACCACCGGCGAGCCCATCGTGATCGAGATCCCGCCCACGCTGCTCGTCACCGGCATGGCGATCGTTCCCAACACCGCCCGCTGCATCACCATGGACGCCAAGGAGGCGGGCAACGTGCTGCTGCTGGTGGGAACGACGACGACCGAGATGGGCGGTAGTTGCTACGCGCAGCGCTTCGCCTGCGAGAACCTCACCTTCCCGCTCACGCATCTGCAGATCGGTCCGCAGACCGCCCGCGCTGTGGCCCAGTGCATCAAGGACGGTCTGGTCCAGTCCGCTCACGACTGCTCCGACGGAGGCCTGCTCGTCGCGATCGCCGAGATGCTCATCGCCACGACCGGCCGCGAAGCCGCGACCACCGCGGACGTGCAGGGAGCTCTGTCGGGACTTCTTTCCGGCGGCGGCCAACTCCCGGCCCTGGGCTTTAGTTTCACGCTTGAGCCCGATCTGCTGGAGAAGCACGAACTGGCCTTCGCCGAAACGCCCTCACGCTATCTGCTGGAAGTGCGTCCGCAGGATGTCAACAAGATCCGCACGGTGCTGCGGGATCACGGCGCCATCACCGCGGCGATTGTGGGCACTCTGAACGCCTCCGGTCGCCTCACGTGGCCGCAGGCCGACCTTGACTCGCGCGTCGTGGACCTTGCCGAGGCATGGCTGCGGCCGCTGGCGTGGTAGGTGACTGCGCGGCACGAACGCCGATCGGGCGCTCGCAATGAGCGGCGCGTCGGTTGAAGCGGGCGTCACACCCAGTTCAAAAAGGCGCGAGATGCTCCGCGGCTTACTTGCCGCCACTCTCGTTCCAGATCTCCTCGGCCGACCGCACCGTGAGCGGCCCGATGGTCACGTTGAGCGTCTCGTGCTCGCCCACGACTCCTTCGCCTTCGCGCACCGTGTAGAGGGTGATCTCCAGCACTTTCGCCGTTGAGAGCTGCATGCGCAGCGTTGATTCAAGTTCGAACGTTGCCGGCGGCCCGGCGGCGTGACCGCGCAGGGTGGCCCCGGACTCCGCCGTTCCCTGCTCCACCAATCCGCCGTCGGAGATCCGCGTGATGCGCACTTTGGATGACGCGGTAAAAGTGTCGCCCGCGGCGAGACGCGCGGGCATCAGCACCAGCGGGGGATCGAACGCGGTGATGTTCTTTTCCTTCTCGTCGCGCACATCGCTCATCGCCACCGCGCCATCCGCGGCCCGCACCAGCCGGACGGTGCGCACCGGCTTCCAATCGCCGGACTTGGTCCGACCGTCGATCTGCAGGGCCCACGATCCCGAGGCGTCGATCTCCCCGTGCTTGCGGCGTTGCGTGGTCGGGCTCTTGCCCGCCAAACCGCCCGTGAACTCTCTGACGGCGCTCCCGGGCCGGTACACCTGGTCGGCCCCCAGCGTCACCGCTGCGGCGGCGGGCAGCACCGCGTGGGGAGCGTCCGCGGCGCACGCCGCCAGCAGCAGCGCCATCAACAGAATCACGCAGCGAGTGAGAAGCATGAAAGACAGTACGTGACCCGCCCCCGATCCCGGTCATCTGTGAGATTTGTTCGGGCGCTCGCCGACCCACACACAGGCCAAACCGATTGCATTTCTTCGGAATGGAGCGAACATTCCCCGGCCTTCAGGCAATGTACACTCTGTCTCCCGGGCGAGGCCGCCCGAACCCTTCCCCACCCTATCGGATCGCCGACCGCCGCAAGCGTGAACACCGAGGACAGTCCCTTCATGGGAATTCACGAGCAGGAAACCGTGCCCCTCTCTCTCAGCGGCGGATCGCTGGGATTGACCGTGCGCGAGATCAAGGCCCCGCGCCAGCTCGGCAGCGTGCGCCTGCTGCGTGAGATCGGCAAGGGCGGCATGGGTGTGGTGTGGCTGGGGCACGACGACATGCTCGGGCGCGACGTGGCGGTGAAGTTTCTGCTCGGCGCGGCCGCGACGGAGGACGATCCCCAGTTCGCGACCTTTCTTGAGGGCGCCCGGGCCGCGGCGCGACTGAAATGCGCGGGCATGACCGCCGTGTTTCACGCCGACGTGGTGGATGGCGCGCCGTACATCGTGATGGAGTACGTCGACGGCCCGACTATCAGCCGCGTGGTCGCGAAGTCCGGCCCGCTCAGCGTTCCCGCGGCGATCGCCGTGATGTCCAGCGTGTGCGGCACGACCTCCGAACTGCACGACGCGGGCATCATTCACCGCGACATCAAGCCCAGCAACATCATGCTGGATACCGACTGCCGCGTCTTCCTCACCGACTTCGGCATCGCGATCTCCCGTCCCGCGGGCGAGGCCGTCGCCGAGGACGCCGGGTTGGCGGGCACGCCGGGGTACATGGCCCCCGAGGCGTTCGAGGGCGCGTGCGGCCCCCGCACCGACGCCTACTCCCTTGGCATCACCTTCTACGAGATGCTCGTGGGCGCGGCGCCCTTCGAGGGGGAGTTTGTCGACGTCCGGGAGATGCACCGCACGCGCGATCTGCCCTTGGGAAAACTCCGCGAACGCCACGTCGATGAGGCCATCATCGAGATCATCCAGCGCGCCACGCACAAAGACCCCAAGTTCCGCTACAAGTCCGCGCGGCACCTGCTGGAGGCGATCGAGCGTGCGCCCCTGCCGCGCCAGACACGCATGCGCGCTGAGTCCGAACTTCGCGCCGCGGCGCTCAAGTGCCGCGCGGGTGGTAGCGGGGGGTCCGATGCTTCGAGCGCCACGCTCTCGGGCCGCTCGCTGTACGACCATCTCTCGACGCTGGCGGCAAAGAAGCGTGAGGACACGCCCCGCCCCGCGAGCACGCCCGAACCTTCCGACACTCCCACGCCGGACTGGTCACGGCCCGTGGCGGTTGACACTGATGCGCCGCGGCGCCCGGAGGCTGCGCCTGTTCCGAGCATTCGGGGCTTTGTCTGTTCCAAGTGCGGCGCTCAGTTCTCTTCGTCCACCGCTTCCGCCGCGCCGTGCCCGTCGTGCGGGGTGGTGGTGGTCGGTCCCGGCGAGGCCCCGCCGCCTCAGGAAGACAAGGACGATGGCCCGCTTCGCCCGTTCACTGTCGCGATGATCGGCCTGGTGATCTTCGTCATTCTCGCGATCTTCGTCGTGGTGATCATGTTCCTTGGCCCCGGCAAATGAGTTCCAAGCCCCACAACGCGCCGACCGATCCGATCTCGCCAACCCTCCAGGCGCCTTGGCGGCTGCAATACCTGGAATCGATCGACGCCAAGGAGAAGAACGCGGGCCCGCCCAAGCCCGGCACGGGTTCGTTTCTATTGGATTACTGGCTGACGCCGCAGGACGATCAGAAGAATCACGTGATCGTCCGCACCGCGGAGGGGATGATCCTCCTCAACGCCTTCCCGTACGCCAACGGGCACCTGCTCGTGGCGCTGGGAACACCCGCGCCGCGCCTGCTGGATTACACGCCCGCGCAGCGTGCGGCGCTGTGGGGCCTGGTGGAGCGCGCCACCGACCTGATGGAGCGGACGCTCAACCCGCAGGGCATCAACACCGGCATCAATCAGGGGCGTGCCGCGGGCGCGGGCGTGCCGCAGCATCTGCACGCGCACCTGGTGCCGCGGTGGGGCGGGGACACGAATTTCATCAGCGTGGTCGGCCAGGTCCGCGTGATTCCCAGTTCGCTCGAAGCGATGTGGGAGCGCTACGCCGCGGTGGCCCGGGGTCTCAATCCATGATCGGCGGGCGGGTTACGCGGCGGCGCTGTCGCGGCGCATCCGCAGGCCCAGGTGGAAGCCGCCGTCGGCGTCCTTGCACCGCACTGTGATACCCACGCGGCGGGGCATGAGCGGGTCTTCGGGGATGATCGAAAAGGTCGCGCCCTCTTCGATGGGCGTGGGGCTCTTGACGCACAGGCCCGTGTGGCTGGCGTCCACCAGTTCCACCCGCGCCACCGTGGTCGCCGCGAAGCCGGTGCTGAACACCGCCATCGCGAAGCCCGCCATCTGCTTGCGGGGCAGGCGGCGGCGGTCGAACCGCAGCGGCTCGGGCGCGATGTCGGGGAAGGGCACGATGCCCGGCGAGGTGCCCGGCAAGGTCGGGAATTGCAAAGTCCGCGGAATGGCTTCTTCCGTCAGCATCAACATGGTTCCCTCCGTGGAACGCTGTGAACTAGATTGTCAAGACCACACCACCAACACACCACTCATCGGAATCAAACCGGTGGAGGCTTCAAGTGCGGGGGGTGTTGCGGCCTGTTTTTTCGGCCTTTTTGAGTTCATACTGCCCGGGCGAGGGGAGCAGATTCTGCACCCGTCACCGACCGTGCGGCGAACGCTGAGTTCAGATCTCGTCGATGGCGATGTCCAACTCCACGAGCGCGGGGGCCAGGCATTCGGTCTCGCTGCACGCCTGGTATACCACGTTGAGCAGCGGCCGACCGGTGATTTCTCCGGTCTGCTCGAGCGCTACGTGCAGTTCAATGGTCCCGCGGTACACGAGGATTCCGGCCTGCCCCGGCGCGCTGAACTTGTCACCGGGCGGGTAATCGGCGTACGCGGCGATCCCTGTTCCACCGCGCACTTCCACGCGGAACGGCACGAGCTTTACTCCTTCGCCCGGGGAAGCCGCGGCGATGTGCCAGCCCTCGGCGATGTTGATCAGCAGCGTGACTGTCGCGGGCGATTCGCGTGAAATGGCCACTCGCTCCACGCCGGCAAAGATCTGCACAGGGTCCACTTCCTGCGCCGGCCGCGGGCCTTGCGGGCGTGCCGGCTTCTGGGGTGCTGCGCCGAGTTCCTCGCGTCCTTCGCCGGCGAGCAAGATCCGCAGCAGGGCGCGGGTGGAGTTCACGGTGCCGACGGGTGCCTGGGCGATCGACCCGCTGGCGCCCACCAGCAGTTTGAGCGCCATCTCCGCCGATTCGGTGTTCTGAGCCAGTTCCGCGTGGTCCAGCAGCGCGTTCAAGAAGACCGAGGAGCCGCTTGGGATCGCTCCGTCGTGCAGCGAGCGGGTCCGTACGAACAGGTCGTCCGCATTTTTGGGCGTGTCGAACGCCACGCCGTCTTCGACGAAATCGCGCTGCGCCACCGCCAGCAGCGAGCTTGCCGCGGCCAGGTTGTCCGCGGTGCCGTTGTCCGAGATTTCCAGACCCGCGGCCTCCTTGGCGCGGTGCAGGTGGAGCAGCCCCTGCGCCAGGCACGCGTAGTCTTCCAGCACCGCCCGCCCGGAGGCGTTCTCCTGCCGCACGCAGCGAGAGAGCCGGCCTTCGGCGTCGATCAGCTTCTGACGAACACTGTCCGCGGCGCGTTGGGCATGGCGCAGGTATTCGGGTTCTTCGAGGAGTTCGCCCGCCCGGGCGAAGGCGCCGATCATCAGTCCGTTCCACGCCGCGATCACTTTGTCGTCACGCCGCGGCTGCTTGCGTTTGTCGCGAGCCGCGAGCAATTCCGCGTTGATCCGAGTCAGGCGATCGATCAGCATTCCCGGCAGCATGCCGAGCTGCGAGGCGAGTCTGTCGGCGCGATCCGCCAGGCGGGGCACGTTGGTTCCCGGAGCGGTGGGGTGGTGGGGGTCGCGGAAGTTGGGCCCCTTGTCCAGCCCGTACACGCGGGTCGCCAGGTGCGCATCGTCGGGCTCGGCCAGGGCGGCACGCATCTCGG
>JBGAMO010000183.1:0-10802 GCA_044222845.1 Phycisphaerales bacterium
GGGGGTCGCGCGGGGGTGGGGCGGGGGAGGGGGATCAGCCGAGCACGCGGCGTCCGAAATCGATCTTCATCGCGGATTTGGCCATGTAGAGAGTTTCTTCGGCCACGAGGTTGGCGCGGCGGGTGCCGGCGCGGATGATGTCGACGATGGTGTCGTCGCCGCCGGGCTTTTCAAACTCGGCGCGGCGTTGGCGCATGGGCTCCAGGAGCTTGTTGACGGCCTCGGCGAGTTCCTGCTTCACGTGGCCGTCGCCGAGGTTGTCGCCGCGGGCGTAGCGGTCCTTGAGTTCGGCGACGCGGGCCGGGTCGGTGATGAAGGCTTCGACGAACTTGAAGAGGATGTTGGTGGGGTCGCCGGGCTCGGTGGGGCTCTGGCGGCCGGTGGTGATCTTGTTGAGCTTCTTCTGCACTTCCTTGGGCGGGTCGGAGAGGAAGATGGCGTTGCCCAGGCTCTTGGACATTTTCTGTGCGCCGTCGCCCACGCCGGGCAGGCGGGCGATGCGGCCGATGAGGGCCCTGGGGATGGGGAAGACGCCGCCGGCGGAGGCGTACTGGTCGTCGGGGGTGCGGTCGCTGACGCCGCAGAACAACTGGTTGAACTTGCGGGCGGCCTTGCGGCACATCTCGATGTGGGGCTCCTGGTCCTCGCCGACGGGGACGAAGGTGGGGCGGAAGGCCAGGATGTCGGCGCACTGGCCGACGGTGTACATGGGGAAGCCGAAGGAGTACTTGTCTTCGAGCCCCTTGGTCTTGAGCTCGTGGATGAGCGTGGGGTTGCCCATGACATCCTTGAAGGAGAGGAGCATGGCGAAGTACCAGGTGAGCTCGGCGATGGCGGGCACCTCGGTCTGGAGGACGATGGTGGCCTGGTTGGGGTCGATGCCGGCGGCGAGCCAGTCCTTGACGATCTCGATGGTGTCCTGGCGGATGTCACCGGGCTTGTCGGCGCGGGTGGTGAAGGCGTGCATGTTGGCGAGGAGGAAGTAGCAGTCGTAGTCGCCCTGCATCTGGACGCGCCGCTCGACGCTGCCGACCCAGTGGCCCAGGTGCAGGCGGCCGGTGGGCGTGTCGCCGGTCAGAACGCGGGGTTTGGAGGAGCTGGCCATGGGGGCGGAGTGTACGAGCGGCGGCCCGGAGTTGCTCCCATCCACTTCCCGACCCGCTATCCATTTTTGTTGACTCCAAACCCCTAAACGCGGTCATCTTTGAGCCGATGCCACTGTCCCGGGCTCGTTCGGCCCCCCGGACCCCCCCGAGCGCGGGGGCGGTTCAGGCGAATACCCATGCACGGGCGAACCGCGAATACACTTTCCGGACGCCGGTGTACGGCCACGGCACAGGGCCGCTGCAAGATGAAGCAAAGGAATCTCGGAGTCCAGTCATGAACCACCGCCGCCAACAACTTTCCGCAGCCCACATGGCGCGCGGCTTTTCGCTTCTGGAACTGACCCTGGTGCTGGTCATTATCGGCATTCTGATCGCCGCGGCGGGCGTGGCGATCGGCAGCGCGGGCGAGCGGGCCAAGGTGAAGGTGACGCGGTCGAGCCTGGCGACGATCAAGCAGCAGCTCACGGCGTATAACCTGGAGTACTCGTCCTATCCCCCGTCCCTGAGCACGCTCATCACCGCCAAGTTCCTGGAGGACAAGAAACTCAAGGACGCCTGGGCCCGTGACTTTATCTACGACTCTCGCGGCCGCAGCCGCGAGCAGCCGTTCATCCTCATCTCCGCCGGCAATGATGGCACGCCGGGCAACGAGGATGACATCGACGTCTGGACCATGGACAAGTAAGTTTCGGTCAGAGGTCGAGCGGCACCACACCCCGCGTCGACGTTCACCCGCAGGCTTCCATGCCGCTTCCGCAGCCCAAACCCGCGTTGGCCCGCGCGCTCCATCGCGCCGGGGGTCGCCGCGTGTCTGCGCGTCGGGGCATGACGTTTCTGGAGGTGATCCTGTCGATCGTGCTGCTCACGATGGTGACGGGCATGATCATGACGGCCATCAACGGGGTGATCTCCAACCAGACGCGGCAGCACCAGCGGCTGGCCGCGGCGGAGGTGGCGAACCGGCTGATGCTCCAGTACATCGACGATCCGGAATCGATGCCGGCGCGGAACGCGCCGGTGAAGCACGGGCGCGATCTGTTCCGGTGGGAGGTTGTCGAGAAGGGTGTCACGCTCACGCCGGCCAAGACGGTGGACCCCTCCAGCCCCCGCGCGGCCAACGCGTTGACGGCGAACCGGCTCAAGACGGTGCAGCTCAACGTGTGGCTCAGCGAGGAGAGCGGCGGCAGTTACGCGCCGACGAACATCGTCCCGGCGTTCTCCATCACGCGCATCGTCGACCCGATCTTCGGGCAGTTGCGCAACCCGGACACGGCCGACAGCATCATGAAGGACCCGGTGAAGCGACAGCGCTTCCTGGACGCCGTCACGAGCATGGCGAACAACGCGGGGTCACGCCCCATCGGCAACGGCAAGACCACGCCGGCCGGGGGAGCGCTCCCCAACCAGCCGGGCACCAAGCCCGGTTCACGCACCCCGCCCGCACGCGGAGGCGGCAAGCAATGAAGACCCGCGCCTTTACGATGCTCGAGGTGACGTTCGCGGCGGCGCTGGGCTGCCTGGTGGTGCTCGCGTGCGTGAGCGTGTTCTACGCGATGGACCGGTCGGACACGTTGCTGGAACGCCGCGCCACGCAGGCCAACGACCTTCACAATCTGCGGCTGGTGGCGCTGCGGGCGACGACGACGCTGGTGATGTCCAGCGAGCAGCAGCCGGCGCGCGACGACCCCGACAACCCCGATGCGCGTTTGCCGCGTCGGAATCAGCGCGATCCCAACGCTCCGTTGCCCGTGCCGCGGCTGCTGCTGGAGAACGACCCGAACGCCCGCGGGCTGGGGATGTTCAGCACGGGGGGCGGGGACTTCTCGGCGGAGGCCTCGCCGATTCAGCGGTTGGAGCTTGTGCTCTCGGACCCGCCGGTGCCGGCGGAGACGAACGACTTCTTTGTGCGGGCGGGTTTGCGCGAGGGGCAGACGTACACACGGCGCGGGGCTGATTCTCCGCGAGCGTCATCTTCCAGCCGCGCCGACAAGACCGGGGGGGCGGGTTCGGGCGGTTCGGGCAGTTCGGGTGGTTCGGGCATGGGCGACGGATCGGGCGACACGTTCGGCAGCAAGTCGGCCCGCGCCGCGGCACGCACGGACCGGTTCAGCGATCGGGCCGCCGATCGCGCCTCGGGCGACACCAAGGGCGCTGGGGCGGGGGCCGGCGGCGCGAGCGCCGCCAAGACCGGGCGATTCTCGGCGGCGAATGACCCCAGCGTGACCGCGGCGGACGGCGCGAACGCGGACGACGAGGTGGCGCCGGTGCGGGCGGTGCGGGGCGCGCTCGAACTGCGGCCGCAGGAGTTCACGGGCAAGGAGACCCGGCGGGCGATGGCCGACGGGAAGGAACTTCCCCAGGCGTGGGAGATGTGGTGGGTGCCGTTGCCGCCGCGGCCGAACGGGAGCGAGCCGCCGTCGGCGGGCGAGATCGCGCTGTTCGGCAAGCCGTACCTGGTTGCGTCGAATCTTCGCTTCGTCAAGTGGCGCTTGTTTGATGACCGGTCGTGGCATTCGACGGCGGTGGCGACGTGGGAGCAGCAACTACCGGCGTACATCGAGCTCTCGGCGGAGACGACGGCGGGGCTCTCGGCCAAGTGGCTCTTTGAGGTTGACTGGGCCCGCGGCCCGGAAGTGCCGCCTTCGGCCAAGACCGACGATGGGGTCAAGAAGGCGACGCCGGTTGATCAGCCTTCGGGGGGCACGCCCCGCGCGACGCCGGTGACTCCGCCCCGCGGCGGTGGGGGGGCCACGAGCAAGACGAGCGGGGGCTCGCGCGTCCCGACGCGTCCTTCGGCGCCGGTTCCGAGCAACAAGGGTGGTGGCTGATGCGAGGGCGCGCGTTCGCACTCCCGCTGGTGCTCCTGCTGGTCCTGATCAGCGGGCTGGTGATTCTCGCGATGATGGAGCGGCAGGCGACGCAGGCGATCAATGTCCGGCGGGAGCTCGAGCAGTACACGTTCCACCATGTCTCCAAGGGTGTGCAGGAAGCGGTCGAGGCGTGGCTGCGCAGCAGCGGCGGCACGCGGGGGCTGGCGGACAACATCGAGCCCGACGGCCACGCGTTTGATCTGACACTCGACACGGGGCAGACGGTGAGCATTGGGATGTTCGATGCGCAGGACACGGCTCTGTACGAGATGGCGGGGCTCACGGCGCAGTCCCGCGAGTTGGCGCGGCTCATGCTGCAGGAACTGCGCCAGCGGGCCCCCAAGAACGCCGGGAGCCTGGTGCGGCGCGACGGGCCGCTGCCGATCAGCGTGAACACGGCTTCCCCGGAGGTTCTGTTCGCCGCCGTCAACGCGGCGACGGACGGCGACGGCACCGATCGGATCGTCAACGAGATTCTGCACGCCCGCAACGAGGACATCATCACGCCCGAGGCGCTCAACGGCATTCTCACCGAGAACGTGAGCGACCCGGAGGCGCGCGGCCGGCTCAACCAGACCATCACGTGCCAGCCCACGCTCTGGTGCGTGGTGGCGCAGGCCGAGGCCCCCAGCAACGTGTACCCGCGTCCGCCCGCGCGGCGCTACTGCGGCCTGGTTGTGCTTTCGGCCCCTTCCAGCGGCGGCGGGCGCGACCGCACGACGGCGCTGCAGCGCAACAGCCTGATCATCGCGTGGGAAGACTGCACGGATCAGCCGCCGACGTGGTGCCCGTGCAACCGGCAGCGATGAACGGCGGGCGAGCGATCACAGCCCCACACCGGCCTCTGTCAGAGTTCGCTCGCACTCAGCAATGCTGACGCGAGCGTCATCGAACTGGCTTTCCACTTCCGAGGATTTGGCGCACCGGACCTGGGCCAGATCCAGCATCGCACGGAGGTCCTTGACGTGCGTCTTGAGGCGTTCGAACTCGCGCAGGTGCATGAGTGCATCGGCCCGCAGCCGCATCGACGCGAGCAGTTGGGGGCCCGATTCATCCGGATTGAAGCCGCTTTCGAACAGCGGCCGGATCACCTGTGCGTGGCGGGCGGCCGCCGCCTCCGCGGTCGTCCAGTCGCCGCGAGTTTCCGCCAGATGGGCGTGGCACAGATCCACGGGCGCGACGTATGTCACCTCGTCCTGCGGGGTGCATCCCTGTTCGCGCATGTACTCGGCGGTTCTGGTCACCAGGGCCAGCACGCGCTCGGCTCGGTCCAGGTCCGAGGTGGCGATGAGGCCGCGCACCGCGCATACCCCTGTCAACGCGATCATCCCCTGGTTGAGCATGGAGTCCGGGGCCGCCGCTACCAACCGCTGCGCCGCGTCGAACGCCGGCAGAATTTGATTCAAGCCTTCCTGCAAATCCCCCTGCCTGTACGCGGCCAACGACAATCTGTACCGCGCCCGTGACAGCGCTTCGAGGGACCGCCATTGCGATGGATCCGCCGCCACCATCCGATCCGCGGTTTGCGCCGCGAGCGTGAGATACTTCGCGGCGGCGTCCGGCCCCTCGTCGTGCGACACGGTCTCCAGGCGGCAGTAACTCCAGAAGAGGTTGCTCAGCGCGGGCACATCGGTGGGGTGTTCGGCGGCGAGGGCCTCGTCCATTGCGAGCGAGCGACGGTACCAGGCGAGGCCGCGCGCCTGCTCGCCGCGGCCGCGCAGCACGTCGCCCACTTTGACGCAGGCCAGGGAGAGTGCGTGGCGTGCCGAGGCGTCTTCTGGGGCCAGGGCCGTCAGTTGCTCATATGCCGCCACCGCCCGCTCGTACAAGCCCAGGGCGGGCTCGAGGTGTTCCTGCTCGCGCTGCACATCACCGAACGCGACCAGGTAGCTGGCGAGCAGCCGGACGGCGCGGACATCTTCCGGGGCTGCGGCGGCCATCTGCTGCACATCGGTTCCGATGGCTTCGAGCAGTTCAGCGCGTTCGGCGAGGGTGCCCATCTTGGGCGCGAGCGGGCTGAGCACTCGGGACACCACGGCGTCGAGCGCGTTGATGGCGGTGTCGCGGGAGCGGGCCTCTTTTCGGAGGGCTAGGAGGCTGTTGGCGGCGAAGCCGCCGATGACGAGCATGCCCGCCGCGGCGAGCGTCGCGGCGACCCGGTGACGCCCGATGAACTTCCGCGCCCGGTAGAGCGGTGTTGCCGCGCGGGCCGTCACGGCGAGCCCTTCCAGCACGTTTCGGAGGTCCCGGGCGAGTTCACCGGCTGATTGATACCTCGCTTCGGGCGCGCGATCGATCGCCTTGAGGAGCACTGATTCCAGGTCTCCGGCAAGGCGCGGGCTTGCCGCGGAGGGCCGCGTCGGCGCGGCTTCCAGAAGCGTGTTCACGGCCGTTGCGAGGCTCTCGTTGCCGGTGAGATACGGGTGCCGCCCGGCGAGCAGTTCGTACGCGATGAGTCCCAGCGAGTACAGATCGGACCGCGTATCGATGGCGGAGATCTCGCCGCGCAACTGCTCCGGGCTGATGAAACGCAGGGTGCCCAGGACGTCACCGGCGGCGGTGAGGGCCATGGAGGATGCGGGCGCGTGGTCGATGGCGCACGCGAGGCCAAAGTCCAGGATCTTGATGCAGCCTTGTGAATCCAGGAGGATGTTCTTGGGGGCCAGATCGCGGTGCAGCACGCCGCGCTGGTGCGCGTGGCCCAGGCCGTCGCACACCTGGATAAGCAACCGCACGATCTCGTCGCGGGAGGGCTGTTTCTCCTGCACGTACACGTCGAGTGTCGGGCCGTCGATGTACTCCAGGACGATGAACGGCAGCTCCAGGCCGTCGTCGGTCACGCCCGACTCGTACACCCGGGCGATGCACGGGTGGCTCAGCCTGGCGAGCACCTGGGCCTCGAACAGGAGCCGCCGCCGTTCGGCCGGCGTAGATATCTGCCGCATGAGCTTGATCGCCACCTCGCGGCGGGGGCTGGCCTGACGCGCCAGGTACACCGTTCCGAACCCTCCCTGCCCCAGCACCCGCAGCACTTCGTACCGGCCGATCCGTGCGGGGATCGCGCCCGCGACGAGCGGTCGGAGCGCCGCCGCCCTTGCGGTGTGGATCGTGGAGCCGAGGAACTCGCCGGTGGGTGAGTCGTTGGCCAGCAGCGACCGGACACAGTCACGCGCTTGTGGCGACAGGGACGAATCACTGTCGAGCACGTTTTCTCGTTCGCCTGCGGGCAGTTCCCGCAGTCGCCCGAAGACCTCCAGGGCTGTCCGCATGTCCTGGGCGCTCATGCGGGGCTCCGCCCTCGCGGGGTGCCCGCACCCTGCGCGCCGTTGAGTTCCATGCTGAGCCACGCCTTGGCCCGATTCCAGCGTGATCTCACGCGGCTCAGGGGCAGATCCATGGCCGCGGCGATCTGTTCAAACTCCATCCCACCCCAGAACCGGAGTTCGGCGACGCGTGCGCTTTGCGGGCAGACCGCGGCGAGGGCCACCATGGCGTCGTCGACTTCCAGGGCGTCCACCGGACGATTCAGGCCCGCGAGGTCCTCCGCGTGCAGAGAAATTCGTGTCACGTCGCCGCCGCGTTTGAGCGTGGTCTCCCGGCGCGCGATGTCGATCACTACTCGCCTCATGATCGTCGCCAGAGCCGCGGTGACGCGGGAGGCGTCGGCGAAATCCACGTTGTGCTGGTTGATCAGGCGGATGTAGGCATTATGAATGATCGAACTGGCCCGGACCCAGTTGAGGGCCCGATCGCCGGTCAGCATCGAGTTGGCGATTGTGCGGATGCGTTCGTACACCACGGGCATGACACGGTGGAGCGCCTCCAGATCGCCCGCGGCGGCGCTCGTCAGGTCATCCAGGTCCTTGCGGTCCACACGATCGTCCGCCAGGCGTTCGGGTTCCATACAAAAAACTCCCACGCCGGTCCGGAGCCGAACCCTTGCGTCACAGAAGGGCGGCCCGGCAACCTCACAAAAAACTTTAGGCCCGCGCGCAGCGGCGCGGTCCGTTGACGCCATGGGCATAGGAAAACTCACGCGAGACGGCCGCCGGAGTGTTCCGGCGACGCCGCGGCGATCCGTTGGGTCCATTTCCGGTTGTCTGGAAAGATGGGCAAGGCGGTCTGCCGGAGGAACCCTCATCGCGCGTGAAACGGTGTTCGTTCTCCGGGAGTGAGCGATGTCGATCCGCAAGCTGCGTGCGTGGGTTTCGAAGGGAGTCCGAGGGCTGACCGCCTGGGACCTGGCGAAGAGTGCCGGGACGGTGTTCGAGCCGCTGGAGGGCCGGCAGTTGCTAGCGGTGGTGACGTTTGTCGGGCCCGGGGCCGGGCCCAACCCCAACAGCAACTGGAGCAACGCCTCCAACTGGAGCACGGGCGAAGTGCCGGGCCCGAATGATGATGTGATCATCGGGTCCACGAAGATCGTGGCTATCACCTCGGCCACGCAGTCTGTGCGAAGCGTGAACTGCGCCGGCAGCATCTCGATGTCCGGCGGCGCCCTCAACGTGGCTCTGAGCACGGTGGTGGATGGCGCCCTGACGATCAGCAACGCCAGGTTCGGCGGCGGGGGGCTGGCGACCGTGAATGACCTGTTCCTGTCGGGCAACGCGGTCATCGAACCCGGCGGGGCCATGACGGTCAGCGGAGGGGCTTCGTTCGTGGCGGCGGATGACATTTCGCTCCAGCGCGATATGCTGCTGAACGGCACATCGAGCTGGACGCGGGGCCGGATCAACCAGTACAACTGCACGGTGACGAACAACGGGACGTTCACGGCGAACAGCGCGGGGTACGTCTACTGGCGGGGGCTGACGGGCACGACGACATTCCAGAACAACGGCACGTTCATCAACTCGGGCAGCACCAACCAGTTCCAGAACAGCGGCGCCACCATGCGGTTCGTCAACGACGGGGTGGTGAACGTGGTGGGGGGCTCGCTCCAGTTGTACGGCGCGGGCACGCACTCGGGCACGTTCACGGTCGATAGCACGACGAGCCTGTACCTGAACGGCACGCAGTCGTTCCTGGCCGAGTCGGTGATCAACGCGAGCGGGTTGGTCGATGTCAACGGCGGGACGACGACGTTCGCGCACCAGAACCTGACGCTGCCCACGCTGTACGTGGAGGGCGGCACACTCCAGGGGCCGACGAACCTGACCGTGGGCCTTCTGTACGCCTCGAGCGGGGCCTACGGCCTGACGGGGACGATCTCGGCCGCGAACCTGACGATGGTGGGCAACGGCAACATCCTTGCCGGGGGCGACCTGACGGTGTCGGGGACGGCGACGTTCAGCGCGGGCGACGATGTGTTCCTGCAGCGCAACGTGATCCTCAACGGCGCGAGCAACTGGACGCGTGGGCGTGTGAATCAGTACAACTGCACGGTGACGAACAACGGGACGTTCACGGCGAACAGCGCGGGATACGTCTACTGGCGGGGGCTGACGGGCACGACGACATTCCAGAACAACGGCACGTTCATCAACTCGGGCAGCACCAACCAGTTCCAGAACAGCGGCGCCACCATGCGGTTCGTCAACGACGGGGTGGTGAACGTGGTGGGGCCTGCTCCAGTTGCGTGTACGCAAGGGCACGCACTGGGCACGTTCACGGTCGATAGCACGACGAGCCTGTACCTGAACGGCACGCAGTCGTTCCTGGCCGAGTCGGTGATCAACGCGAGCGGGTTGGTAGATGTCAACGGCGGGACGACGACGTTCGCGCATCAGAACCTGGACGCTGCCCACGCTGTACGTGGGGCGGCACACTCCAGGGGCCGACGAACCTGACCGTGGGCCTTCTGTACGGCCTCGAGCGGGCCTACGGCCTGACGGGGACGATCTCGGCCGCGAACCTGACGATGGTGGGCAACGGCAACATCCTTGCCGGGGCGACCTGACGGTGTCGGGGACGGCGACGTCTGGATGCGGCGACGATGTGTTCTGCGCCGCAACGTGATCCTCAACGGCGAGCAACTGGACGCGTGGGCGTGTGAATCAGTACAACTGCACGGTGACGAACAACGGGACGTTCACGGCGAATGCGCCGCGGGATACGTCTACTGGCGGGGGCTGACGGGCACGACGACATTCCAGAACAACGGCACGTTCATCAACTCGGGCAGCACCAACCAGTTCCAGAACAGCGGCGCCACCATGCGGTTCGTCAACGACGGGGTGGTGAACGTGGTGGGGGGCTCGCTCCAGTTGTACGGCGCGGGCACGCACTCGGGCACGTTCACGGTCGATAGCACGACGAGCCTGTACCTGAACGGCACGCAGTCGTTCCTGGCCGAGTCGGTGATCAACGCGAGCGGGTTGGTCGATGTCAACGGCGGGACGACGACGTTCGCGCATCAGAACCTGACGCTGCCCACGCTGTACGTGGAGGGCGGCACACTCCAGGGGCCGACGAACCTGACCGTGGGCCTTCTGTACGCCTCGAGCGGGGCCTACGGCCTGACGGGGACGATCTCGGCCGCGAACCTGACGATGGTGGGCAACGGCAACATCCTTGCCGGGGGCGACCTGACGGTGTCGGGGACGGCGACGTTCAGCGCGGGCGACGATGTGTTCCTGCAGCGCAACGTGATCCTCAACGGCGCGAGCAACTGGACGCGTGGGCGTGTGAATCAGTACAACTGCACGGTGACGAACAACGGGACGTTCACGGCGAACAGCGCGGGATACGTCTACTGGCGGGGGCTGACGGGCACGACGACATTCCAGAACAACGGCACGTTCATCAACTCGGGCAGCACCAACCAGTTCCAGAACAGCGGCGCCACCATGCGGTTCGTCAACGACGGGGTGGTGAACGTGGTGGG
>JBGAMO010000184.1:0-9655 GCA_044222845.1 Phycisphaerales bacterium
GCAACTACATGAAGATCGTGTCGCTGGCGTCGGAAGTCGTCTGACGCGAGTTCGGCAGAGCACCAGAGCAACACCAGGAACGCGAGAAGAACAATGCCCGCACACGTACGAAAAGGCGACACGGTGATGATCCGAAGCGGCTCCCAGAAGGGCGCCATCGGTGAAGTGATCCGCGTGAACACCAAGGACGGCACGGTGATCGTCAAGGGTCTGAACCTTCGCACCAAGAACATCCGTCCCTCGCGCACCAATCCCCAGGGCAGCGTCATCACCAAGGAAGCCCCGCTCCACGCGAGCAAGGTCAGCCCCGTGGTGGATGGCAAGCCCGTGCGGGTCGGTTTCAAGACCAAGGCCGACGGCAGCAAGGTCCGCGTCGCCCGCAAGGGCGGCAAGGAGCTGAAGGAACTCTCCGTCGTCCACGGCCCCCGCAAGTAAAGCCCCCCCGGTCTGCCGCTCACCCCGCCGGACCGATCGCAAGAACCCACTCAAGAACAGCGAGCAAGCGTCATGTCGAAGGAAGATCAGAAGAAACAGGGCAAGGGACCACCGCAGGGCGCGGATAAGGGCGCTCCCAAGGAAGGCAAGAAGGGCGCCCCCGCGGGCTCCAAGAAGACTTCCGTGAAGCACGAGGCCGCCGCCGAGGTCGAGAGCGGCCCGCGCGTTCCGCCCCGTCTGAAGGTCCATTTCGACGAGGCCGTTCGCGGCAAGGTCGCCGAAAGCTTCGGCATCAAGAACCCCATGGAGCAGCCGCGCATCGAGAAGATCGTGGTGAACGTGAACATGGGCCGCCACCTCGAGGGCGCCAAGATCCCGCCGCACGTCCGCGGCCAGGTCCTGGACACCATCGTCAAGGTCACCGGTCAGAAGCCAGTGGTCCTGAAGGCCAAGAAGAGCGTGTCGAACTTCAAGGTTCGCTCGGGCCTGGAGACCGCCGCGATGGTCACCATGCGGCGTGACCGCATGTGGCACTTCCTGGACCGGCTCATCAACTTGGCGACGCCCCGAATCAAGGACTTCCGCGGCCTTCCCGACAAGGCCTTCGACAAGCAGGGCAACTACGCGATGGGCCTGACGGAGCAGGGCGTGTTCCCCGAGATCAACATGGCCGAGGCCCAGTTCACGCACGGCATGAACATCAACGTGTGCTTCAGCAACTCCAACCCCAAGTTGAGCAAGTTCGTTCTGGAGCAGTTGGGGATGCCCTTCCGCAAGCCCGACCAGAAGTAATCCAGGACAGTCAGACCCCGCCGCGAGGATCAACAGTTATGGCGACCAAAGCCCAGACAGCCAAGAGCAACCGCAAGCCCAAGTTCAGCAGCCGGATCGTGCGCCGCTGCCAGCTCACGGGACGCGCCCGCGGCGTTTACCGCAAGTTCAGGATCAGCCGAATCATGCTCCGCAAGCTGGCGCTCGAGGGCAAGATCCCCGGCATGCGCAAGGCCAGCTGGTAACGCGGCGAGTTCATCAACGGTATTCAAGAAGACCCACTTACCCCGGAAGACGAGGACGAAAGATGGCGATCGGCGACCCAATCGCGGACATGCTGACCAGAATCCGCAACGCGGTGCGGAACAAGTCCAAGGCCGTGACCTGCAACAACAGCAGAGTCTGCCGCGGCATTGTCGCGGTGCTGCGCGACGAGGGCTACATCGACGGCTTCGACGTCGTTGAGGACGGCCACAGCGGCAAGATCAACATCAAGGTGAAGTACAGCGCCGCCGGCGAGTGCGCGCTGCACAAGCTCACCCGTGAGAGCAAGCCCGGCCGCCGCGTGTATCGCGGCGTGGACGATCTGCCCCGCCCGCTGCAGGGCCTGGGCATCGCGATCGTCAGCACGCCCAAGGGTGTGCTCAGCGATCGCAAGGCCCGCCAGGAGCGGGTCGGCGGCGAACTGCTCTGCACGGTCGAGTGATTGAACGGATCGAACCAGGAACACAACGCGGAAGCCCGGAGCCCCCGGTGAGCCGCACGCGAAAGAGAAAGAGCCATGTCCAGAATCGGTAAAAAGTCGGTCGCGGTCCCCGCGGGTGTCAAGATCGCCGTCAAGGACGGTCAGGTCGCCGTTGAAGGCCCCAAGGGCAAGCTGTCCATCAAGGTTCCCCACCAGGTGAACGTGAAGTGGGCCGAGAGCGAGAAGGCCGTGAACGTGGCCCTGAACGAAGGCTTTTCCTCCGAGGACAAGACCGCGAACGCTCAGTGGGGCACCACCCGCGCCCACATCCGCAACATGATCGACGGCGTCACCAAGGGCTACGAGAAGAAGCTCGAGGTGGTCGGCGTAGGCTGGACGGCCACGCTCGCCGGCAAGGATCTCAAGATGACGCTGGGCTTCGCCAACGCCATCGTCATGCCCATCCCCACCGGCCTGACGGTGAAGGTCGACAAGCAGTTCGTCAGCGTGAGCGGCCCCGACAAGCAGATGGTCGGCCAGTTCGCCGCAGCGATGCGTGCATTCCGCAAGCCCGAGCCGTACAACGGCAAGGGCGTCAAGTACGTCGAGGAAGTCATCAAGCGCAAGCAGGGCAAGCAGTTCGGTGCGTAATAGCGAGTGCCGGCAACGCCAGGAGAAAGTGCAGCGCACGCTGCAAGGAACGACGCCATGAACAAGAACTCACTCAAGACAGCCCGCCGCTCGCGCCGCCGCATCGGCATCCGCAAGCGCATCTCCGGGACGTCGGTCAAGCCGCGTCTCTCGGTCTACAAGTCTCTCAACCACATGTACGCCCAGATCATCAACGACCTGGACGGCACCACCATCGTGGCCGCCTCCACGGCCGCGAAGGGCGCTACCAAGACGGGCAACTCCGCCGCCGCCGCGAAGGTCGGGGAGTCGCTCGCCGAGAAGGCCAAGGCCAAGGGCATCACCGAGGTGGTGTTCGACCGCGGCGGCTTCAAGTTCCACGGGCGGATCAAGGCGCTCGCGGACGCGGCGCGCAAGGCCGGACTGAAGTTCTGAGAATCCAAACGCCGGCGGGGCTTTTCCCCGCCACTCACGCGAAACAAGAGCCATGAGCCAGACCAACACCAAGAGCCGCACGCAGGACAATGTCGAAGAGTCGGGCCACATCGAGTCGGCCAACCTCGGGGTAGACCGCACTTCATCCACGGTGAAGGGCGGACGCCGCTTCTCGTTCGGCGCGCTCGTGGTCGTTGGCGACCGTCGTGGCCGCGTCGGCTTCGGGTACGGCAAGTCCAACGAAGTGCCCGCCGCCATCGAGAAGGCCGAGAAGTACGCTAAGCGTTCGATGACCTCCATCCCCCTCCTGGGCAACACCATTCCCCACGAGGTTGAAGGCACCTTCTCCGCCAGCAAGGTGCGGCTGATCCCCGCCGCGCCCGGCACCGGCGTCGTGGCGGGCGGCACCGTCCGCACGATTCTCGAGAAGGCCGGCGTCACCGACTGCCTCACGAAGTGCTTCGGCTCGACGAACAAGCGGAACATCGTCAAGGCCGTGTTCGACGGCCTCGCCCAACTCCGCATGGCCGGCGCCGTTGCCGGCATCCGCGGCCAGGACCTGGGCATGACCATCATCGAATCCAAGATCGAGCGCGGCAAGCGCTTCATGCCCACCGCTCCCGCCTCCAAGGACCGGGCCAAGGGCCCCGTCAACACCGTCGATGACGGCGGCCGCAAGGGCCGCGGCCGCGGCGGTCCCGGCGGTGGTCGTCGCCCCCGCAGCGCCCCCGATCAGCAGCAGGGCGATCAGGCCGCCCCCGCGGGCGATGCCGCCCCCAAGGCATAAGCGTCCGCCACCGCGGAGTCGAGTCACACGAAGTAACACGCGGCCAGAAAACGCCGCATCCGGACCGGAGTAGCCACCCATGATGATTCACGATATTACTGCCCTGGCGGGCGCCTACAAGAGCCGCAAGCGAGTTGGTCGCGGCGAAGGCTCGGGCCACGGCAAGCAATCGGGCCGCGGCAGCAAGGGCGCTAGCTCTCGCTCCGGTTACGCCTCCAAGCGGTCGTTCGAGGGCGGTCAGATGCCCTACTTCCGCCGCCTTCCCAAGTTCGGCTTCACCAACGCGCAGTTCAAGGTGCGGTTCTGGACCGTCAACCTGGGCGACATCCTCGCTCTGCCCGCGTTCAAGAACGGCGGCGAAGTGACCCGTGACGCCCTGATCAATGCGGGCCTCGTCCGCGATGCCAGCCGCGATCTCAAGGTCCTGGGCAGCCTGGCCAAGGGGCAGTCGGCTCTCAAGGTGAAGCTCAACGTCACCGCTTCCCGCGTCTCCGCGTCGGCCCGCAAGCTGATCGAGGCCGCCGGCGGCAAGGTGAACGAGACCGGCACCCGCCGCGACAAGGTCCGGGGTGTTGATCCCAACAGCGCCGAGAAGAAGCCGACCAACCTCACCAAGAAGTTGCATCGGGGCGGCAAGAAGAAGGCCGCCGCCGCCGCCGCGGAACCCGCCGCGGAATAATCCGCTCCCCTAGACTTACTCAACACGTGAGCGTGTCGGGACGGCGGGCAGCGCCAACCATCCCGCCACGCTCATTGTCCAAAGGAACTTGCCGATGATGCAGACGTTGCTCAACGTCTTCAAAGTGCCGGAGTTGCGGAACAAGGTGTTGTTCACGTTGGCGATGCTGCTGGTCTTCCGCGTCGGCCACTGGATCCCGCTGCCGGGCATCGATCAGCACGAGCTGGCGAAGATGTTCAACAGCGCGAACTCGGACACCAGCACCTTCGGCAAGCTGGCGAGCTTCGTCTCCATCTTCTCCGGCGGCGCTCTGTCTCACTCTACGATCTTCGGCCTGGGCATCATGCCGTACATCACGGCGGGCATCATCTTCCAGTTGCTCGCCACCGTGCTCCCCCAGCTCAAGAAGCTGCAGGAGGAGGGGCCCACAGGCCGCCAGAAGATCATGGAGTACACGCGGTACGCCACGGTCGTCCTGTGCATGGTGCAGGGCGTGGGCTGGCTCAGCTTCCTGGCCAAGCGTCACCTCGTCCTTCCGCAGTGGGTTGAGAATCCCGTCTGGTGGGTGATGGCCACGCTCGCGCTGATGGCCGGCACCGTCTTCCTGATGTGGCTGGGCGAGCAGGTCGACAAGCACGGCATCGGCAACGGCGCGTCCATGATCATCATGGCGGGCATCCTGGGCGGCATTCCCAGCGCCATCACGTCGCTGTACAACAACTTCGATCCGACCGACAGCAAAAAGATCGGCTGGATGGGTGTCATCCTGCTCGCGGGCGGATTCGTCATGGTCATCGCCGGCGCGGTGCTCATGACCGTGGCGCAACGACGAATACCGGTGCAGCAGGCCAAGCACACCCGTGGCCGCAAGGTCTTCGGCGGTCAACGCAGCTACCTGCCGCTGCGCATCAACCACGGTGGCGTCATGCCCATCATCTTCGCCAGTTCGCTGATGATGTTCCCCTCGCTGCTCTTCAGTTCACTCGCCGAATGGGCCAACAATCTCGCCGCGGCAAATGCTCTCAATGCCACCGCCGGCGCCGCGACCCCATGGTACCAGGGCCTGGCCAACACGCTCAACGAGTCGTGCCACCCCGATCAGTTCCCCTACATCGCGCTCTACATCGCGATGGTGTACGTGTTCAGCTACTTCTGGATCACCGTGCAGTTCAATCCCGAGGAGATGAGCAAGCAGCTCAAGGAGCACGGCTCGTTCATCCCCGGGCTTCGTCCGGGCCCGCGCACCGCCGAGTACCTTGAGTCGGTGATGGTCCGCATCACCTACGTCGGCGCCGGGTTCCTGGCCATTATCGCGGTGCTGCCCAACGTCATCAACGCCTCGATGAACATCGACTACGCCGTCACCCAGTTCCTGGGCGGCACGGGCCTGCTCATCGTCGTCTCCGTGACGATGGACTTCCTCCAGCGAGTCGAGGCCAACCTCCTGATGCGTAACTACGCCGGCTTCCTCGGCGGCGGCGGTGGCGAAGACACCGGGCCCCGCCTCCGCGGCCCGCGATTCTGATGAACCCCGCGACCGATCCGCCCGCCCGTGCGAGCGATTCGGACATCGCCATCTCGGCCCATGCCGGCAGCATCCTAGACCTGGCCCTTGAAGCCGGGGCGGCGGCGTGCGCCGTTGGTGTGCCAACATCTCAGGTTGCCGCGGCAGTTCATAAGGCCATTAGCCATGCGGGCGCCGAGCCGTTGCTCGCCATTCAGCCGGGCTTCGACGGGCGACGCTTCGGTCATTGCGCCTGCCTGAGCGTCAACGAGGAAGTTCTGCACTCCCCCCCCAGGGCACGCATCCTGAGGGAAGGGGACGTCATCACAGTGGATATCGCCCTGAGGCACCCGAGTTCCCCCGCGGGCCGTTGCGTGGACGCTGCGGTGAGCGTCGCGGTGGGGGAGGCGTTCCGTTCACAGCGAGCGTGCCGTCTGGTCGCCGCGTCGCGAGCCGTGACGCTCGCCGCGGTGCGTGCGTGTGTTCCCGGAACGGCGTGGCTCGACGTCGCCGCGCTCGCCGCGCGGACCGCGGCCGAGTACGGGACCCACCTGCTGCATGGGTACAGCGGGCATGGCGTCGGGGCGGAGCTTCACGAGCCGCCGCGCCTGGACTTCGGCCAACAGGCGTGGATGGGAGGAGTTCTTTCCGCGGGTATGGTCATCACGGTCGAACCGGTTGTGATCGAGGGGACCGACCGGGTCAACACGCTGACGCTCGACGACGGCTGGACCGTCGTGACCGCGGATCGCCGGTGGGCCGCGCATCACGAAGCGACGGTTCTCATAGCGGCCGAGGGACCTCGAGTGCTGGCGGGAGGTCGGTGGTTGCGATCGCCTGAATAAGACGCGAATCGCGCCCCGGTCCATCGGTGCTCCTATGATCGCCCTCTCATTCGCTGGGCTTTTTCACCGCCGGAAACACGCCGCATGGCCAAGCAGGACGACAAGTTTACTTTCGAGGCCGTCGTTACCGAAGCCCTGCCGAACGCGATGTTCAAGGTGCGCCTTCCCAACGAGCAGAAGTCCGAGGTTCTGGCGTACGTCTCGGGCAAGATGCGGATGAACTACATCCGAATTCTCCCCGGCGACCGCGTGACTGTTGAGATCAGCCCCTACGACCTCAGCAAGGCCCGGATCACCTTCCGCCACAGCGGATGACCCGACGGGCGGTATACTCGCCCATGCACGGTCAACCGATTCTTGCGACTCGTGAACTGACATTGCGGCCCTACGCGCCCGAGGATGTGGAATCGCTGGTGCGGTTGTGTTCGCCGCGCGAGATCGCCGCGACGACCGCGCTCATCCCGCATCCGTACACAGAAGAACACGCTCGGTCCTTCATCTCTCACATGCAAGGCGGTTGGGACCGGGGAGACGGATTCGTGTACGCTCTGACTCGGACCATAGACGGTGAACTGGTTGGGTCGATGGGTCTCAAAGTGGAACAGGCCCATCAGCGAGCGGAAGTCGGGTACACCGTGGCGGTCCCGTGCTGGGGCCGCGGCTACGCCACGCAGGCTCTGGAGGCCGTGCTCGCCTTGGCGTTCGGCGAGTTGGCGATGCGACGGGTGTACGCGTACTACTTCGTCGAGAACCCCGCGTCGGGGCGCGTGCTGGAGAAGTGCGGCTTGCTGCGTGAAGGGGTGCTTCGCGGTCATGTGCTGAAGTGGGGCGAGCCCCACGACATGATCGTGATGGGAATGCTCAAAGGCGATTGGGAGGCCCGCCGGATCGTGTAGCGGTTGCATCAACGGCACGCCGCGCCTATAACGATTCATATGGCCAAGCGAAGCAAACTCGCACGGGGATCAGCGTCTGAGCAGCCTGCGTGGCAGGAAGCGATCGCGTTCGCGGCGAGGAAGCACCGCAACCAGGTGCGCCGCGACGGTCGCACGCCGTACGTTTCGCACGTGATGCGGGTCTGCATGACCGTCACCCAGATTTTCGGGTGCGGCGATCCGGTGGTGGTGTGCGCCGCGCTGCTTCACGACACCATCGAGGACACGACGACGGACTTTGACGACATCGCGGAACTGTTCGGGCATGACGTGGCCGAGTGCGTCGCCGCGCTCACCAAGAACATGGCCCTGCCCGACAAGGATCGTGAGCGCGAGTACGACGCGAGGCTCGCGAAGGCCGATTGGCGGGCGAGACTGGTGAAACTCGCCGACGCCTACGACAACCTCTGTGATTTGCCCACGGAGGCGGAGTTCAGGAAGCCCGACGACAAACGCAAGGCGTTGGAGCGGTGCCGGCGGGCTGTGATGTTGGCGCAGGTCGATAGCCACATCCCCGTGATGTCACGAGCGGCGCAGGTGGTCGCGAAACTGGCGAAAGAGAAATCCCGAGCAGGCGACAAACGCGGTTGACTCAGGGGGCCACGTGGCCCAGCATTTCGCCGCGGCGGCGGAGCAGCATGGAGCGTTTGAGCGAGAGGCGTTCCAACTCGCCCTTCAGGGAGGCCTTCAGGTTGTCCGGAAGGTTGGGCTGTTGCAGGCGAGCCTGGTTGATCTGCATCTGGTTGTCGATCTCACGGAGCGCCATGGCAAAGTCCGGCTGAACGCGTTCGGACGTGTCGTAGGAAGCCAGGGAGAATGGCTGCGATCCGCCGGTGATCTCGCTGCGGTCCCGCCCGCCGGCCACCACCGAGGTATTGGTTGTGGGCTCGTCGTCGTCGCTCTGCACCACCTGCTTCACCGGGATCTGGCGCAGCATCGGCGGCATCGCCTGAGCCATCGCCTGCTGACGGTTGCGGCGTTTGTCGGCCTTCGCGACGATCCGTGCCTCCTCGTGCCCGCCCATCGCGGCCTCGATCTGGGCCCAGTTGCGATCTGTGAGCCCCGCATCGATCGTCGGAACGTCCTCGCGCCCGCCCTTGGCGAGCACGCGGTGGCGACGCAGTTCCCAGGCATCGCGGATGGTCTGGCTGGTGAGCCCGTTGTTCAGGTTTGAAGGCAGATTCTGGGCCGCACGCATCGCGCGGTTGCGGTTGTCCAGATCGGCGTAGTTGCCCAGCATCAGACGCACCACCAGCGGCTCACCCTGACGGATGACATGCAGCGTCACTTCCTCGCCCGGAGAGTGCGAAACGATCACCGCGCGGCTTTGCACCTGATCCTTCAGCGGTTCGCCGTCGAGGGTCTGGATGACGTCCCCCGCCTGAAGCACGCGGCTGGAATCAAAGCCCTCGATCGTTCCGCTGATCTCGACGCCGTCGGCCGTCTTTTCGTTCCAGGAGAAGGAAACACCCATCGCCGCCCGCGGCTGCACCGAGAAGAGCCTCGCGCCCGCCTGGGTGAGCCGTTCGATCTGCTCGGCGGAGAGCTTGTCGGCGTCGGTCGCCAGAGCCTTTTCGATCATCGACAGCGTGATTCCCGGGTCGCTCTGCAACGCTACTGCCGCCGCGTCACGGTCGGCCAGAACATCGCTGTTCATCCTTGAAACAAAAGACGCCAGTCTCTCGTGGGGTGTTTCGGCCGAATGCGCGAATCCGGCGCAGACCATCACCAGCGCGGGTGTCATCGTGAGCGAGAGTTTGCGGATCGTTTCGCCGAAATGGAGCGTCATGTGAGGCGGCCTCCGGTTGGGAAATGGTAGCCCACCCGTGGGACTGGAGATCTCGGTCGGCAAGGGGCGATAAGCCCCGGGATTCGCGGCGGCGTGCGTCGGCCGTCGAAGGGCTTTCAACTCGGCCCTCAAGGTCCTATGGAGTATCGGCCTGCCGGGG
>JBGAMO010000291.1:0-6391 GCA_044222845.1 Phycisphaerales bacterium
ACACTGGGACCGGTGGTGAGTTCGATTCGGTTGAAGGGTTCTCCGATCTGTATCTCGGCTTCAAGTTGAAGATCATCGAACAGGACGGCCTCGTGCCCCGCCTTGCCTTCGAGGCCATCACGACCGTGGGCACCGGCAGCCGGAACATCAGTAACCGCGATCTCGAGCCAACGATCAAACTCATCGGCTCCTGGGACCTGGGCTCCGGCTTCACGCTGACCACGAACGGTGTGGCCACGTATGCCACATCCAGCGGTGAGCGCTTCGTGCAAGGAGCCGGCTCGGCGAGCGTGTCCTACGCCGCGACGGATACGCTCTCGCTGTTCGCGGAGTACTTCGTCGTGGGCCCGCGCACCAAGGGCACGGACGCTGCCCACTCAGTCGACTTCGGCGGGGCATACCTGTTGAACAATCGAGTCCAACTCGACGGACGCATCGGGTTCGGATTGAATCAGGAGGCCGACAACCTGTTCGTCGGAGTGGGGATCAGTTTCCTGTTCTAAAACAAATCTCCCGGACTCGCCATCGGCGTGCCCGACTCCACCCCCGGACTCGTTGTCGATGCACACGCGCAGGTACTCGTAGTGCAAGATGGATCCATGCGGATATTGAGCGTGGCTCATCGCGATTTTCAGATGGCACCCGACTACACCGGGACGTTTCTCGGGCGAGTTCGTGGCCCGTCAACGGATTCACTCGCCCAAGCACCCACGCCGGGGATCGGAGGCGCGATGCCGACGCCGCCCGTGTCTGGCTAACGTGACGAGGAGCGTGCTCGCCGGGAGGCGTGACCAAACCAACCCAGACCGAGTGGAAAGACCGGTTCCTCCGCTGGAGCTCTCCGGCGGCTACGGCGCGTCTGGCTTCAGGTGCCTCTGATGTTCCAGCGTTCCCGATCCGCCGCCATGCTCGTCCTGCATCCGTCACGCGCGGATTGCAGCAGCAGTCGAAGGCGAACGCTGCTTCCCACTGCCATCCTTTGGATGCCCTGTCCATGAAGCGGCATCACCCGCGCCCGCACCCGACACACCCCGCCCACGCCGAGTCCCGCCAACGAGTATCCGCAGCCGCGGCACGCCCCGGGCCCGTACCTTCCTCTCTCCACCTCCGCCGCAAACGCACCCCGTTCGTGACCGAGATCAAAGCCAGCATCCAACCCCGCCGCGGCCGGGCGGCGTGCACGATCCCCGACCACAGCCGCATGCCTCGTCGTAGGGTCGCGACCTCGCACCACGCCTGCTTTCTGACCGCAGGAACGCATACCTCAACCGCGTGCTCGCTCGTCCGCAGTCGACGCCCGCATCACCCGCGACGTCACGTAATGCACGCGTCCAGACTTCCGATGTACTCGCCCACATCCCCTCCCTCCACGAACGCGCGGAGACCACGAGCACGAGGCATCGCGTCTTGGCTCCTGTCATACCTGGCCTGCACCTCTTGACGTGTCAGTCCACCGTCACCCCCCCACTGAACAACCCTTCCATCCGGCTCCTGAAACAGCATGAACACGCGCGGCGATGTCAAGCCGCAGGTGGCACGCTCTCCGCATCCAATCAACTTTCGCACGCTGCGGCCTACCACGCTTCCGTCAGCTTTCGTCGCGCGCTACCGCCAGGTAGCCAACATCACCGACTGTTGCAGCACTCGCCACCACGAACACCACCGGGACTCAGAAGCCGTCTCAGATCTCGCTATCGGTTGTTTCCCGCTGCGAACGGCAAACACGCATGAAAACGACGGCCGCGTCTACTTCTGTGGCCGTCGCTTCATCAATGCTCCAACTCAGCAGCTGCGAACCAGAAGCCCAGGAAATCAAAGATGTCCTGCACGCTCAGCACGCCGGAGTTGTTCACATCCGCCGCTGTGTTGCCCGCAAACCAGGCCGTCAGGAAGTCGAAGATATCCCGCACGGAGATACTCTCGGAGCGTTGAAGTCCGCAATGCAGCCGAACGTGGCCGTCACCGCTGCGGAGTTCGCCAGAGTGATGCTGCAGGCCCGTACCGGCTACGACGCCCGTCCACCCACGGAACTTGACCGCAGCGCCGGCGTCGCCGTGGCTGGCGACCACCGCGTCTCGATCAGCCGCCGCCGGCACACCGCGCCGCAGTTGATTCCGCCCGGCTCGTCACCGTGCCCTGACCATTGGCCGAAGCATACCTTCTGGCTCACCGTCAGCGTCCGCGTCGAGCCGCGGCGTGCCGCACATACAGCATGGTCGTCGATCAGGTTCTGATCGAAGTCCTGCTGGCCGCTGCTCTTGCGTACCAGCAGCGTGCTGTTCGCAAGGGTGCCCGCCGGAGCAACGCCTCGTACGTCGGAGTCGAACTGCCGTATCCGACCAGGTCAACCAGCTTGCCATCCACCACACCCGTGCCGCGCCCGTCGCCACCAGAATCGCCGCGGTCAACGCCGGAACGATCGGCTTGACCAAGCGCAACACGCCCGAAGCGATTGTCAAACCCGAAGCCCGGCAGAGTTGCCGAGAAGTCCGGGATGCGGAATCGGCAGGCCCATGCCCGTCACCGGCTGCGGAGCGATGCGACGTGCCGCTCGCCCGTTTCCGATCACGCCGCTGATGCCGCGACGATCTTCGTAGTAGAAGTCGTTGCCCGCATCCGCGTACCGGGTAGATTCCAACCCGTCATGTCCACCGGAGCGTTGCTCCGGTTGTAGATTTCCGCGAAGTCCATGTTGGGCACGTAGTTGTAGCGCTCCCGCCGCCAAACACCTGGCTGATCACCACCATGCGCGCCCGAGTCCGTGCAGTTGGCGATCGCAATGTCCAGCGTCGAACTCGCCGAGCGCCGCCTGCGAGTCGGTCGCCGAACGTGTGATCGATCGCAGCCCGACTTGGGCCGCGGGAATCGTGTAGTTCCGCGTGTAGATCTCGCCGCCGCGTCGCCATACCCGCCTCGCGGGGCCATCATCAAACAGTTGCAGCGGTGCCCGGGCGGCCGGTGATCGGAGAGACATCCGCGTTCACCGCGATCCCCGTGCTGCCCGTTCCCCGGCGTGACCACCACGGTGAGCAGCACCGGCGATCCGATGACGTTGCTGTTCGTGTTCACCAGAGAGTCCGCCAGCGTGTTCGGGATCGCCGCGTACGCCGTCAGGAAGTCGCTCGTGCCGTTGTTCGCCCGATTGTGCGGCAGCGGCCGTAGAAATCTTCCGGCCCGTGTCCTGCGCGCCAGTGCGTATCTTCGCTTCCGCAGCGCGTGTTGTCCGGCGCTGGCGCTGGAATACGTGCTCCGAATATCCGGCAGGCTGTCACGCCGCATTCACCCGTGCTCGTACCGGTCGCTGCTGTCGATGCACACCGCCGAATCTGCTGAAGTCACCGCGGCAGCGGCAGGAATGGGAACGCACCGCCAGAGAATGGACTGGCACCGCACCGCACCCAGCCATTCAGCGGTTATGACCGGCCGAGCGGTTATACAACTCGATTTATCCGCGTCGTACACACCCTGATTTCGATTGAGCCGCACCGGTGTTGATGCCGCCGCCCATACAATCTCGGGCTGATCACCACTGCCGAGTTCGAATCCCCGCCAGGTGTTCATTAAACGCGATCTGCGTAGTCGTCGCCGCGCATCGGCTCCGTCATCGAATGAACGAATACTGATATCTTCCGGGAACAAATTGCTACTGGACAAACTCGCGAGCATCGCGCCTCTTCGTGAGTTGCTGCGTGGCGCGCGCTCATTGTCGCGCGCTTGCGGATGTCGGTGCGTCAGACTTCGCTGCACCAAACGCTCACCAATCAGTTGACCATTGTTGATCGCCGCAGCCTGACCGATGCGCCAGCCTCCCGATGTTGCTCGCGCACGCCGGAACGCCGTTCGTCGCCAGGCCCGAGGCCGCCGAGCTACTCGGCGGCCTCGGGCACGGCGACGTGAACAACAACGTTCCGTACAACAACACATCGGGAAACTGGGCGTACCGGACTGGATCACCTTCACGGGGACGTCGACGGGGTCGATCAACTGGTGATCAGCGCGAGTTCGGACCAGACGGCGGCAGAAAGGCGGCGACTGGCAATGATGACGGTGAGGGCGTTTGTGCAGCCGGGTCTGACGCCGCATCCACCGGGCACGACGGTTGTCGCCGATCTTTCTTCGATCGGGCTGAAGGCCACGCAGCAACTCACGGGGAACGCGGCGGGCACGTTCTTCCCGTTCACGGGGACGATTCCGGCCAACACGGTGACCTTCCCCGGGGGCAGACGCAGCCAGATTCGTTCGATCTGATGACAGTGACCGATGCGCAGCGCACGGCGACGTCGAGCACGCAGGGATCACGTTTGTGAACTGCCTGCGAGTTCGAACTCGACGGTGGTGATCAGCCAGGTGTATGGAGGCGGCGGCAACACCGATGTCCTCAATCCGGGCAATCAGGGCGTGTACGACGCGGACTTTATCGAGTTGTATAACCGCTCGGCCAGTCCTGTTTCACTGAATGGCTGGTCGGTGCAGTATGCCAGTCCGACGAGTTCGCGTCTGCAACACCACCAATCAGGTGAATCTTTCGGGGACGATCCAGCCGCAGCAGTACATGCTGGTGCGTTTCTCCGATCCGTTCCGCGACCCTGGCGCTGCCGCGGCCGGACTTCGTGCTGGCGGTGTACGGATTCGGCGGCGTGGGCAACAACGGCGGGAAGCGCGTGGTGCTTTCCAGCAGCACGGCTTCGGTCGGTACGGCCTACACGGGCTCGGCTGTGAAGGACCTTTGTTGGATACGGCGTGACGGCGATCACGTTCGAGGGGCGCGGGTCCGGGGCCGACGCCGGGACAACGCGCACGCGGTGGTGCGGAAGAGCACGGCGGGGGATACGCACACTGGCGCGCAGGACACGAACCAGAACTTTCACGACTTTGATTCGGGCTGCCGCTGCCGCACAATCGGGCGAACAACGGCACGAGCGACTTCCTGACGGCGTACGCGGCGATCCCGAACACGCTGGCGGACTCTCTGGTGAACACGAACAGCCGCGTGCATCGGATCGCCGGTGCTGCTCACCGTGGTGGTCACGCCGGGAACGGGCAGCACGGGGATCGCGGTGAACGCGGATGTCTCTCCGACTACCGGCGCGCCGGGCACGCTGCAACTGTTTGATGATGGCCCCGCGGGCGGGTATGGTGACGCGGCGGCGGGGGACAATGTCTACACGCGGAACTACACGATTCCCGCGGGGGCCCAAGTCGGGCTGCGATCGATCACGTTCACGGCGACCGCCTGCAGAGCGGCTCGGCGAGTTCGACGCTGGACATTGCGATCGCCAATCCGCGCGGACTCGGCCGCGCCGGTGGTGATCAGCCAGGTGTTTGGCGGCGGGGCGCACTACAACTACGTGCCCAACATGGACTTCGCGGAAATCTACAACCGGAGCAACGCTCCGGTGGACATGACGGGTTGGTCTGCAGTACGCGGATGCGCAACGACTTCTCACCTACGAAGATCAACGCGCTCAGCGGCGTGATCGGAGCGGGCGAGCGGCGCATCATCGCTCCGCAGCCGGTGACGGGCATGGGCCTGCCGATTCCCGCGCCGGACTTCTCGGCAACTCTGCCGGGCTTCGGGTTTGACAATCGCTTCGGGCGTGTTGCGCTGGTCAAGCCGATCGTTCCGGCGTTGACCGCGGCGACTCTGGTGGCGACGGGCGCCGGCACGGGTGTGGTGGATAGCCGCGGACTGGTTGACCTGGTCGGATACGGCAGTTCGAC
The DNA here is from genome assembly GCA_044222845.1 of Phycisphaerales bacterium. Classification (GTDB taxonomy): domain Bacteria; phylum Planctomycetota; class Phycisphaerae; order Phycisphaerales; family UBA1924; genus UBA2402. Next base: position 5,722 of record JBGAMO010000291.1, read on the forward strand.
TCCGACGTACGAGGGCGTTGCTCCGGCGGGCACCCTTGCGAACGGCACGCTGCTGGTACGCAAGAGCAGCGGCCAGCAGGACTTCGATCAGAACCTGATCGACTTTGATGTGCTGTATGTGCTGAGCACGCCGCGCTCGACGCGGACGCTGACGGTGAGCAAGGTATCTTCGGCCAATGGTCAGGGCACGGTGACGAGCGATGTGGGCGGAATCAACTGCGGCGCGGTGTGCGCGGCGGCGCTTGATCGAGACGCGGTGGTCGCGCTCACGGCGACGCCGGCGCTGCGGTCCAAGTTCCGTGGGTGGACGGGCGCGTGCAGCGGTACGGGCCCCTGCAACATCACTCTGGCGAACTCCGCGGCGGTGACGGCCACGTTCGGCTGCAGTGCGGACTTCAACAACTCCGAGAGTATCTCCGTGCAGGATATCTTCGACTTCCTGACGGCCTGGTTTGCGGGCAACACAGCGGCGGATGTGAACAACTCCGGCGTGCTGAGCGTGCAGGACATCTTTGATTTCCTGGGCTTCTGGTTCGCCGGCTGCTGAGTTGGAGCATTGATGAAGCGACGGCCGCGCGTGGGCGCGGCCGTCGTTTTTTCATGCGTGTTTGCCGTTTCGCAGCCGGGAAACAACCGATAGCGAGAGGATGCTGAGACGGCTTGCGAGTCC
>JBGAMO010000185.1:0-9773 GCA_044222845.1 Phycisphaerales bacterium
CCAAACCCTGATCCAACCACATGAGCGACGCGGCGGGCATGTCGGAATTTGAGCGCCTGGAGGTGATGCTCCGGCTGTCGCTCACGCCGGGACTGGGACCGGTGCTCACCGCCCGCGTGCTCGAAGCCCTCGGCCCCCAACGGGCCCTCACCGCCACCCCCGCCGACCTCAAGCGCGTGCAGGGCATCGGCGAGAGCAAAGCCGCGTCCATCGCCGCAGGCCTGCGGGCCGCCGAGCAACTCGCCAAGGCCGAGCAGACGCAAGCCGCGTCGATGGGAATCCGCATCCTCGCCAAGGGCGGCGAAGGCTACCCGCCCCTGCTCGCCTCCCTCCCCGATGCCCCCGCCGTGCTTTATGTTCGCGGCGTGCTGCACAACGAAGAGCAAGACCGCTACCCCCTCGCGATCGTCGGGTCCCGCCAATGCGCTTCATACGGCATGGAGCAATCCCAGCGCTTCGCCGGAATGCTGGCCCGCTCGGGCATCACGATTGTCTCGGGCGGGGCCCGCGGCATCGACAGCGCCGCCCACCGCGGCGCCATCGCCGCCGGGGGCCGCACCATCGCCGTGCTCGGCTGCGGCCTGGCCCAGTGCTACCCGCCGGAAAACGCCCGACTCTTCGATGAAATCGCCGCGGCGGGCGCCGTCGTCTCCGAACTGCCCCTCAACACCCCGCCCCAGGCCGACAACTTCCCCGCCCGCAACCGCATCATCTCCGGCCTCTCCCTGGGCGTCCTGGTGATCGAAGCCGGCGAACGCAGCGGCGCGCTCATCACCGCGCGACAGGCCGCCGAAGACCACGGCCGCGAGGTCTTCGCCCTCCCCGGCCGCGTCGACGCCCCCGGCAGCCGCGGCACACTCGACCTCATCAAGTCCGGCGGAGCCTCGCTCGTCACCGATCCCGCCGATGTGATCCAACTCCTGGAGAGCGCCGCCCACCACCACTTCCGCGGCACCCACGCCGCGAGGTTCCCCGCCAGGGCCCCCGATCCCGAATCCGAGGCAGAACCCAAACCCGACGGCCTCTTCCCCCCCACTACCCCCACTACCCCGCCCGCCATCGGCCTCACCGAACCTCAGCGCAAAATCCTCGAAGCCCTCGCCGATCCGCTCACGCTCGACGACCTCTGCGAGGTGACCGGCCTGGACCCGGCCATGCTTCGCCGCGAGATCACGCTGCTCGAGATCAACAAGCGCGTGACCCGCGAAGGTGGGCGGCTCGCCCGCAAGTAAGCCCGATAAGCCGGGTCGCGGACCAATCGCACCGCCACTCCTGAGTGTCGCGCCTTCCCGCCAAAGCCGCCCCCCACGACACCCGATCACACCCTACAACGCCCTGCGCCGGCGCGTGGGGGCTTCACATCCCCCGCGCGGCCAGACCCATGCCACAATCCACCTATTCTCGGCCTAGCCTTTCCCCCCGGCGTACCGCCGCGACGAGCCCCACGATGAGTTCCGCACCCGCATCGCCGCCCTCCACTTCGCCACCCGCCCCCGCTGCGCAACCGGCCGTGGCGCCACCCCCGCCCTCGGGCTCGGCCAGCACCTCGGGCTCGCTGGGAATGTTCTCCGAGTTGCGCCACCTGTACCACGCCAGCCGCGTCGCCATGCGCCGCCTGCCCTCGGAAGTCGGCACCGTCATCCGCGCCTGCCGCGACGCCGAGGCCCAGATGGTCAAGATCCTCGGCAAGCCGCTCGCGGGCCTCAAGGCCCTGGAGATCGGCCCCGGACAGGGCCAGATGCAGAGCCGCTACTTCGCCACCCGCTGTGACGTCACCGGCATCGATCTCGACGTCATCCCCGGCACCTTCGACGTCGCCGGCTACCTGAAAATGCTCCGCGAGAACGGCATTCAGCGCGTCGTCAAGACCGCCGGCCGCCGCATGCTGGGCATGGACCGCGGCATTATCGCCGAGTTCCGCCGCCAGCTCCCCGACGCCAGAACGCCCAAGCCCGTCATCGCGATGAACGCGGCGAAGATGACCTTCCCCGACGCGTCCTTCGACGTGATCTACTCCTTCAGCGTGCTCGAGCACATCCCCGACCCCGAGTCGGTGCTGCGGGAATGCATGCGAGTCCTCAAGCCCGGCGGCTGCATCTTCTCGGATATCCACCTCTACACCAGCGAGACCGGCCAGCACGATCCCCGCATCGTCTCCGGCGAGCGCGAGGGCATGCCCTATTGGCCGCACCTGCGCCCCCAGTGCATGAAGCTGGTGCAGTCCAACTCGTACCTCAACCGCATCACCCTGGCGCAGTGGCGAGAGATGCTCAGTCGCCTCTTCCCCGGCGCCACCATGGGCCAGCGGCGCGACGACAACCTCGCGGGCGAACTGGCCAAGCTGCGGGCCGCGGGAGAGTTGTCCGAGTACACCGACGACGAACTGCTCATCCGCTACCTCGTCTTCGCCTGGCGCAAGCCCGCATGAAGATCCTGCACTACCTGCCCTCCCTCTCGCTCACCCGCGGCGGGCCCGTCCGCGCCGTGGTCGACCTCACCGGCGGCTTCGCCTCACGCGGCCACGACGTCACCCTGCTCACCTGCGACCGCGGCGATGCCCCCGCCAGTTGGGACGGCAAGACCCCCGGCAAGCCGCGCCTCATCGTGCTCCCGCCCCCCGAGGTCGACAACAAGCCCTTCGCCCGCAGCCACATGCGCACCGTGCGCGAGTGCGCCGCCGCCGCGGAGATCGTGCACGTCCACGGCGTGTGGAACTACTGCAACGCCCAGTTGGCCCGCATGGCCTACGCGCAGCACAAGCCCTACCTGGTCTCGCTGCGGGGCATGCTCGACGATTGGTCCGTCGCGCAGAAGGCTTTCAAGAAGCGCTTCTTCCACTGGGTGTACGTGAAGAAGCACCTCGAGCGCGCCGCCGCCGTGCACTGCACCGCGCAGGCCGAACTCGACCAGAGCAAAAAGTGGTTCCCCAAGGGCCACGGCGTGGTGGTGGCCAACCTGCTGGACCTCAACCCCTTCCGCAAGCCCCCCGGGCCCGAACTGGCACGCCAGAAGTTCCCGGTGCTCGCCAACGGCCGGCCCAACATCCTCTTCCTCTCGCGCCTGCACTACAAGAAGGGCGTGGAGATCCTGATCCAGGCCGCGCACCGCCTGCGCCAGAACGGCGTCGCCTGCAACGTCATCTTCGCCGGCACCGGCGACCCCGAGTACGCCAGCAAGATGCAGGAACTCGTCGGCGAACTCGACATCGACGATTACTGCCAGTTCGTCGGCCACGTCGGCGGCCCGCTCAAGATCAGCCTCTACCAGGCCTGCGACATCTTCGCGCTGCCCACCAGCCAGGAGAACTTCGGCTTTGTCTTCCCAGAGGCTCTCGCCAGCGGCACGCCCATCGTGACCACCAAGGGCGTGGACATCTGGACCGAACTGCAGGAAGGCGGCGCCGCGAGCATCGTCGAACGCACGCCCGAAGCCTTCGCCGCCGAGATCGCCGCGCTCCTCGCCGATCCGCCGCGCCTGGAGAAGATGAAGGCCGCCGCCAAGCCCTTCGTCTTCCGCACCTACGACGAGACCCTGCTCATGGACCAGTACGAGGCGGTGTACCAGGAGTGCTTGGCCAAACGCCGCTGAGCCGGTGTTTCCACGCGGCGTGCCGGGCGTGGGGCCAACTCCCGCGGCCCTACAATCCGCCATGTCCGACTCTCACACCGACGAATGCTGTTCCTCCGACTCTTGCTGCAAGGGCGAGAAGAAGGGGTCTTCCTCAGGCTGCTGCGGCGGCGCCAAAGCGGCCGCCCCGCTCATCCCGATGACCGCCGAGGAACTGGAAAAGCTCCCCAGCCTCCAGTTGATCGCCCGCTACCGCCGCGGCATCGAGAACTTCGACCGCCGCGTCTTCGAACTCGACGAGCGCCAGATCGACGCCGCCTTTCTGCCCGAGGCGGGCGTGGGCCAGTGGCCAGTGCGAGTCCTCGTCGGCCACTGCGCCGACGCCGACCTGGCCAGCGTGCACCGCATGCGCCGGGCCGTCGCCGAGGAAAACCCGCTGCTGAGCAACTGGGACGAGAACGCCTTCGTTGATTCCAACATCTACGGCAACCGGCACGAGGGGTACGCCGACAGCCCCGAGGGCGACCACGCCCGCGTGATGAACGCCCTGGGCGGGCACATGGCCGTGATCCACACGCTCCGCCAGTGGGTCGGCCAGTGGCTGATGTCGCTGAGCGAGGAGCAACTCAACCGCCAGGCCATGCACCCCGAGCGCGGGCCCCAGTCCGTCCGCCGCATGGTCGCGCTCTACACCTGGCACCTGGAACACCACGCGGCGTTCCTCACCAAAAAGCTCGACAAGATGCTCGGGCCCGCTCCCGTTGAGCAGCCCCGCGCCAAGTCCGGCGGTTGCGGCTGCGGCCACTGATTCAGCCGACCCGCTCGACCTTCTGCTCTCTGGCCATCAACTGCCCGATCGCCTCGATCGGGTCCATCCCTTCGAACAGCACCGCGTGGACCCTGCTCGTGATGGGCATCTCCACGCGGTATTTCTTGGCCAGGGCCAGCACGCTCTTGGCCGTCGCCACGCCCTCCACCACGTGCGGGATGCTGTCCAGGTACTCATCCAGCCGCCGCCCCCGCCCCAGCGCCTCGCCGCACGAGCGGTTGCGCCCCTCGGGCGAAAAGCACGTGGTCGCCAGGTCGCCCACGCCCGCGATGCCGAAGAACGTGTCGTGATTCGCGCCCATCGCCTCGCCCAGCCGCGCGATCTCAGCCAGGCCCCGGGCCAGCAGCGCGCTCTTGGCGTTATTGCCCGCCTGCAGGCCGTCGACGATGCCCGCCGCGATCGCGATGACATTCTTCACCGCGCCCGCCAGCTCAACGCCCAGCACATCCGCGTTCGAATACACCCGCATCCAACTGTTGCCGAACAACTGCTGGATCTCCCGCGCGAACGAAAGATCGTCGCTCGCCGCGATCATCGCCGCCGGCAGGCAGCGCGCCAGTTCCGCCGCGATCGTGGGGCCCGACAAGCACCCGATCCGCCGCGGCCGTCCGTCTGGGTTGTCCCGCCCCTCCTGCCGCAGCACCTCCGCGATGATCTGCGTGGGCCGCAGCAGCGTCGTGGTCTCGATGCCCTTGGCCACCGACAGCACGCCCACGTCCGGCGGCACGTGCGGGGCCAGCCGCGTCCACGTATCGCGGATGTACTGCACCGGGATCGCCGACACGATCAGTTTCGAGTCCGCCAGCGCCGCGCCGTCCTTGAGCACCACATCCACCTCGGGCGGCAGTTGAAAGCCCACCAGCCGCGGGCTCGTCCGCGTCTGCGCGATGCGGCCGGCCTCATCGGCGCTGTGGCCCCACATCCGCACGCGCACGGGCCGGCACAGCCCCGGCCGCTCCGGGTTCTCGGTGATGCGCGACGGTTCCGGCGAGGCGAGCACGCCCGCCAGCACCAGGCCCATCTGCCCGACTCCGAGCACGGTCACGACAGGGGCGTTCTGATGAGCTGAAGATCCGCGGAGGGCCATGCGGCAAGCGTACGACCCCGGGATTGGCCACGGATCGCACGCTCAGCAGACGCCGGACTCCCACGCCGCGAAGAAGACCTCCACGTCCGTCCCGTCCACGCCGCCGTCCTGGTTCACATCCGCCGCGGGGCTTCCGGTTTCCCACGCCGCGAAGAACGCCTGCACGTCCGCCCCGTCGATGCCCCCGTCCTGGTTGAAGTCCGCCGGGCAGCGGGGCGCGATGGGGACCAGGTTGTCCGGCGCATCCACCACGCCGAGGTTGTCCAGCGTGTTGTAGTAGATCATGAACGCCCCGTTCGCAAGGCGCGAGCCCGGTTCGATCCTCAGTGTGTCAACGTAGATCGCTTCGCGGACGGATTGGCCCCGGCCATCGTTATCGTGTTCATCCACCAGGCGCACGGTCGAGAGCGCCGGGCCGATACGTAAGACGCCGACAGGAAAGTGACCCGCGAGCGAGCGGTCCAGGCCCGCTCCGTCCGGGCCGATATCAGTGGACATCACCTCAAGGGTTTGTTCCGGTCCCGCGCCTTGCAGCCGCAGTTCCGCCACGCTCATGTCGTAGCGGGTGTTGCCGGCGATCGCGCAGCCGAAGGACCCGCCGATGCGCACCCACGAGCCGGCGCAGGGCATCGCGAGTGTCGCGCCAGCGCCAAGGACGAAGGAACCGCCGACCTCAAGGGCCGGGACATCGCCGCTGCCCGCGATGGCGCCGTCGCTCGTGAAATCGGAGAGGATCGAAAGCGTGCCGGGTCGGATGGCGACAGCGGCGCCCAACTCATTTCTGAAGGAACCAAGGACGGCGCCGCCGGCGGCTTCCATGAGCGCCCGGTTGCGCAGAAGGGGTGTCGTGACCGAGCCGCCGACGATGCTCAAAACACCCCCGTTGGTCACAGAAACCAGCGCGGCCAGGTCCGCATCCGGCCAGACCTCGACCCGCCCGGAGGTCATGGCTTCCCCGGCAACCACAAGCGACGCCCCCTGTTCAAGAACGACCCCTCCTTGGAGTTCGGCGCTGGTCGCGTCGATCACCAGGGACGAGTCGGCGCTCGCCGTGAGCGTACCGCGCGAGCCCAGAAGGAACGAGCCGGACTCCACGGAGACCCCCGCGTCCGCCGAAACGCGAACCGAGCCGAAGAAGCTCATCGAATCGCTCGCGGGCGTGCTGATAGAGGAGGCGTTTCCGAGTGTCAGGGTTGATGCCGCAAGGGTGCGCAGATCTCCCAGGCTGCCCAGCAGAAGCGTGCGGCCCGCGGTGTCGAGACTGCTGACGCCGCGCCACGCGGCCGGGGTGGCCGTGATCTGCTGACCCGACTGCGCCGCGAGCACGGCCGCCGACAGCGACGCAAAGGTGGTGCCGAGGGTTTGATTGATCGCAAGCGGCAAATCTGCGGCGGTGACGCTGAACGCGTACGCCGATCCATGGTCCGATTCAGCGAGGATGTCATCGTTCGGCGCTCCCGCGAGAGCGGTGCTTCCCGCGGTCGCGACGGCGCGGCCGAGCTGGTCGCCCGCCTCACCGTCGGGCGCCGTGAACTTGGTCAACTCGGTCCAGAGTGTGCCTGAACGATAAAAGACGTACACCGATCCTTGATCGAACCGGCCGTCGATGTCGTCATCGGGCGAACCGATCAGGGCCGTGTCATCGCAGAGCGCCACGGACGCGCCGAAGTGATCCAGACCGGTATGGTCCGACGCCATGAGCTCGGCCTCCTGAGACCAAGTCGTCCCGGCGAGCGCGAACACGTACGCGGCCCCCTGTTCGTTGCCTCCCCACCCCGGCGATCCGACCAGCGCGGTACCTCCCGAGAGCGCGACGCTTGTTCCAAACCCGTAGCCCGCCGAGCCGTCGGAGGCGCTAAGGCGAGCCTGCTGGGCCCACGCCGTGCCCGTGCGCGAGAAGACATAGGCCGCACCTCTGCCCAAGTCGATGCCCACGCCCTCGCCGGGCGCACCAATCAGCGCCGTGTCGCCCGCGAGAGCGACGCACTTTCCAAATACACGAGTGGAGATTTCGGGCGCGAGCGTGAGCTTGGCCTGCTGCGCCCACGTCGTTCCGGTTCGGACAAACACGTAGACAGAACCTCGCTCCATCCCCACATCGCCGCCCGGAACCGAGTCCTCTCCATAGGCGCCCACAAGCGCCGTGTCGCCGCAGATGCTGACGGAGTAGCCGAACTTGTCCAACCACGCGCCGTCCGACGCGGCGAGCTTGGCTTGCAGCATCCAGGTCGTGCCCGAGCGGACAAACACATACGCGGAGCCCTCCTGGCCGTTGACGCCCACGTCGTCGTTGAACGCGCCGATCAGGGCTGTGTTTCCCGAGAGCGAAACCGCGCTCCCGAACATGTCGTAGGGCCCGACGTCGATCGCGCCGAGTCGGGCCTGCTGAACCCAGATCGCGCCCGATCGGGTGAACACATAGGCGTATCCGACCTGCCGGTCTTCAAGCACGCCGATCAGCGCCGTGTCGCCCGAAACAGCGACCGACCAGCCGAACCGCTCGTTCGCGCCTACGCCGGGCGCGATGATCTTGAAATCGGGGCCAATCCACACATCGCCCGCGCGGGAAAAGACCCACGACGAGCCCTGATTGACGTTGGTTCCGATGTCGTCCCATCCCGCGCCGATCAGCGCCGTGTCCCCCGAGATCGCAACTGAGTAACCGAAGGCATCCTCGGTGGCGCCGTCCGGGGCGGTGAGCTTGGTCTGCCGTGTCCACGTTGCCCCGGAACGCGTAAAGATGTGCGCGGACCCCTGGCGTGCGTTGCCGTTCACGGTGTTCCCGTGCGATCCGGCGATCGCGGTTTCACCGTCGATGCAGACGGACAAGCCAAAGAAGTCCTCGGCCGCGCCGTCCGGCGCCGTGAGCTTCGCCTGTTGCGTCCACGCCGAGCACGAGCCTGTGAAAACGTACGCTGAACCCTGGTTGGCGCTCACGCCCGCGTCGTCGCTCGCCGCCCCGATCACGGCGGTGGTTCCGGAGAGGCCGACCGAGAGGCCAAACTCGTCTCCGGATTCGCCATCCGGGGCGGTGAGCTTGGCTTGCTGGGTCCACGTTGTTCCCGATCGTGTGAAGATGTACGCCGCACCCTGAGACGGATTGCCGCCCACGTTGCTCTCGGGCGCTCCGATCAGGGCGACGTCGCCTTCAACAGCAACAGAGTGACCGAATCGGTAGTACTCCCCTCCATCCGAGGCGGTCAGCTTGGCCTGCTGCGTCCAGATCGATCCGGTTCTGGTGAAAACGTACACCGAACCCTGCTGCCAGTTGATGCCGATCATGTCCCAATCCGCCCCCACCAGCACCGAGTTGCCGGAGATCGCGATCGACCGGCCGAAGAAGGCAAACTCGACTCTGTCGGACGCGACCAGCTTCGCTTCGTGCGTCCACATGGTGCCGACGCGATGAAATACGTACACCGCGCCGCGGCCGCCGTTTTCGCCCGGCGCCCCGATGATCGCCACCTCCCCGGCAACCGCGACTGAACCGCCGAAGAAAATCGACGCCCCGCCGTCATCGGCGCTGAGCGCGGCCTCGAATGTCCACCCCGTTGCGGTCCAGCGGTACACGTGGGCCATTTCGCTGTTGTACGCTCCTACCACCATCGTGTCCCCATCCACGGCCACGGCGTTGCCGAAATACCCATTCGCGGCTCCGCCCGGCGCGGTCAGTTGCTGGGGGGTGCTTCGCTGCGCCAGGGCGGGCTCGGCCAACAGCCACACCCCGCACATCGCGGCGCAAGTCAGGAGGAATCGGCGCATTGGAATCTCCTTGTCTTGAGCTCTGGGCGTGCCGGACTTGCAAACCGGACCAAGTCGCGGCGCGCCATGATCCGAAGTGCCTCAACCGCGCTTCGGGCGCCAAGCAGTAAATTCTGCGCGAAGTCTCGGCAGTGTCCATGCCGGAAATTTCCCCGAACCATGGGCGCGCGATTATCCCACATGGTTAAGGCAAGCCCCTCCGGCCGGTATCCGACACTGATAGTCCTCGAGCGCAAGGGCAAGCGGGCGTGGCCATGACCCAATGCATGGTTCACGCGGCCCGCGTGACGACCATCGTCGCGACCGCGGGCCATCCTCACAGTCCGATCGCGTGCCTTGCAAGTCCGGTGGCGCGAGTTGTCAGCAGACGCCGGACTCCCACGCCGCGAAGAAGACCTCCACGTCCGTCCCGTCCACGCCGCCGTCCTGGTTCACATCCGCCGCGGGGCTTCCGGTTTCCCACGCCGCGAAGAACGCCTGCACGTCCGCCCCGTCGATGCCCCCGTCCTGGTTGAAGTCCGCCGGGCA
>JBGAMO010000186.1:0-9596 GCA_044222845.1 Phycisphaerales bacterium
ACTCGCGTGCGCGGGGGCTGAGATTATCCGCCGGTGTTGGGAGACGCGGAGATTGGCGTCCTGAGGTACGGGAACGAATCGTCGAAGAACGAGTCGTTGCAGAGTGCGCCGTCGGTGTACGGCAGAGCGCCGCTGGGGGCGCAACCTCCGGTCTGACCGGCGTCGGGGATCGCGGCGCCCATCACGGCCCGCAGGGCGATGTCGACCACGTCGTCGCCGGGCCGGCGGCCGTTGGGGAAGCCCTGGAGATCGCCGCCGAGGACGCCCAGGCGGTTCTGCATGCCCTTGGGCTTGACGGGGATCGCGACGGTGTCGGTGTTGAGGCGCAGCATCTCGGCGGGCCGGACGTTGGCGGGCTTGTTGAGGCCGTCGAGCCCGGTGAGGAAGATGGCGACCAGGTCGTTGCGGGGCAGGCAGGGGGGCGTGACGCCGAAGAGGATCTTGAGGATCTCGGGGAGCGTGGGGTTGGTGACGTAGGTGAGGAACTGGGCGTCGTCCTTGGGCAGGCTGCCGTTGAACTTGTTCTTGTCGCGCACGCCGATCACGAGCTCGTTGACGAGCGGCATGCCCAGGCGCGAGACCTGGACGGCCGGGCCGGTGCCGAAGGAGGGCGTGTCGAACGACGCCACGCGGCGCAGGGCGCGCGACTGCGGGAGGCTGGCGGAGGTCCAGCCGCCGATCACCTTTTCGGTCCCCTTGCGCAGGTAGGAGGCGGGCACTTCGATGATGATGGAAGTGACGTTGTCGTCGGCGAGGGTGTCGGCCTTGGCGTCGGGCGCGCCCACGGGGTTGAGGTTGACCAGGTCGAAGGCCTCGCCCAGGTTCACGATGAACGGGTCCTTGCGCTGGCCGACGAAGACGCGGCCGGTGAGGTCGGAGCCGGGCAGGGTGAACGTGGAGATGTGGTTGCGGGCGTAGGCCTCGTAATCACCGAAGGTCTTGTTGCCCACGTGGTCGGCGGGCTTGCGGAACGACACGGAGTTGCTGGCGGGGTCGCGTGCGAGGGCGCTGCGTTTGCGGCCGCGGGAGTCCTCGTAGGAGACGCTCACGTTGTAGGACTCGGTGATGTTGAGCGCGCCGGTGGCGGAGGCGGCGGGGCCGATCATTCCCAGGTTGTAGAGCGCGACGGGCACGTTGGCGTTGCCGACCGGGATGGAGAGGTCCTTGCTGACGTTGTTGAATCGGAACGAGAAGACGACGTCGGGCCGGGCGTCGCCGTCGTTGTCGATGTTGATTTCGTAGACGGCGTCGGGGTCCATCTGGAAGAAGTTGGGGCCGCCGTAGGGCGTCTGGAAGGGCTGGTAGTTGGCCACGATCGTGACGTATCCCTCCCGCCCGGTTTCATAGCTGTTGAACATGTAGAAGTCCGTGGCGTCCACCTTGGGCATCGAGGTGATGCCCGGCGCTTCGCGGTGGCTGGAGGCCATCGCGAGGGCGCAGCAGGCCGCCGTGACCAGTGCCGCCACACTCCCCATCCGTTGCTGTTTCATGCGTTGCTCCTCTGGTGAGAATCCTGTCCGTGGCGATAGCGCCGGGCCCTGCGGGCCCGTGGCGCTACCGCCTCGGTTGTGAGTCACCCCGCTTCGACGCTGAACAGCGTCGCCGGGGACACACCTCTTTCGCGGCCGAGCGGGCCGGGGATTTTGTGTTTTGGATTCCGCGCGCGGGCGGCTCGCTTCGGCGCGATACGCGTGGAAACGCCTGTTACTTGGCGGCGGGGGTCGGGGCCTTGAGGGTCTCGATCTGCGCGGCGATGTCCGCGGCTTCGGCGTCCTTGTGCTGGCCTTCGAGCGACATCTTGAGGGCGGTCAGCACGGTGATGCGCACGACCGGGGGCTGCGCCTTGGTGAGTTCCGCGGCCTCGCGGGCCAGGGGTTCGGCTTCGGCGTGGCGGCCGCGGGCGATGAGGAACGATGCGTACGGCCGCAGGTTGAGGCCGTTGAGCGGGTTGCCGGGCCGGACCTTCTTGTCGAACTCGATGGACTCTTTAAAGGTCTGTTCCGCCTCCTCGAACTCTCCGCACTCTTCGAGGCAGTTTGCGAGGTTGTTGAGCAGCGTGCCGAAATCCGAGCGCACGACGCCCTGCTGGCGCCGCAGTTCGACAGCGCGCCGCTGCAGCGGGAGCGATTCCCTGGGCTTGCCCTGCTTCTGGATCACGCCCGCGAGGTTGCTCAGGGTGCCAGAGAGATTCGGGTCGTTGAGTTTCTCTCGCAGTTCGACGGACTCTCGCAGGGCGGCTTCCGCGCCGGGATAGTCCTTCATCCGCGATCGCACGATGCCCAACCGCCACAAGGCGCCGCCGAGTTCGGTGCTGCCGGGGGCGTTTTCCCGCAACGCGGTGATGGCATCGACCACGGCTTTTTCTGCGCCCTTGTAGTCTCCCAGGTCCTGGCGGACCGAGGAGACGAGGGTCAGGGCGTGAGCGGTCTTGCGGTGCTTGGGCCCGTAGAGCGTCGCGTAGGAGTCGGCGACCTGCTCGAGGAGGGGCGCGGCCTCGGCGGACTTCTGCTCGGCCTTGAGGTACCAGCCCAGGTCCTGCTTGGCCTGGAGGGTCGCGGTGTGGTTCTGGCCGTGGAGTTTGTCCGTCACTTCGTAGAACTGACGGGCCATCGCGAGGCCTTCGGCCGATGCCGTGGGCCCGCCGATGCGCTGCAGGATCTCCGAGAGTTGGCCGGCAGCGACGGCGATGTCCTCGTCGCTCCCGATGCGGGTGGCGAGTTCGTAGGACTGGCGGGCGTAGCGCTCGCCTTCGGTCACTTTTTCAAGCGAGACGTACGCGGAGCAGAGCACGATCAGCACGCGGGCGAGTTCGAGCTCGTCGGGCTTCTCCAGCCCTTGCAGAATCTCCAGCGCGCGCGTCGCGTGGGTCACGGATTCGGGCCATTCGTGGCGATCCTGGCAGATCCGGGCGAGCAGATGTTCGGCCTTGGCGGCTTCCAGGCTTTGCGGGCCGCGGACCTGGCCGGTCAGTTCCAGTACCCGCCTGGCGTGCGCTTCGGCCTTGTCGGCGTCGCCGATGGCGCGGTACGTGCGGGCGATGGCGTCTTCGACGGTCAGGTGGATCTGGGGCTCGTCCTTGAGATCTTCATCGACGCCCGCGGCGGACTGGTCCAGCAGTTCCTTCACCGTCACGTCGCGGCCGGCGGTCTTGTCGGGGTCCGCGCCGGTGAGCATGTTCACCAGAAACTCGACGGACTTGGTTGCCTTGCGGGCTTCCTGCTTGGCGACGATTTCCCGATCTTCCGCGAGTTTCTGGGCGTCCTTGGCCTGCAGGAGGCCGATCGTGGTGCCCACGACTCCCGCCGCGAGGGCGACGATGACCGCGGCGACGCCCACGACGAGGGCCTTGTGGCGGCGTGCGAACTTGCGCAGCTGGTAGGTGGTGGTCGCCGGGCGGGCGACGATGGGCATGTCGGTGAGGTGGCGGCGCACATCGGCGGCGAGGTCGCCGGCGGATTGGTAGCGGCGTGCGGGGTCCTTTTCGAGGGCCTTGAGCACGATGGTCTCGGGGTCGCCGCGCAGGCTGCGGGCGTGGGTCGCGGGGAGGGTGGGGTCGTTGTCGCAGATGATTCGAGCGGCTTCACCGATGGCCTTGCCGCGTACGGCGTAGGGGAGTTGGCCGGTGAGCATCTCGTACAGGATCACGCCCAGGGCGTAGACATCGCTGCGTTCGTCGACGCCGTGGCCGTCGCCGCGGACCTGCTCGGGGCTCATGTAGGCCAGGGTTCCCACGATCTGGCCTGAGTTGGTGAGCACCGTTGTCGCGGCGTCGCGGTCGGCGAGCCGGGCGATGCCGAAGTCCAGGATTTTGGGGGAGAGGCCGGGTGTGGAGATTGTCTTGCGGGTTGCGTCCGCGGCGGAGGTGGAGGATTCCTCGACGGTTTCGACGAGCACGTTGCCGGGCTTCAAGTCTCTGTGAATCACGCCGCGTTGGTGGGCGTGCTGCACGCCGTCGCAGACCTGGGCGAAGAGTTCGAGCTTGGCGCGCACGGGGAGGCCGGCGGCGGCCTCCAGCAGCGGTCGACCGTTCACGAGTTCCATCGCGAAGAACGGGGTCTCGCGGCCGGCGGGGTCGGGGGCGGTGCCGGCTTCAAAGATCTGGGCGATCGCGGGGTGCTTGAGGCGGCCCAGGGCCTCGGCCTCGTGCCGGAAGCGTTTGAACAGCTCCGCTGTTGCGAAGGGGGTGCGGATGACCTTGAGGGCGACGGTGCGGCGGGGTTGTTCCTGGCGGGCGCGGTACACCATGCCCATGCCGCCCGCGCCCAGGATGTCGATGATCTGGTACCGGCCGAACTGCTTGCCCAGCAGGGGATCGTCGCCGGCTTCCATCTCGGCCAGCGTGACGGATTCTGCGGCGGGCTTGTCCATGAACGGGGTGTCCGAATCGTGCAGCGCGAGCAGACGCTCGACCGCCGAACGCACGCCCGTGTCCGGGCACTTGGCTTCGAGGTACGCGGCGCGCTGGACGCCCGAGAGTTCGCTGGCCGCGTCGAAGTGGCGGCGCACCTCGCCGAGTTGATCCGCGTTCATGAAGTCCCCTGCGTTTTCCGACGGCTGGCTCAACGCGACTGCTCCATCTGTTCGCGCAGCCAAGCGCGGGCGAAGTTCCAGTCGCGCTTCACGGTTCGTTCGCCCACGTGCATGATCTCGGCGGTCTGCTCCACGCTGAGGCCGGCGAAGAAGCGCAGGTGCACGACCTCGGCGAGGCGGCGATCAAACGCCGCGAGTCTGGTGAGGGCGGCGTCGAGCGCGAGCAGGTCGATGGAGTCGATGTCCTGCCCGCTTTCGAGCTCCGTGACGGGCCGGTTGGCGTCGGCGGCCTTGCGGGTGCGTTTGCGGCGGGCCCGCTCGATCAGGATGCGGCGCATGGCGACCGCGGCGGCGGCGAAGAAGTGGCCCTTGTTCTGCCACTTGGCGTCCTTTTCGTTGGCGAGGCGGAGGTAGGCCTCGTGCACCAGGCCGGTGGGCTGGAGGGTCTGGCCGGCGGGCTCGTGCGCGAGCCGCGCCCGCGCCAGCCGCCTCAGCTCGTCGTAGACCAGGGGGAGGATCCGGTCCGCGTCGGAGGAATCCTTCATCTCTGGATACGCGGGGCCGGAGTTGTCGCCATGAGCAGTCATGCGCGGCACCGAAATACACAGTCGACGGCGCGTCCGGACGCACCATCCCCGAAAAGACCCAGATCAGAAAGGACACTCTACTCGAACAACCGCTGAATGATACCACGAGGGCTCGGTTCGCCCGGCACAGATTGCCTGTTCGTCACGCCGTCACACCGTCGGGGATTCCTTGTCGATCCACGACCTCATCGGGTCCACGTCCGTGTGCTCGCCGTAGTCCGGCACGCGCCGGACGTATTCGCTCTTCATCTGCATGGAGTTGACCATGAAGTCCGCGCTCGCCCGGTTGCAGGCGACGGGGATGTTCCAAACCACCGCCATGCGCAGCAGGGCCTTGACGTCGGGGTCGTGGGGCATGGGGGCGATGGGGTCCCAGAAGAAGACCAGGAAATCGATTTGTCCTTCGGCGATCTTGGCGCCGATCTGCTGATCACCGCCCAGGGGGCCGCTGTGCACGCGGTGGACCTTGATGCCCAGCTCGGCTTCCATGATTCGGCCGGTGGTTCCGGTTGCGTACACCTCGTGGGCGGCGAGAACGCCGCGGTTCCAGAGGGCCCATTCGATGAGGTCCTGCTTTTTGTTGTCGTGCGCCACGAGCGCGATGCGCTTGCGCGGGGGCATTTTCAACTCAATGTACGAGCTCTTGTTGGCCATACTGCCTCCCACTGGTGTGATACGACGGGGTAAGAATAGGTCAAGGGGGTCGGGGAGGGGTGGGCGGATAACCACCAAACGGATGTGAATCGAGGATTCTCGGCCTCCCGGGGCGCGATGTGCGCTCCTGGACCGTGCGTTCGCGCGGCCCCGGGGACGGGGACACCTCCGCGGCCGGTCGGCGGCTGCGTGCGTAGCCTCTGCCCGATGTTCCGGAAACTACCCCTGCACGTCAAGATCGTGATCAGCATGCTGGTGGGCATCGTCGTCGGCATGGCGGTCAATCTCTACTGGACCAGCGCCACGTGGCAGAGCCTGGGGGTGGGCAACGCCGCGGCGTGGCTGGCGGGCAAGACGGACGCGGCGAACGCCGGCGCGTCGACGGGCGCGGGGCTGGTGAGGGCGGGGCTGCAACTGTGCACGTTCACGGGCCAGTTGTTCATCCGGTGCCTGCGGTTCATCGCGGTGCCGGTGGTGCTGTTCTCGCTGACGGCGGCGGTGGCCAACCTGGGGGACCCGCGGAAGCTGGGGCGGATCGGGGGCAAGACGATCGCGATCTTCCTGTTCACCGGGTTCACGTCGTCGACGCTGGGCGTGGTGCTGACGACGCTCGTGCGGCCGGGGGCGTTCGCGGGCGAGGTCGCGCGTTCTGCGCTGCCGGGGCAGGATGTTGCTTCGGCGAACGCGGCGGAGCAGCAGGCGTCGGCCCTGAGCGTGTGGAACATGATCATGGGGGCGATCCCGACGAACCCGTTCCAGGCGATCGCGGAAGCGAACATGCTGCAGGTGGTGGTGCTGTCGATCGCGCTGGGGCTGGGGCTGACGCTGATCCCGGTGGAGAAGTCGCGGCCGGTGATCGCGTTCTGCGAGGGCATCGCGGAAGCGGTGCTGCGGCTGGTGCAGTTGCTCATGCACGCGGCGCCGGTGGCGGTGTTCGCGCTGGTGTCGGTGCTGCTGGCGGGGCTGGGGTTCGGCGTGTTCAAGGCGCTGGCGGTGTACTGCGTGGTGGTGGTCGCGGGGCTGGCGATCATCCTGTTCGTGCTCTACCCGGGGCTGACGACGCTGCTCACGCCCAGAAGCAACAAGGTGGGGTTCGCGCGGTACTTCCGGGCGCTGGGCCCGGCGCAGATGGTGGCGTTCACGAGTTCGAGTTCGGCGGCGACGCTGCCGGTGACGATGGAGTGCTGCCGCGACAGGCTGGGGGCGTCGGAGGATGTGTCGAGTTTCGTGTGCTCGCTGGGCGTTTCGTTCAACATGGACGGGACGGCGCTGTACCAGGCGGTGGTGGTGACGTTCCTGGCGCAGTTGTACGGGATACCGCTTTCGTTCACGGACAATCTCTCGGTGGCGATGCTCGCGGCGCTGCTCTCGATCGGCGTTCCGGGCATCCCGGGCGGGAGCCTGGTGGTGATGGCGATCGTGCTGGACCACATCAAGGTGCCGACGGAGGGGATCGCGATCATCCTGGCGGTTGACCGCGTGCTGGACATGTGTCGCACGGTGATCAACGTGAGCGGGGACGCGATGGGGACGGCGATCGTGGCGGCGAGCGAGGGGAAGTTGCTGACGGAGGCGGAGGTTGAGGCGAGGTTGGCGGCGGGGGAGTGAGGGTGGCGGCCGCAGAGTCGGAGTAACCTTGGGCGTGGCGGACACACCTTCCAGCCCGCAGAGCGCCGGCGTGATGAGCGAGTCCGCGTACTGCCCGCACTGTGATTATGCGCTGGCGGGGCTGCCGCGGGGAATGGCGGCGTGCCCGGAGTGCGGGGGCAGCCTGTCGGCGGCGGCGTATGCAAGGGCGGCTGCGAAGCGGATGGCGAACTGCATGACGGCGCGGCTGGCGCTGCTGATCTCGCCGGGGGTGGGGATCATCGGCGGCGTGCCGGTGTTCATGTTCCAACGCAACTTTGTCTACTGGTTGACGTTCTTGTTTGTGTGCCTGTGGATCGGCGGGACGATTGCGATCTACTACTCGACGCTGCCCCGTCGGCGGGAGTTCTGGAAGGCGGCGCTGCTGGGGCTGCCGCTGGGGATCGCGTACTTCCTGGCGGTGGGGAGCATCGCGGTGGGGGTGGTGCTGGTGCTCAAGTTTGTGTTTTATGTGTGATACCGGGAGGCATCGGGCATCAGGCATCGGGCATCAGGGGAAGCAGTCCTGACTGCTGCCCGGGGCTCGTATCTCCGTCGGAATTTGCCGCACGGCTCAGGGTCGGTGTGCTGCGGTCGTGGTGACAGGTTGACACGTGACGCCCGGATGCCCGCGGCGATTGGCATAGGCGGGTGCGAACGCCAGAGAAGACCGACGGGGACCGTCGGGCCACCCATAGGGTTACTTGACGTCGTACATCACGCGGCCGTGGCGCTCGGCGCGGGAGACTTTGTCGCCGGCCCAGAGGCCGGCGAGGACGAACTCGACGCATGAAGCGCGGACGGCGGCGTCGACGCATGAAGCGCGGACGGCGGCGTCGGCGGCGGCGTTGACCTCGAAGGCCTTTTCCCAGACCTTGGGCACGCGCTTCAGGATGGTCTCGTAGTGGGCGCTGGGGAGCATGTCGCCGACTTCGATCTTGACGCCCTTGGCGAAGACGTCGGCGATTTCTTCCAGTCCGTGCTGGTCGACGTACTCCTGGAAGACGGTCTTGACGGCTTCGGCGAGGATGGAGTCCAGGGTCTGGCGCTCGCTCATCTGGTGGGCGCCCATCATGTCGAGTTCGAGTTTGCCCACGGCGGAGGCGTGGAAGTGCGCGAGGTCGCTCATGCGGGGCACCGCGGGCTTTTCGCCCAGGCGGATGGCCCGCTGGCGCGCCGAGGCGATCATCGTGCGGTAGTTGGCGATGGAGAAGCGGGCCGAGACGCCGCTGGCGTGGTCGACGTAGCGGCTCTTGCGGGCGGCGATGGACATCTCCTCGACGATTTCCTTCATGAAGCGGGGGACGGCGACGGGAAACTCGCCGCCCAGGTCGACGCGGGATTCGTCCTCCATGATCTGGATGCCGGCGTCGCGGGTTCTGGGGTAGTGAGTCTGCACGGTGGTGCCGATGCGGTCCTTGAGCTGCGGGATGACCTTGCCGCTGCGGTTGTAGGTGCTGGGGTTGGCGCTGAAGAGGACCAGGACGTCGATATCGAACTTGATGGGGTAGCCGCGGATCTGCACGTCGCGCTCTTCCAGGATGTTGAAGAGGCCGACCTGCACGAGGTCGTCCAGGTCGGGCAGTTCGTTCATGGCGAAGATGCCGCGGTGCATGCGGGGGATGAGGCCCAGGTGCAGGGCGTCTTCGGCGCCCATGCTGGTGCCGCTGAGGAGCTTGGCGGGGTCGATCTCGCCGATGATGTCGGCGAACTTGGTGCCGGGGCTGAGGCGTTCGGCGTAGCGCTCGGCCCTTGGCCACCAGGCGATCTTGGCGCCGTCGCCCGCGGCGGCGCCGTACTCGCGGCCGGCGCGGGTGATGGGGGCGAAGGGGTCTTCGTGGACGGGGCAGCCGGGGACATCGAGGTACGGGACGGCGTCGTCCAGGAATCGGGCGAGCATGCGCATGAGGCGGCTCTTGCCCTGGCCTTTCTCGCCCAGGAAGAGGATGTCGTGGCCGGCGAGCACGGCGTTGACGATCTCGGGGATCACGGTGCTCTCGTAGCCGATGATGCCGGGGAAGAGGTCGTCGCCACGGCGGAGGGCGGCGGTGAGGTTGTCACGCAGTTCGCGCTTGACGCTCCGCGATCGCCAGCCTTGTGCTCGCAGTTCTCCGACGGTCGTGGCGCGCGTGGTCATGGTCATCCATTGTTCGGCGTGGGGCCGGTTCTGGATGCGTCGGGGGGCGGGTTGCGGGGGTC
>JBGAMO010000003.1:0-69906 GCA_044222845.1 Phycisphaerales bacterium
TCGCCGCGCGAGCGGCGCGGACCTGGTTGTTGTTGTCGTTGAAGTACACGTCCAGATCGAAGCCGATCTGCTCGAAGAACCTGGTGCTCACGAGCAGGAAGCGGGTCTCGACGTTGATCTGCATCGCGCGGATTTCACGCAGCTTGTTGAGCAGACCGTTGATCGCCCGGTGGTTGGCGGGCGTGTTCGTAATGATCATGCTGCCCTGGAGTTGCTGGATGAAGCCGACGTCGCCGCCGTTCTCCTGCCAGCCCTGGGGATCAACATTGGTCGTAAGGATGTTGATCAGCTCGTTGGTCCGCTCCTCGATGGTGCGGCGGCCCGATCCCTTGTCGTTCTGGTTGCCTGTTTCGCGGAAGGGGCTCTGGTTGCCGCCGCCGCCCTGGCCCGCGCTCTGCAGCACGCTCTGGAGGTCAAACTGCGGGGCGTTGTCGTAGTTGGGCACCTCGATCAGCAGATCCTTGATGTCGTAGATCTGGATGCTCTTGGTGCGGTTGATCGCTTCGCGCGTCGAAATCGTCACCACGCCGCCGTTGATGGCGTACGCGGCCCCGTTCGAGGAATCCTTGCTGACCTTCTCCAGCACGCGGTCAAGGATCGTCTTGACCGGCACCTTCGTAAGACGCAGCGAGACGGTCGCATCGCGGTCGATGCCGGCTTCCTGCAGCTTTTCCCAATCGGCGTCGACGTTGAGGTTGGTCACCGCGGCGATGAAGCCGACGATGCTCTCAAGAGTCGCGTCCTTGAAGTCGACCGGAACGGTCTTGGACTCGAGCACGGCGTACGCGTTGCGGTTTTCTTCCGGCTCCTGGAAGGCCGTGGGCTGGCCTCGGATGTTCGAGATGCTCGGCCAATCGGCCGGGTATTTAACAAGGTAATCCGGAGCGATGAGGGCTTCAATGTTCTCCAGACTCTGGCGGGCGTAAGAGCCCCGCTGAGTCTCGATCGTGGTCATCGCCCGGCGGTACATCATGGTGTCCGAGAGCGTGTCGCGGAGCATCAGTGCCGTGGGATTGATCGGGTCAAGGAACAGAATCTGGTCCAGAACCTGGATGGCTTCCTCGTACTTGAGTTCCATCTGCAGGGCGCGGACGCGTTCAAACGCCTCGGTGATCTTGCGGGCCTTGGTCTGGGCCGCGGTCATCGCCTGTGTCTCGGCGGCCCTCTTGATTTCCTCGGCCTTCTTGATCTTCTCGGTGGTCTCGATCTCCGCCTGGCGGCGGTCGATTGCGGTCTGGAGCTCATCGACCCGGTGGCCGTAGTCCTCGAGTTCGGTCGCGCTGAAGAGTTCGCGAGCACTGGTGACGTTCAACCGTGCCGCGGCGGCCTTGTCACGGGCGGCGCCCGTATTGCCCGAATCCAGCGCGGCCTTGGCCTGCTCCATGTTGTTGGCGTACTGGGCGAGCGACTCCTCCTTGCGGAGCTTGGTGTCGCGGACGTAGTTGTCGAGGATCTTGCCCTCGACGCCGACGTTGCTGCCCATGCGGACCTTTGCCTCGGCGAGGTTCTTCTCGGCGTGCGCCTTCTGGTCGGCGGTGAGCATGTCGGCACGGGCACCGAGCACGTGCTCGTACTTCTTGACGGCTTCGTTGTACTGGGCCTTGTCGAACGCCTGATCCGCCTCGGCGAGAATAGAGAGCGCGTCCCACTTCATCGCTTCGGCGATGGGATCAGCGGGAGGCTGGGCCGGGGGTTGAGCCGCGGGGGCCGGCTGCGCGGGCGGTTCAGCGGCGGCGGGCGCGGGCTGCGCCGGAGGCTGGGCTGCCGGGGCAGGCTGAGCCGGCGCTTCCGCGGCGGGCGGCTGGGCCGGGGGTTCGGCGGGCTTGGGAGCCGGCTGCGGATTGCGGGGCTTGATCACGCCCGGCTGGAACATGCCCGGTGCGGCGGCGATGTGGCCGGCCTTGACCTGTTCGGTCTCAACAATCAACGTCTGGAGCGACGTGACCATCTTCTCCTGATCGGGGGAGAGGACGACGCCCGAACGGTTCAGAGAGTCCAGAGCGGCCTTGGCTTCCTTCACGCGGCCGGCTTCATAATCGGCATTGATGCGGTCGAGGGTGGCGGCGACCTTCGGAGTCAGCCCGGCCTTGGCGGCGGCGGCCTTCTCGAGCAGTTCGCGAGCGGCCGCGGACTGTTCGTTGGTGGCCTTGGGAGCCGCGATCACTGCGTTGGCGTGCTTTTCCAAGGTGACGTAGTCACCCTTCGCGAGGCACTCCTCGGCGGTCTGCAAGCTCACATCGGTGGGAGCCATGCTCTTGAGCCGGCGATTGGCGTTGGAGAGGAGCGTGAAGGCCTTGGCCCGCTCGGAATCCGTCATGGCGATCCCGGACTCACGGGTCGTCAGATCAGTGAGAATGGACTTGGCCGCGACGATCTTGCCCGCGGCGAGAAGGTCAACGACCTCCGCCATCCGGGATGCCGCGGTGGGCGTCGAAGCGACTTCGCCGTGGACCGCGGATTGCCCGAAGGCGATGCCGGGTGCTGCGAGCACGCCGCCGGCCAAGCCAGCCGCGGCCAACAGCGAACCCACGGAACGGACGGAACGACCCAGCGCGACCGAGTTGCCAATCGACATGTGCTTCTCCAAAGGCAGCCCTTTGTCCCTGAATCCGGGTCTCTGAAATCCCGGAAGGGAATAAAACAAATCCGAACTCGCTCACCCACGCGAAGCTGAAGCCCACACGCCTGGTTCGGTCCCGCCCCGGATTTTCACGCCCCGGAGCCAAAGAGCCGACGAAACCCAAGCCGCCTCATCCACCGTGGAAGGACCAAACGTAGGAGGGCAACCCTCGCTCCGTCCGGCCCCACACTTTTCGGCGCGAGCGTGACCCTTGAGACCCGCGTGGCCTCAAGCCCCCCACCCCCTACCCCCACGCTTCGAACGCCGCCGAGCCAACTCTGTCAGGATCACGCTGCCCGATGCCAAACCTCGCCCGGACTTTGCACTCCGGGCGGACCTATTCCAAATAGGAGGCATGAAGATAACCACATCGCGGACAAGTTGCAACCCAATCTCGGTAGGAATTTTTCGGGGGCGAACGGCTTGATCGCGACGATGCAGCGGGGGTCGGCCGTTCGGCGTGCGTTGGCACGATTGAGCAGCACCACGAACGCTCGTGCCGGTCACGGGTCGCCTGACATGCAGGGCTCCTTCGGGTTGTGAGCATCTCACGCCCACTACGGGTGGGCGCGGGTGTGAGAATGTGAACCGGCGGGAGCGCCGCGGGTTGCGGGAATTCCGCGAATCCGCGAAAGTTCCGTCGCCTACAGCCAGCGGCAGGTCTTGACCACGCCCGACACGACAGGCCCGGGGGACGGCCGTTTGACCTTCTTGGGAAGCGCGGCCAGCATGTCGTCGAACATCTCGGCGGTCAGGCGGTCGGAGGCGACGATCACGAGGTCTTCTGGATCGCCGCCTTTCTTGCCCGCGAGCTTTTCCACCGAAGTCATCGCGGCCTCCTCGGCGACCCGCAGGCAGTCCGCGTGCAGGAGCAACTCGGCGTATTTCGCAGGCTGGCCCTGATTTTCCACGCGAACGACGCACCGCCAGGCGGTGATTCCAAGGTCCTTGCCCTCGTCGTCGAGGTTGGTGTCGGGATCGACGTTGAGCACCAGTTGCCAGCGGTCGCGGAGTTGTTCCACGATCTCGTCCACGCCGAGCAGCTCGGGCTTGTCTTCGGGCATCAACAGCACGGTCCGATGCTCGTGCGACGCGGCGTCGGCGCCGGCGGGCTCTTCGATCTGTTCCAGATCGAAGGCCTTCAGGAGCTTCTCGACGCGCTCTTTGAGCGTCGGCTCGGCGCGGATGGTGACGATCTTGTGTTCGTCGACGAACACGTACAGGAACGGCTCTTCCGCCATCGCACCGAATCCGCACATGCCGTCCTCGAAGAAGAAATCCTTGAAGCGACGGATGGCGTCGGTGAACACCTCCACCGGCACGGTCTCGTACGCGATGTACGGGTCCACCTCGCGGAACGCGTCGTGCCCAAGAACATCCAGGATCGGGTACACCCGGCCCGGGAGCAGAGAGAGCAAGAGCCTACACAGCGCCGGCACCCGCTCTGCAGACAGCACCGCGTCAAAGACGTACCTGTCCGGCCATTCTTCCCAATCGCCGCCCTCGTCGTCGCCATCGGCGGGCTCGAAGTTCAGCGTGTATCCCGCACGGGGCGTCATGTCCTCGACGGGATACACCCCCAGCGGGAACTTGAACCCCCCCACTTCCATCCGCTTGAGATTGGCGTCTATCAGGCAACCGACCATTGATGCAGTGTAGCGGCCCGTCGCGAGGCATGGTCCGGACGCCGTCACCCGCGAGTCACCTTGGGCATTCGCGCCGAGCGACCCGCAAAGGGCACATGCGTCCGCCAATCCGCGCCCCCACGCGTGTATGCGTTTCATTCCGTTCGGCTTGTGTTTTCCGGCCCGTAACTTGGGAACTATCGGACAGATTGCTCAGTGTAATTCCCCGGATTTACAGCACTTTGAAAGCACATTCCATTGGCGCGAACGCCGCGTCGTGATATCCTTAATGTCAGCGGCCGGTGAGGTCGCAATCGGACGAGAGATCGCCGCTCCCGCGCGGCACATAGGAGAGAGACATGACCAAGATTGCCCTGTTCGCCACCCTGCTTGCAAGTGCGGCCAACGCCGCTCTGGTTGATACTCGCGTGGACACCACCCCCGCCGGCGCGGCCGTTGACGGCGTGCTGAGCGCGGGCGAGTACGGCTCGGGCACGTATTCATACCGCGGCGCCGGCGGCGGCTTCGGCGGCACGCTCGGCGGCGGCACGATGTACTTTGACAGCGACGCCACCAACCTGTACATCGGCCTCCAGGTCGGCGGCAACCTCAACGACAACGTCACCATCCTGCTCGACACCCGCGCGGGCGGCTTCGTCGACGCGACCATGAGCGATCAGGCCGACGGCGGTCGTCGAAACTCCACCGAACTCGCGCTCAACGCCGACGATGCCTTCCCCGCTGGCTTCCTCGCCGACTACTCGATCGTCATCGGTTCCTTCGGCATCGTCTCCTTCGAGTTGACCAGCGGTTCGCTCAACTTCATCAGCTACGACGGCACCTTCTCCGGCAACGGCACCAACTTCCGCGAGTTCGCGATTCCCCTGGCGTCCATCGGCAGCGGCGCGAACATGAACATCGATTTCTTCGCGGCCTACGTCTCCGATAGCGGCTACGCCAGCAACGAGTCCGTCCCCGCCAGCCCGGCCCTGCAGGCCAACGGCAACCCCGGATTCGGCGATGGTCAGTTCGGCGGCACCATCGGAACACCCGGGTACGAGAACTTCGACCGCTTCACCACCGTCCCCACACCCGGCGCTCTGGCGCTCCTCGGTCTGGGCGGATTGGTCGCGGGCCGTCGCCGCCGCTGATCACCTCTCGCGGCACGCCGCGAAAGAGCCTTGATTCCTCGATCACACACAGAACGGCGCACCCGAAGGTGCGCCGTTTTTTCGTCCGTGGTTTGTTCGTGATCAACGCGGGACCGATTCACCCCGCGCTTCAGTTGGCGGTCAGCGGGCTCTTGCCCTGCCAGATCTGCTGGCGGGTGCCGGTCTTGACAACCTGGTTCACAAAGGCATCGAACTCAGGCTGCATCGCCGCGGCGGACTTGCCGAAGTACATCGTGAGCAGGTCGACGCCCCGCTTGCGGTAGACGTACGCGTTCGCGGCGCGCTGGCCGAACTGAGTCTGAATTCGGGACACCAATCGGCCGCCCGCGGCGTCATTGAGGAACTCTCGCAACGGTCCGCGGTAGGCCCCGCCAGATGACTCGTTCAGGAAGTGCACAAAGACCCAGACCTGCGCGTAGTAAAACAGCGCCGCGTCCGCATCGCCTGTGATCAACTGCTGGGGCGTGCTGTTGACGAGCGTCTCGAGGGGCATGAGCTTGGCGGCCCGCACGCCCCAACGCAACTGGTCGAAGCGTTCGAAGTTTGCCCATGGCTTGAAGGTGGGCCGGTCTTCCGCGTTGGGATCCCAGCGGAATCCCTCCATATAGCAGGCCATGCCCTCTTCGAGCCATACGGGCAAGGCGTTGCGGAAGGTCTTCTGCGTGTAGACGTGCCATCCCTCGTGCGCGGTGATCGCGAACGTGTCACGCCGGCCGATGTCGTAGAGCAGGGCCCGCCCGTCGCTCGTGAATCCGCCCTTCTGGATGCGCAGGTAGGTCGGCGCTTCTTCTCCCATGAAGCGCTGCGTCATGCGTTCCCACTGCGCACGGGTGTCGAGCAGAAAGACCTCGAGCGGCTCGCCGGGCCGCGGCAACTCCGCGAGCGCGGTCGTGTAATGCGAGAGGGCTGTTTCCAGAAAGACCGGAATGTTGTCCACGATGAACGGTTTGGAAGATGTGGTGTAGAGGCGGTACGACGGTGTGGTGATGGTCCGCCCCGAGGCAGACTCCATCGTCCATGGCTCGCTCTTGAGCACGAGTTCCGCGGGCGACAGCGGCGCGGCGTTGTTCACCACCGTGGGAGATGCGTTGGATTTGGGCGTGCGTGGATCGGCGCCGCACCCGTGCAGGCACAATCCCCCGATCGCCGCGGCGACGGCTCCCACAATGACCGCGATTCGTTTCATGCGCTGCACGCCTGTAACTTCTGTTCCACCACCATCAGTTCAGCCCTGGCCTTGTCGAGTTTGTCCTTGGTCTCCTGAACCATCGCGGGCGGGGCCTTCATGGCGTACCCGGGGCTGGCGAGACGGCCCTCGTAGGTCACGATCTCCTTCGAAAGATCCGACTTACGTTTCGACAGGAACGTCTTCTCGGCTTCACTCACGGACCCTTGCGTTTCACCCGGATCGGTCAGGTCCGAAAGGTTGAAGGCCCCGGCCTCGAACGTGAGAGCCGCGGCGTGCCCCTGCGGGGGCTCCGTCACGATGCGTCCGAGTGTGGCCAGCGTCGAGACCAATCCCTCGTGTGTACGCAGCCACGCGGCGTGAGTTCCGGGCGCGTGCAAAGTAGCCTTGCGTTTGGGTGCGACGTTCTGGGCGGCCCGCACCTCGCGGATGGCGGTGATTACACCCTGAAGGCGACCGAACTCGGTCTCCGCGACCGCGTCCTTCAACGACGGGTCGCAGGCCGGCCATCCAGCGGCACACAACAAACCGCCCTTGGCGGACGAACGCAGACTCAGGCCCGGCACCGTCGGTGCTTCGAGCGAGCCAACCTTCTCCCACACCGCCTCGGTCATGAACGGCATCACCGGGTGGAGCAAGCGGAGAATCGATGAGAGGACGTTGAACAGCACCGCGCGTTGCGCGGCGTTGGCCGCGACCGTCGGCTTGATCGCTTCAAGGTACCAATCGCAGAAGTCTCGCCAGACGATGTCGTAAAGCGTCTGGGCGTATTCGGCAAACTCGTAGTTGGCCAAGGCGCGATCGCAGGCATCCACGGCCGACGCAAGTCGGGAGAGCATCCAGCGATCCGGGAGCGTGAGCGCCGTCTTGTCAAACGCTTCGGAGAACGTGGCGCCGTCACCCTGGAGCATCCCGAGCGTGAATCGGGCGGCGTTCCAGACCTTGTTGGCAAAGTTTCGGCCGATGTCGAACTTGGGGCTCGTGTTCTTGCCGGATTTGCTGTCTTTCACAACAGGCAGGCGCACATCCTGTGTGTTGGTAGCCATCTGGCAGACGGTGTACCGCATGGCGTCGGCGCCGTGCGTCTCGATGATGTCGAGAGGATCGACGCCGTTGCCCAGCGTCTTCGACATCTTGCGGCCGTCACCGTCCTGGATCACCGCATGGATAAAGACGTCCCTGAAGGGAACGGGGCCCCTGCCGTGCCCCTCGCCCATGAAGTAGCGGTTGAACATCGTCATCCGCGAGACCCACAGGGTTATGATCTCGCGCGCCGTCGAGAGCGATGAAGTGGGGTTGAACGCCCCGAGCATCTGCGGGAAATCCGTGAGGCCGGTGTCCTTGGCGGCCTGAGCGCCGTCGGGCCAGCCGAGCGTCGAAAGAGGCCAGAGCGCGGAGGAGAACCATGTGTCCAGAACGTCGGGGTCTTGCGTAAGCCCCAACGCCTCGATCTGTGAAATGGCCTCCGTGTCAGACCCGTCGTGAACGCAGATGAACAGCGGGTCGGTGCCCGACCGGGTTTCGATTGTCTTGCGTTCTCCGCCCTCGTGCATGCCCCAATCGCCGATGCAAATTCTTCCGCTCCGGCTCAGGGCAGCAAGCCGACCAAGAGTGTCGCCGTCGACGCCCACGCATGTCCCGCTCCACACCGGAATCCGGTGCCCCCACCACAACTGGCGCGAGATGCACCAGTCGCGGATGTTGTCGTGCCATTGCTCGAAGGTCTTGGAGTACCGTGCCGGGTAGAACCGCATCGAGCCGTCCTTGGCGTCGCCGGACGAAGCCGCCCTTCCCGGCGTCGAAGGCAGCGCGTGCGACCGCTGCTCGGTCGCCAGCGCCGCGTTCGCACTCGCGGCCAACCTCGGATCCGTCACCTTCACGTACCACTGATCGCTCAGGTAGGGCTCGATGACCGCCTTGCTGCGGTCGGAGTGCTTGATGCTGTGGCGATACGGCCGCGTCTTTTCCATCAGTCCGCGCGCTTCGAACTCCTTCACCACGAGTGAGCGGGCCTCGGCCATCTTCTTGCCGACGAACAGGTGGGCATCGCCCACGTCACTCCACCCGTGCTTGTCGCTCACTCGCCCGTCAGGCGACATCATGTTGCACAACCCGCGTCCTGCGCCGCCCGCAAACATGTCAATGCGGTCCTTGTGCCGCTGGTACAACTCGTAATCGTTGCCGTCGTGGGCGGGGGTCACCTTAAGGAAACCCGTGGCATACTCGGCCTTGGGGTCGTTGGCCGCGTCGTCGCGGGCCATCGCCTTGGGCAGCACCACGTACGCGTCTTCCACGATCGGGATGACGCGCCCGACCAACGGCAACTCCGCGCACAAGCCGTGCAGTGCCTTGGCCCGCGGGTCGTGCGGGTTCACAGCGACAGCGGTATCGCCCAGGTACGTTTCCGGGCGGGTGGTCGCCACGGTGATCCACGCTTGCTCCTCCTGCGGATACTTCTCGGCGTCGAGGTAGCCGCGAGAGGTGAGTTCGCTCCATGTCACGGGCACGGGGTCGTTGGGCGGCAGCACGCCCTTGGCTCGCTCGCGAGCGGTGCTCGCGCCGTGCGGATGCACCAGCGGATACCGCAGATACCAGAACGCCGCGTCGAGTTCCTCGTCGTAGCACTCGTCATCGGCAACAGCCGTCTGGAGCGCGGGGTCCCAGTTCACCAGACGCTTGCCCCGGTAAATGAGCCCGTCGCGGAAAAGGCGGAAAAAGGCCTCTCGAGCAGACCGGATCCATCGTGAACGCTGGCGGTCCCAGTCGCACGAGCAGCCCATTTTCTTGGTGATTCGTGATGGTGGCTTCGTACTCGTCCTTGAACGCCTGGATCTTCTCCACGAACGCCTCGCGCGTGAAGTCGGTCCGGCGCTTCTTCTCCTCTTTCATCACGCGGCTACTCGACCACCGCCTGTGTGGCGATGCCGGCGTGATCGGTGCCCGGCATCCAGAGCGTTTCATAGCCCCGCATGCGGGCGCACCGGACCAGAACATCCTGCAGGGTGTTGTTCAGCGCGTGGCCCAGGTGTCGGTGGCAGGGACGCGTAGGGCTTGGCTTCGCCCCTGACCACCCGGTTGGGGTTGGCGTGGAAAGCCTTGGCGGAAATCCAGCTCTCCCAGACGCGTCCTTCGTGCTCGATCGGACGGTACTGTTTCGCCAGTTCTCCGCTCGCGGGCGGGGTCGGCGCGGTTGACGTTGCTTGGCTCTGCTGCATCGGAGATCACTGTACGGTTCCAATCCACCGGGAGCGTCCGTGCCCCGGTCACTGTCCGCACCCGCAAGTCTGCCGCACCATGAACGACACCCCGCCAACACCACCCCGGAATCATTGGTCGATCATCGCCGTTGGGGGCCTGTTCCTGCTCGCCGCGTTCGCGGTGGTGCGCGCTGCGGGCCCCCGGACCCGCCACATCCTCCGCCGCGGGAGCGGAAGCGCTGAAGCATCGACGAGATACTGAACGCCGCGCTCGCCCTCAAGCGTGAAAGCCAGTTCGCCAAGGCGGAAGTGATCCTCAAACAGGCGTGCATCGAGCACCCGACCGAACAGCGCCTGTTCATCGAGTACGCGGAAATTCTGGGCGTGCTGAAGCGTCCGGAAGAGGCGTACGCGAACTACTCCAAAGCCATCGGGATCGGTCCGCGAACGGCGGCGCTGGAACTCGCCGCGGGCACAACCGCGAATATGGCGACCGGCCTCTCCAACAATCTGGCGGAAGCTGAAAAGCACTACGCCGCTGCCCAGGCGATGGACCGCGCGGATTGGAAGGCCCCCCTGTTTCTCGCGCAGATTCAGATCAAGATCGGCACGCCTGAGAAGATCGAAGAGGCGAAGAAGAACCTGCTGATCGCCGCGAAACTGCAGCCGGATATGGCGACACCCTGGGGCACTCTCGCAGACCTGGCCCTGCGCGAGAACAAGCCTGAGATTGCGTTGCAGCACATCGCCAGGGCCCGCGAGTTGGAACCACAGGTCACGCTGTGGCGTGTGGTCCAGGCACGCGCGCTCAAACGGCAGAACAAGCCCGAGGACGCGATCAAACTGCTCGTCGGTCTGGATGACGCCCAGATCCGCGAGCCCGGGGTGCTGACAACCATGGCCGAGTGTTTTCAAACACCGACAACGGCGAATGGGCGTTGGAAGCGGCGCTGTGGTGGGAAAGGGCCGCGGACAAGTCGGCGATGCTGAAGTACGCACAACGGGCGGACGCGATGGGACAGAACGGCGCCGCCGCGGTACTTGAACGGGCAAAGCAGAAGTAAGCTCGTCGTGGGAAGATTCCACCGGTTACACTCGCCCGCGATTCCGGCGGGCGGCCAGCCGGATCCATCAAGGAACCGCGGCGCATGACGCAATCCACGGACCCGGCCATTCATCCTCCGCTCCGCCCACCGCACCCGTCAGCGTACGCAATTCTGATCATCCCATTCGGCGCGATGAGCGGCTACGTCAGCGTCGCGATGGCGTTCCTGTGCACTCGATTCCAACTCACGGTCGAGGACGGCGCGCTTTTGGTGGCATCTGGCATGTTCCCGCACGTCTGGAAGTTCTTCTGGGCCCCGATCGCCGACACGACCCTCTCTCGCAAACGCTGGTACCTGATCTCCTGCGTCCTATGCGCGTTCGGCATCACCGCCATGAGCGCGATCCCGATGAGCCAGACGAACTTGCACCTGCTCCAGGGGGTGATCTTTGTCGCCAATCTGGCCTCGACGTTTCTGGGAATGAGCGTGGAGGGTCTCATGGCTCACGCCACGCCGCCCGCCCAGCGCGGACGCGTCGGCGGATGGTTCCAGGCGGGCAACCTGGGCGGAAGCGGTTTGGGCGGAGGAGCGGGCCTGTGGATGGCGACCCACATGCCCTCGCCGTGGATGTCCGGAGCGACGCTCGGAGTGTGCTTCCTCCTGGGAAGCGTCGCGCTGTTCGCCGTGCCCGAAGCGTTGGCCGAAACGCGGACGAGCAGCCTGCCCCGCGCGATGATGGGCGTCGTGGGCGAACTGTGGCAGGTGATCAAGTCGCGGGGAGGCATGCTGTGCGCCTTGCTCTGCATTTTGCCGATCAACACGGGAGCGGCGACCAGCGTGCTGAGCCAGGCCGAGGTCGCCGCGAAATGGGGTGTGAACGAGGACACCGTTTCGCTCGTCAACGGAGTGCTCAACGGCGTGATCTCGGCGTTCGGGTGCCTGGTCGCCGGCGAGATCTGCGCCCGCGTGAGTTCCCGCTGGGTGTACGCCGCCGTCGCGCTCCTCATGGCGGGAGTTTCCGCGACGATGGCGGTGCTGCCGTTCACCGGAACAACCTACGTCGTGCTCGCGCTGGTCTACGCCTTCGTGGTCGGCCTGTCGTACACGGCGTTCACCGGCTTCGTGCTTGACGCGATCGGCAAGGGCGCCGCGGCGACCAAATACAACGCGTTCGCATCCCTCTCCAATGCACCGATCACGTACATGGGCCTGGTGCTGGCGTGGGCCCAGACACGATGGGGCGAGAAGGGGATGCTCTTCACGGACGCCGGTGCGGGGGTTCTGGGTGTGTGCGTTCTCGGGCTGTTCGCGTCCATGCTGGCTCGATCCAAGCCGAACACGGCGGCGATCGTGTAGACTGATCGCGGATGGCCGCGTGCGGAGCAAAACACCGAGCGGCTACAGTCGCCCCGACCCGGCACAGGCATCGTTCATGTCTCAAACTCCGACGTCAAACTCCGATCGCACCAAATCCTCCTGGAATCGCATCTGGTTCATGGTGTTCGGGCTGGGGCTCATCGCCGAATCGGTGTACATGGGTCAGCGTGGAATGGCTCGCAGTTTCGACGCCCGCTTTTCCGACTTTGAGATCTTCTACAAGGCCGCGGAAGCGATGGTGCGGGGGCAGGAGCTGCACACCTCCGGCACGGGCGAGTACATCTACCCGCCGCTGATCGCCTGGGTATTGACGCCGCTCACGCACTACGGGCAGGCGTGGGCGATGCGGGTATGGTGCGTGGTCAATCTGCTCGCCACCGGCATTTCGATGCTGGTGTTGTTCAAGGAATCCGCGCGGCGCCTGGAAGTCAAGCCCGAACCTGTGCTGTTCGTCGCGGTGTCGTGTTTCACGATTCTGGCCAACTTCAGCGCGATCCGCTGGGAGTTTGAGTTCGGCCAATGCGACACGCTGGTGCTTCTGGGATTCGCCCTCGCCCTGCGATGGATGGACCGCCGGCCATGGCTCGCGGGACTGGCACTGGGACTCTCGTTCACGATCAAGTATCAAAGCCTCGTGGCGTTGCCCTACCTGCTCGTGCGCCGGCGGTTCGCCGCGGCAGCATCCATGCTCGCCGGGGCGGCGGTCTTTCTGGTCATCCCTGCCACCACATACGGCTGGGACGCCACGATGCGTTCGGTGCAGATCGCGTTCGCGGGGTTCCTGAACTACGTCGGCCTGGGCCCGGGAGTGAGCGCACAGAACGCCGCCCACGTGCTGCCCGCGACGTTCCACCGCAGTTTCTCGGTCACGAGCGTGGCGGCCCGACTCACCGACGGAGTGCACCATCCCGGACGCATGATGCTCGTCACCGGGTTGGTCGCCGCGATCATCGCGGGGATCGGGCTGTGGATGTACCGGCGATGGGACTTCATGCTGTTCAAGGGGCGTTCGGCGGCCGCAGATGCCACGATACCTCTCAAGGGTGTCGTGGCGTTGGAGTGGACCGGTCTGATCGTCATGGCCCTGGCGTTCAGTCCGCACACGCTTTCGCGGCACACCTACATCATCATCCCGGCCCACATGCTGGCGTTCATGATCCTGCTGCGGCCGCGCCCCGGCGTCAACCCCGTGCCGCTGGCGTTGGGCACAATCGCGTTCACGCTCGGCGTGATGCTGCCGCCCGGTCACGAGTTCGTCGGCAGCGCACTGGAGAACTGGCGGGCGGTTGGCGGCACCATCTGGTGCATGCTCATCTTCTTCTTCACGCTCGTGTGGACCTGCTTCGCGTACATCCGCGAGAAGTCGCCCGCTCATGCGGCCGTCAATCCCGCTCGCTGAACATGCGGAAGGCCCACAGCCGCGAAAGATGCCGCAGATACCGAAACTGCTCGCTCATATCGAGCTTGCTCGTGCCGCGAACACGCTCAGAAAAGTGGATGGGCACCTCGCTGATGCGCTCGCAATGGCACTTGGTCATCAGCTCCATGCCGATCTTGAAGCCAACCGGGTCCAAGTCCTTGGCCGCCAGAAAGGTCTCGCGCCGCAGCGCGAAAAAGCCGCTCATCGGATCGCTCACGGAGGTGAGCGGCCGGGCCAGCAGCGTCGCCACGCGGCTCTTGATTCGGCGTGACACGCCCCAGGTGGGGTCCAGCGATCCCCCCGCGACATAACGCGAGCCAATGACAAAGTCCGCGTCGTCTCGAAGCGCACGCAGCATGTCCGGGATGGCCTCGGGCGGGTGCGAAAGATCCGCGTCCATCACGACGATCGCCTCGCGCAAGGCCGACCGGCAGCCCCGGATCACCGCGGAGCTCAGCCCCCGCTCGCCGCGCCGGACCTCGACCCTCGCCCACGGCAACCCGGATTCCGCCACGCGCTCGCACGTGCCGTCGTTGCTGTCATCGTCAACGATGATCACTTCCAGATCTGGCACAACGGGCAGGACCGCCGCCCCGATGCGCCTCAGCAGGGGCACCACGTTCTCGGCTTCGCGATAGGTCGGCACAACGATCGTGGCGCTCGGCAGCGTGTCGACCGAGATATCAACGCGAACGGGCGGCCGACGCTCCGTCATCTCCCCCAGGCCGGAACGCAAGGGCGTCATAGTTTTCGCCGGCGTGCTGTCCATCGTGACCAACGTCGACCGAGACCGGGCGAGTCGCGTGAAATCGCCGAAGGCGCTGTCGCAATCGGTGGCGTCGTGCTCGCACGATGCGCGCACAAAGTATAAGCACGCACGCGGATGCCCCGGCCGGTTCATGGGCGATGTATCGGCCTCTCGAACCTCTCATGACTCCGGCAATCCAAGGATCAATCCCGGCGTTGGCCGCCCTGTTCCCGCTCCGCAATCAGGCGGGCCGCCTCATCGACATCCTTGTCGCCGCGCCCGGACAGGTTGATCAGCACGTTCTGTTCGGAACTCATCTCCGCCGCGAGCTTCACCGCGTGGCTGATGGCATGGCTGCTCTCCAGCGCCGGCAGGATGCCCTCGGTTTTCGCCAGCAGTTGGAACGCGTCGAGCGCCTCATCGTCGGTCGCGGCGGTGTACATCACCCGCCCCGAGTCCTTCCAGTAGGAGTGTTCCGGACCGACGCCCGGATAGTCCAGCCCGGCCGAACAGGAGTGCACATCGGCCGTCTGGCCGTCAGGGTTCTGCAGCACATAGCTCAGCGAGCCGTGCAGCACCCCGGGAGACCCGAACGACAACGGCGCCGCATGCTCGCCCGCGTTGTTCCCACGGCCGCCCGCCTCAACCCCGATCAGCTTGACGCCCGCATCGTCGATGAACGGATAGAAAATGCCGGCCGCGTTGCTGCCCCCGCCTACACACGCGACGACCGCATCGGGCAGCTTGCCAAGCAGCCGCAGCGACTGGGCCTTGGCCTCGCGCCCGATGACGCTCTGGAAATCCCTCACGATCATCGGGAATGGGTGCGGCCCCACCACGCTGCCGATGATGTAGTGCGTGTGCTCGACGCTCCCCATCCAGTCGCGCATCGCCTCGTTCGTGGCGTCCTTGAGCGTGCGCGAGCCTGCGGTCACCTCCACAACCCTCGCGCCGAGCATCTTCATGCGGGTCACGTTCAGCCGCTGTCGGCGGATATCTTCAGCGCCCATGTACACATCGCACGAGAGTCCGAAGTGTGCCGCGGCGGTCGCCGTCGCGACGCCGTGCTGACCCGCGCCGGTCTCGGCGATCAGCCGCTTCTTGCCCATGCGCAAGGTCAGCAGAGCCTGCCCCATCGTGTTGTTGATCTTGTGGGCGCCCGTGTGAGCCAGATCCTCCCGTTTGAGCCAGATCGCCGCACCCTGACCCTTGGGGAGTTTCCGACGAACATGCCCGGTCAAACCGCGAGCAAGGTAGAGCGACGTGGGCCTGCCGACGAACGTACGCAAAAGGTCCGAAAGATCTTCCCAGAACTTGCGGTCGTTGCACACCTTGTCGTACACCTCGGTGAGTTGCTGCAACGCCGCCACCAGTGTCTCGGGCACGTATGCGCCGCCGAAATCCCCGAACCGCCCGAGTTGGTCGGGCACATCAGAGATTCGCTTGGGGCTGGGTTTGCCGGGCGCCAGAGTCTTCATGGCTGAACGGTAGTCGACGGATACACGCAACACCGCCACCGCGGCCGCTCGAGATAACACCGGTGCGCGATGGACCTTGCCGCTCGATCTCCGCCCGATTCGTCAACTCTTCCTGGGTGCGGCAGTGGACCCCGCCAGAATGCCGCCATCGATCACAAACTCCGAACCCGTGACATACGCCGATTCATCGCTCGCCAGGTACAACGCCATGCTCGCCACCTCCGCGGCCGTGCCCATCCGGCCCATCGGAATGTCCGCCGAGATGTCGGCGATGGCGGCCCCTCTGGCCTCACCCTCACCCAGCATCGGGTCCCACATCGGCGTCAGGATCGCCCCGGGATGGATGGAGTTGCAACGGATGTTGTACGAACTCTGCGCGCAGTAGAGCGCAACGCTCTTGGTGTGATTGCGTACGCCCGCCTTGCTCGACGCATACGCCGCGGCTCCTGCGATGCCCACCTGACCCGACCGTGAAGAAATGTTCACGATCGAACCACCCGGCCGGGGCGGCTTCATCGCCCGGATCGCATGCTTGCACCCGAGAAAGACGCCGTCAAGGTTCGTGGCGTGCACCGCTCGCCATGATTCCAACGACGCGTTCTCGGGGTCCTGCGGGCCCGCCGGGGGCACGAACCCGGTGATCCCGGCGTTGTTGACCAGCACATCCAGCCTCCCAAACCTCTGAAAGATCGAGCCGATCGTCCGCTCCCAATCCGCCTCCAACCGCACATCCAGGGGCATCCAATGTGCCGCGGCTCCGATCTCTAGCGCCGTATGCTCGCCCCGGCTCGTTTCGAGATCGGTGAGCACCACCTGCGCCCCTTCCGAAGCGAACGCCTGTGCGCAGGCCTTTCCAATGCCCCTGGCGCCCCCGGTGATGAGCGTGATCTTGCCGTCAAGTCGTCCCATTCCTGATGATACCGCCGCCGCACCGATCACTCCGCAATCCCCGCGCCTCCGCTTGCCCTCGCCCGGTAGCTTGCCGACAGTTCCACCCTATGAAGACCCGCTCTCTCCTCCTGCCCGCCTCCGGTCTGCTGCTCGCCGGATTCCTGTACGGCTGCAATGCCCCTTCACAACGAAACGCGGCAACCGCCCCCGCATTCCACGAGATCATCATCGACGGGGACACGAGCGAGTGGCCCGGCGATACCGCAGCGTACTCCGATGAGCACTACCTCTACCTGCGGTTCTCCGTGCAGGGTGAGCAAGAAACACTTCAATCCTCCAGCCGCACCGTCACGCTGCTCGTCGACGCCGACGCGGACAAGTCCACCGGGTACGTCAGCGATCTCGCGCCGATGAACGAACTCGGCGTCGATCTTGAAGTTCAGTTCTCGCCTCCGGGTCCCACCGGCACGCCCCTCAAGGGCGTGCGGATCAGCAGCGTCGACGCCGCGGGCAATCGAACAACAATCCCTACCCAGAACTTCGATTTCCTCTGCGCTCCCACCTACGCCTCGTCGTGGTACGAAGCCCGCATCTCGCGCACCCCGGAGAGCAAGGGCTCGCTGCCCGAGTCCGGTCTGCTCGGCCCCGGCAAGGTCACCTGCATGGCGACGTTCGCAGATGCCGCCGGCAATATCTTCGCCTTTTCCGACCCCACCAGCATCTCGACCGATCCGGTGTGCCCCGGCGGCAAACGCGAGGTCAACTTCGCCCCGCCGCCGAAGCCCGTCGGCGGCGTTCGCATCGTTTCCTGGAACATCGAGAAGAGCGCCCCGGTGGACAAGCCCGAAGCCTTCGCCCGTGTGCTGACGTACCTCGCCCCGGACGTGGTGCTGTTCCAGGAATGGGAAAAAGGTGACGACGCCGCGATGAAGGCCTGGCTCGACAAGTACCTGGGCGCAACACCCCCGTGGAACGTCCGCAAAGCCAAGGGCGACATGACCAACGGTGGCGGCGTGGCGATCGCCAGCCGATTCCCGCTCGAGGCCGTGCTGGGCGACTCCCTCTTCGCGACGTACAAGGAGGACGACGGCAAGGAACAACGTCGACCCGTCCGCTACATCGGCGCCCTAGCCACCACTCCCATGGGTCCGATGCTGCTCGGCAGCGTTCACCTCAAGAGCGGCGGCTCCAAGGACACCATCGAGGACCGCCGACGCATCGCCGAGGCACGCGCCATCAACGCCACATTCCTCGCTGTGGCACGCGCCACCAACGCCCAGTACCGCCTGATCAGCGGCGACCTCAACCTGGTGGGCACCCGCCCCGCATTGGATGTCCTGCGGGCCGGATTGGATACGGACGCTTCGGACCTGACTCCGGCACCCACCGAGGTCTTCGGCGACTCTTCATATTTCACGTGGCGTGACGAAACGAACCCCTTCGGCCCGGGCCGGCTCGACTGGATGGTCTATTCAGACGCCTCGGCCAAGGTGGCCAGCTCCTTTGTGCTCGATGTTTCCAGATTCACCGACACCGAACTGACCAAGATGGGCATCCAAAGAGAGGACGCCAAGGCCAGCGACCACCTACCCGTCGTGACCGACCTGTTGCCCGCCAAATAACCCTCCCGAATACGGGAATCCGAACCCGGCATAGCATCGAACGTATAGATAGCTGTCGATATGTTCCGCACGGACGCGGCGATCCCATCCACCGGCCATGATCGCGCCACGATCGGCCCACCGCACCCGGAGTTTGCATGCGCACACTCGTTGCTATCCCGGTCTTCAACGAAGAACGCTACGTCCGCGCCGTGCTGAGCCGCGTGCTCAGCATCCACCCGGACGTGCTGGTGATCGACGACGGCTCCTCCGACAACACCCCGCACGTACTCCCCGATTTCCCGGTTGACGTCATCCGCCACGCCCGCAACCGCGGTTACGGCAAGAGCATGATCGACGCATTCCGCTTCGCCGTGGCCGAAAAGTTCGACTGGCTCATCACCATGGATTGCGACGAGCAGCACGAACCCGCCGCGATCCCCGCGTTCATCGAGGAAGCCGCCAAGGGCGGGGCCGACATCATCAGCGGGTCGCGCTATCTGCTGCCCGCCGCGGGCGATGACCGCCCGCCGGCCGACCGCCGCGCCATCAACGCAACCATCACGGCGGAGATCAACAGCCGCCTGGCGGGCTCGCTCGGCGCGATCCTGACAGACTCCTTCTGCGGCTTCAAGGCATACCGCGTGTCGTCCCTGCGACCCCTGCGGCCCACGGTACCGGGCTACGCCTTCCCGATGCAGTTCTGGGTGCAGGCCGCCGCGGCGGGGCTCAGGGTACGCGAAATGCCCGTACGGCGCATTTACAATGATCTCACCCGCACCTTTGGCGGCACGCTCGACGATGCCCAGGAACGCCTGCGCCACTACCGCCGCATCCTGCACCGCGAACTTCGCCGCAAGTCGCACCTGCTTCCGTCTCAAGCCCTGCGCGGCATCTGCGAGCAGACGTGCCAGAATCCTCGCGACGACAGCATCCGCAGCCTCTAAAATCCTACAGCACCGCGCATGGCCACACCCACCCCCGAGGAGCGCCTGAGCATCAGCCCGTCGCCCCAGGCATGGCGGACGGGCATCGAGGCGGCTTGGAACCACTGCCGCGCCGACGCCGCGGCGATGGCATTCCGCGGGCAGTTGGGGCTGCCCACCAACGGCCCGATCGTGATGAGCGGTCATCAGGCGCAGTTCTGGCACGCGGGAATCCTCGCAAAGCACTTCGCGGTCCTGGCCGCCGCCAAGGCCATGGGCGGCAACGCCCACGCGGCGTGGGTCACCGTTGATCAGGACTCTCACGATCCCTGGCCCCTGCCCGGCCCCACGCCGGGGCTCGAACGCATCGTGATGCGACTCGGACCGGCGGCCGAAGCTGACCGGCCCGTCTGTACCATGCCTGCAAGCAGCGGGCCCCACTCGGTGATAGCGCCGCACATGTCGGCGCTCGTTCCCTCGGCCGCGGCGGGAGCCGGCCGCATCGCCGATGCGCTCGCACGCCACGCCGGCTCAGCCTCCGCCGCGGTGCAGATCGCCTCGGCCCTCCGCGACCTCCTCGCCCCCCTGACGCCCGACTACGCCCCGCCGATCGGGCTGTTCGCGACGGCGATCTCCGGCACCGATCTGTTCTCAAAGGTTGTCGCCACGATGCGTGAGGACCCCGCGCTGTGCGCCGTGCACTACAACGCCGCGGCTCGCACGCACCCGGCCGCAGGCATCCGTCCACTCTCGCTCACGGCGGATCAGGTCGAGTTGCCGCTATGGCACATCGCCCCCACCGGGCCCCGCCGACGCGTGCACGCCCACCAACTCGCCGATATCCCCGTGACACAACTGGCCCCCAGGGCATTGCTCATGACAGCATTGCTCCGCTCCGCGGCCTGCGATCTGTTCATTCACGGTATGGGTGGCGGCGTCTACGACCAGGTGACGGACGCTTGGATCGGCGCCTGGCGGACCAACTGGCGTCTGGCCCCCACCGCCGTCGTCACCGCCACCCGGTATCTTTCCATTGAGAACGCGCCGGACGTTCCCAGCCCGCAGGCCATCGCCAAAGCGCAGTGGCGGCACCATCGCGCACTGCACGATCCCTCGCTCCTTGGCGACGATGCCGCCGCGGCGGAAAAACGCGACCTGCTCCGGCAGATCCGCGAAACACGCGCCGCGGGCGATCAGCCCCTGGCTCTATACCGCCGCATGCACACGTTGCTCGCCCGGATACGCGGAGCCCACGTGGAGAAGCTCACTGAACTGAAGGTGCAGGCCGACTCGCTGAACTCGCACCGCGACGCCGCGGCGGTGCTGTTCGACCGCACCTGGGCATTCCCGATGCTCGCCGACCAGACTCTGCAGGGGTTGCGTGATGCGATCCGAGAGGCGTTCGGCCGGGCCTGATGAATCACTGTCGCGGCGATACCCTCCGGACGCATGAGAGCCATCGTCATCAGCCGCCAGGGCAACCCCGTCGCGCCCAACATCTCCGTCCGCACAGATTGGCCCGAGCCCGCCGCACCGCGGCCGGGCGAGGTCACCATCAAGACCCTCGCCACCGCGTTCAACCACATGGACCTGTGGGTTGGCATGGGACTGCCGGGCCTCAACCTGTCGTACCCCCGCGTGTCAGGGTGCGACGCCTGCGGCGTGGTGGAGGCCGTCGGCCCGGGGGTCGATCCCTCGTGGATGGGTAAGCGAGTCATCGTGAACGCGGCGTTGCGCATCGGCACCGCCACACGCGCCGACGAGCCCCCCGCCACCACGCTGGCGCCCCAGTACGAGCTCATCGGCGAGCACCACAACGGCATGCTCGCCGAGAAGTTCAATGCACCGGCGGAGAACCTCGCGAACGTGGGGCAGGCCGACCCGGTTGAGGCCGCGGCGTTCGGACTGTGTGCTCTCACCGCCTATTCCATGATCATCACCAAAGCCGCCCTGCGGCCGGGCCAGAGCGTGCTGGTCACCGGCATCGGCGGCGGCGTCGCCGTCGCGGCCCTGGCCATCGCCAAGCACCTGGGCTGCCCCACAGCCGTCACCAGCCGCCACCAATGGAAGCTCGACAAAGCCAGGGAACTGGGCGCCGATTTCGGCGTGCTCGACAAGGGCCAGGATTGGTCGAAGGAAGTCCGCGCCTGGAGCGGCAAGCGGGGCGTCGATCTCGCCGTCGATTCCTCCGGCAAAGCGACCCATCTCAACTGCATCAAATCTCTCGCCCGCGGCGGGGCGTACGTCACCCCGGGCTGCACGAGCGGCCCCAACGCCGAGACCGACCTGGCCCGCATCTTCTGGAATCAACTTCGCCTGCTGGGTTCCACGATGGGAAGCAACGACGAGTTCCGCGAAGTGGCCGCGCTGTTCCGCGCGGGGCGATTGAAACTGCCGGTGGATCAGGTCTTTGAAGCCAAGAACGCGGTGAAGGCGTACGAACGCCTCGAAGCCGCGGAGCAGTTCGGCAAGATCGTCGTGACGTGGTGATCCTCACGGCTTGTCGGCGACAAACCGTTCGCGAGTAGTGGCGGTCGTCGTTGTTTCCGCACGCGGGTCGCCCATCTTCCGCAGCGTCTGGGTGCTGCTCTGGCCCTGCATCATCGGAATGCGGACCACACGCCCGCCGCGAGACTCGACGAACGCGGCGCCGGGGATGTTCGTCGCGGCGTATTCATCACCCTTCACGAGCACGTCCGGCACGACGCGCTCGATCGTCTCGCGGGGCGTGTCCTCGCCGAAGATCACCACCGCGTCGACCGCCGCAAGGCCGGCGAGCACCCGCACGCGGTCTTCCACGCAGTTCACCGGGCGCCCCGGCCCCTTGAACTCCCGGACTTTCTCATCGGTGTTGGTCGCCACGATCAGGAAGTCGCCCTGCGCCTTGGCCTGATCCAGCAGCCAGACGTGCCCCGCGTGCAGCACGTCGAAACAGCCGTTGGTGAAGACGATTTTCTGCCCCGCGCGCCGACGGGCCTGCACCTCGACAGCCAGTTGATCGAGCGTACGCACCTTGCCGGAAAGGCCCGCGGTCTCGACCAGAAGCGCGTGATGAATTTTCTCGAGCGGGATCGGCTCCACGCCGAAAACCTCGACCTCAAGCCCCGCCGCGGCGTTCGCGAAGCGGACCGAGTCGGCCCAGCCGATGCCGTTGGCGCGTGCCGCAGCAAGCGCCGCAAGGAACATGTCGCCCGCGCCGGTCACGTCGTACACCTGTCGCGCGATGGTGGGAACGGCCAGCGGCGTGCCCTCGCGTTCAAGCAGCAACGCGCCGTGCCGGTCGAGCGTCAGCACGCACGCGTCCAGATCAAGTTGATCCCGAAGCCGCTCTGCAAGTTGCGCGTTGTGGCGGGGCGACGCGTCGGCGCTGGTGCCGATGCCGGTGGCGGTCTCGGCCTCGGTGCGATTGGGCGTGATCGCCGCGGCGCCTTTGTACTTGGAGTAATCCGGCAGACGCGCCGGGTCAACAAACACCGGCTTGCCCGCGGCCTTGGCCCTCATGATCACCTCGCGGCAGAGATCTTGGCTGCACACGCCCTTGGCGTAATCCTCGATGCACACCACGTCGCACCCCGGCAGCGCCGCGTCGAAGGCGGCCAGCAGTCGCCGCATCACCTCGCCGCCGATGGGCTCGNGTCAACGCGGAACATCTTCTGCGGGTGGCGAGCCTGCGCGAGACCGATCAGATTCTGCTTGAGCGTCGTCGGTCGCGACTCATCGGCGATGAGCCCCGTGACGTCGATGCCCGCGGCGCCCAGTTGGTCGCGGAGCGCGTCCGCCGCGGCGTCACGCCCCACGACCCCCAGCGCCCTGACGTGGCCCTTGAGCGCAGCCAGGTCCAGGCAGACGTTGGCCGACCCGCCGGGGCGGCTCTCCGTCTTGCGCACGTGCAGAATCGGCACGGGCGCATCGGCGGAGAGCCGCTCGGCGTCGCCGTATACATGCTGATCGAGCATGAAGTCGCCGACCACCAACGCCGTGAACGGGCGCCATGAAGAGACGGCATCCAAAAGCGTTGACATCGGCGACGATTCCCGCCCGAGGATTACTTGGTCAGGTCGATGGGCTTGGCCGGGGGCTTGGACCGGTCCGGCGTGGCCTTCGTGGGCGAGGGCGCGGGAGCCGCGACATCGGCGGTTGCCGAACCGGTGCTGTGGCCCTTGGCAAGGAAGATCTCGACGCGCCGGTTCTGAGGCGTGTTGCCGTTCGCCGCGTTGGTCACCAGCGGACGGTACTCGCCCCAGCCCGCCGCCATCATGCGGCCGTACGGCACACCCATGTTGCCCAGCACGTCGATCACCGAGATTGCGCGGTGGGCGGAGAGGTGGCGGTTGGTCGCGTGACGCTTCTGCGTGTTGGCGCTCACACGCTGGCTGTCGGTGTGACCCTCGACGATGATCTCGTACTGCAGCGCCGAGGAGGACTTGAGCACCTCTGCCAGAGCCGACAACGCACGCTTGGCCTCATCCTTCACAGCGTCGGAACCGGAATCGAACGTGAGATCGCTCGAGAACCGCAGCATGCCGGTGTTGGGGTCGTAGGTCATCAGGCCCGGATACTGCTTGGCGAGGGCTTCCAGGGCCTGATCCGTGGTCGGATCGAGACGGCCGAAATCCAGGCCTGCCATGCGGGCGTCCAGGTCCTTGTAATCAGCCAGGGCCTTGTCGTACAGGCGGCGGAGTTCCGCGTTCTCCTTCTGGAGAGCGGCCAGAGCGCCCTCGCCGCTGCCCATGCTCTTCTTGAGCAGTTCAAGGGCGGCGCGGGCTTCGTCTCGCTCTCGCTGCAGTTCCGCGTTGCGGGCCGTCAGGCTCCGGTTCGCGGTGTAGAGGTTGTCGTACTCGCCCTGACCCACACAGCCTGTGAGCGTCATCGCGGCCAGCGAGAGAATGACGGGAACGGTGATTCGGCGGACAGCGTGTGCGAAAGCGGACATGCGAAACTCCTTGTCGATCATCGGGCGAGCACCGGCCCGATCCGTGGGCCGTGTACATGCGGAACTCGCTCAGGGTGCCGATAGTATGGCGGGGGAAGGCCCCAAGGTGGGCAAAACCGCTGTTCGACGCGTGGCAACGCCGCCAATGTAGGGGGCCGCCGCGGCCGGTCTTGAACCTGTGAAACCGCCCGAAGCCCCGGACCCAGTCCTTGGCTTTGGCCCGGCCAACGGGGGTCATACGGTGTATCCGCCGCATTCCCGGCACTGGCGTTGCCCGGCAATATCCCCGCAATGCCGTACCAACCTCCGCGTTACTCCGTGACCACCCCAACGGATCT
Source organism: Phycisphaerales bacterium (assembly GCA_044222845.1). Classification (GTDB taxonomy): domain Bacteria; phylum Planctomycetota; class Phycisphaerae; order Phycisphaerales; family UBA1924; genus UBA2402. The sequence goes on from JBGAMO010000003.1 coordinate 24,559, forward strand.
CCCCATGCGCACGCTGCACAAAGTCCTGCTCTCGACCCTGGTCCTGTTCCCCGTTCTGGCGATCGCTCGCCAAGTCGAGCCCCCGGTCGCAGCCAAGCCAACGCCGTTCACCACCGAGGTGCTCGCGAACTTCAACGCGTGGGACAAGGACTCCGACGGAGTGCTGGAACCAGCCGAACTGGACTCCCTGGTGGTTGATAGCCATCTGACAGGCAAGCCCGCCGCCGCCGCGGGAGTGCTCAAGGCGGCGCAGCGCAACACCAAGATCACGCTCCCCCCCATCACCGTTGACTACCTGCACCAGTACGAACTGGCGGTGGCGCAGAAGCAGAAGCCAACGGTCAACTTCGACCGGCCATTCACGCGGGCCGTGAAGCGAATCTCAACGCCCGCCCGCGAAGTGCTCATCGGCGAGCAGCCGACCCTCGAAACCTGCCACCAGGGGCCGCTGGGGGATTGCTACTTCATCTCGGTAGTGGGCGCCGCCGTGGTGCGTGATCCGGCCTCCGTCATGCGGATGATCTCCTCCACGCCGGACGGCTCATACCTCGTGACGTTCGGCGACGGCCGCAGCGCCACCGTGCCCCCGCTCACGGACGCGGAAATGGCCCTCACCTCGTCCGCGGGACAGAACGGTCTGTGGCTCCCGATTCTCGAGAAGGCATTCGGTTCCCTCCGCACCGAGGCTCTGCCCGAGGAGAAGCAGTCAGAGTCAGCCACCGACGCCATCGCCCACGGCGGCTCCGCCGCGGCGACCATCCGGCTGCTCACCGGTCATACCACCGACCGGATCACCTTCCGGCCTCGTTCCGTTCGCGCACCGGCCAAAACGGACACGACCGCACCAGCACCCGCCAAAACCGATGCGCCGCCGGCCAAACCAGGCGCAACCACGCCGCCCCCCGTGGACCCCGCGCTGCTCGACAAGCACCTCGAAGAAACACTGCCGAAAGTCCGCGAGCACCTGACCGCAAGCCTCAGGGACCGGCGTCTGGTCGCCGCCGGAACTCCCAAGGACGGCACCATGCCCCCGGGCGTCAACCCCAGCCACGCCTACGCCGTGCTCGAGTACAACGCCGACGCCGATACCGTTCACCTCTGGAACCCGCACGGAAATACCTTCAAGCCCAAGGGCGAGCCCGGATTGCAGCACGGCTACCCAACCACCGGTGGCCACTTCTGGATGCCGTTGAACGACTTCGGGCATGTGTTCAATGGGATTTCGTTCGAGACTGAGAAACCTCTGGAAAAGAAGTGAGCAATCGAGGCCTTTGTTACCGCGAACTCGCAACGAAAGTGCATGAAACCGAGGAGTGATCGCGGCAACGATTGGCAATCGTTGCCTCGCGTGGGCCCTGAGTGATCGCGAAGTGCGCATGAAAAAACCCAGGGACCTCAGTCCCTGGGTTTTCAGTTGCGTGTCGCAGATTACGCCGGCTGCGTCTGCTTGGTGGCCTTCGCCTCTTCCATCAGCACTGCCTTGCGGCTGAGCTTGATGCGGCCCTGGTCATCGACGTTGATGACCTTGACCTTGACCACGTCGCCGATCTTGACCACATCGGCGACGCTCTTGACGTAGCCCTCGGCCAGTTCGGAGATGTGGCACATGCCGTCGGTGCCCGGGGCGAGTTCGATGAACGCGCCGAAGTCCTTGGTGCTGACGACCTTGCCGGTGTAGACGGTGCCGACCTTGATCTCTTCGCAAAGGGCTTCGATCTCGGTGCGGGCGCCGGCGATGCTCTCGGCGTCGTGACCGGCGAGCTGGACGGTGCCGTCGTCCTCGACGTCGATGGTGACGCCGTACTTGTCCTGCAGGCCGCGGATCATCTTGCCGCCCGGCCCGATCAGCTTGCCGATCTTCTCCGGGTCGATGTTGATGGTGATGAGGCGCGGGGCCAGCGGGCTGATCTCGGCACGCGGGGCCGGGATGATCTGCTCCATCACGTCGATGATCTCCAGCCGGCCCTGCTTGGCCTGGACGAAGATCCGCTCGATCTGCGGGATGTTCAGGCCGCGGGTCTTGAGGTCGAGCTGGATGCCGGTGATGCCCTCGCGGGTGCCGGAGACCTTGAAGTCCATGTCGCCGAAGAAGTCTTCCTCGCCGATGATGTCGGTGACGAAGAGCTCGTTCTGATCGTTGTCATCGGCGAATCGGCCGACGGAGATGCCCGCGCACGTGTTGCGGATGGGCACGCCCGCGTCCATGAGGGCCAGGCAGCCGCCGCAGACGCTCGCCATCGACGACGAGCCGTTCGACTCGGTGATGTCGCTGACAACGCGGATGGTGTACGGGAAGTCCTCGGGGCTGGGGATGATCGCCAGGAGGCTGCGCTCGGCGAGCGCGCCGTGGCCGATCTCGCGCCGGCCCGGGGCGGCGATGCGCTTCACTTCGCCCGTCGAGAAGGGCGGGAAGTTGTAGTGCAGCGTGAACTTCTTGCTGTACTCGGGGAGCAGGCCGTCCACGATCTGCTCATCCTTGCCGGTGCCCAGGGTCACGCTGACGAGGCTCTGCGTCTCGCCGCGCTGGAACAGGGCCGAACCGTGCGTGCGGGCGAAGATGCCCACGGCGCCGGCGAGCGGACGGATCTCGGTGGGGCCGCGGCCGTCGGCGCGGGCCTTGCTCTCGACGATCAGGCGACGGGTCACCTTCTCCTCCAGGCGGCGGAATGCTTCCTTGGCCTGGGTGCGGTTCTTGAGGCTGACGAGGTAATCCCCGTAGTTGCCCGTCGTATTGAGGGCAAAGTGCGTATCAAGCACCTTGGTGCGCAGGGCGTCGACCGCCTCGCTGCGGGCCTTCTTGCCCTTGATCTGGCGGGCCGCGGTCATTTCCTTCTCGGCCACCGATGCGACCTTGGCGACCACCTCGGGGCTGGGCAGGTGCAGAGCGCCGGGCACCTTGGCCACCGCGCTCTTCGCGACCAACTGGTCGATCAGGCCCAGAACGATCTTGATGTTGTCGTAGCCGAACTTGAGGGCTTCGAGCACGTCGGCGTCGGGCACTTCGGCAGCGCCGACCTCGATCATGTTCAGGCCGTCCTTGTGGCCCGCGACGACGGCGTCGACGTCGCTGAAGTCCATCTGGGCGACTGTGGGGTTCACCACGAACTGCGGGCCGTCATCGGTGTGAATGCGGGCCACGCGCACCGTGGCGGTCGGGCCCTCGAACGGGATGTTCGAAAGCGCCAGGGCCGCGGACGCCGCCGTCGCGGCGAGCACGTCGGTGTCGTTCTGGCCGTCGTGCGACAGCACGAAGACCTGGATCTGCACCTCGTCGAGGAAGCCATCCGGGAAGAGCGGTCGGATCGGGCGATCGATCATCCGCATCGTCAGGATTTCCTTCTCGCTCGGCGGGCCCTCGCGCTTGCGGAAGCCGCCCGGGAACTTGCCCGCCGCGGAGGTCTTCTCGCGGTAGTCAACGGTGAGCGGGAAGAAGTCGATGCCCTCGCGGGGGTTCGCGCGGACCACGGTGGCGAGCACGCTGCTGCCCGCGTAGTGAGCCATCACCGAAGCGCCCGCCTGCTTGGCGATGACGCCGGTCTCGAGCATGAGCGTGCGGCCGCCGAGTTCGGTCTGAACCCGGGATACGCTCTCGGCCAGTGAAATGAGTTGAGCCATTGCGATTCCTTTGCGTATTGCAAACGATGTCCGAAGCTCGGGACGGCCCCCGAACCCGCACATCGTGCAGGAAAGAAAGCCGCCCGATGGCCGCCGTTCGCAGAGGAACTCAAAGAGGCAGAAGGCAAAGACCAGTCCGAAAAGACCGCGAGCGCCGGAACCGGGAGATCCCCGGATCGTCGCCCGTCATGAGGGGCGACCCTCCCGTCAACTCGGTTCCAACTGGAGATTGCCCACTGCCCGCTCCGCATCCCCGGCCAACGAGCGAGCCGTAAACAAATCGGCCCGGCGGCACTTCTGCCACCGGGCCGTAATAGTTCTTACTTGCGCAGGCCAAGCTTCGCGATGAGCTTCTGGTAGCGCTCCGGATCGGTGCGGGCCAGATACTTCAGCAGGCGGTTACGCATGCCGACCTTGCCCAGCAAACCACGCCGGCTGTGGTGGTCCTTGTCGTGACCCTGCAGGTGCTCGGAGACCGCGTTGATCTCGTGGGTCAGCATCGCGACCTGCACTTCGACAGAGCCGGAGTCCTTCGCGTGACGACGATGATCGGTAGCAATCTTCTTGCGGGTTTCTGCGAGCAGTGCCATAGAGTGTCCTGATTCCGTTTGGGTTATGGTGAGAGGAATGGTACGCGCTCCCCCAGAGCCAATCAATTGTCCCACCGGCGAGCGTGCGCGAACCCAATCCACCAAAATGACCACCCGTGGCAAATATGATCGGGGTACGTTAGGAATTTTCGGGTCGCGAACGCGCCGCCGCGCCCATTCCCCAAACCTAGGCGTGCGTCCCCGCGCTCCCACGCGCCCCGCGCCGCGTAACGTCCTTCGTGATCGTCGGCGCGGCACAGAATCAACGCCCCATCCCCACCACCATCGAGCAACTGCTCCCGGTGGAACTCTCCTCTCGCCTGGACCGCCTCGACCTGCTCTCCCGCAAGATCCTCTCGGGCAAACTGCCGGGTGAGCGCCGATCCAAGCGCCGCGGCCGCTCCGTGGAGTTCGATGACTTCCGCGATTACGTCGCCGGCGATGACCTCCGCCACATCGACTGGAACATCTACGCGCGGCTCGATCGCCTGTTCATCAAGCTCTTCCGCGAGGAAGAAGACCTGGCCCTCCATCTCATCGTCGACGCCACCCCGTCGATGGGCGTCGGCAATCCCAGCAAACTCGTCTTCTCGCACCAGTTGGCGATGGCCTTGGCGTACATCGGTCTCGTGAACCAGAACCGCGTCTGCGTCGGCACGTTCTCTCATCCCAGCCCCAACACCCCGCTGCTGCGGCAGTTGACCCCGCTGCGCGGTCGCGTCGGTCTGGGCCGCGTCGGAGCATTCCTGCTTGAGAGCCTCGGCAACTCCACCGCTCGCGGCCCAGGCGCCACGTTCGATCCCGCGACCACTTTCTCAAAGGTGATGCTCGAAGCCTCGCACGCCCGCTCCGGCCGCGGCATCATGGTCGTGCTCTCGGATTTCCTCATCCCCGGCGGCTGCGATGCAGGCCTGGCATACCTGGGGACCGCGACCATGTCCGGCGCGTTCGACACGTACTGCGTCCAGATCCTCTCCCCCGCCGAGCTCGACCCCGCCCGCGAGCAGGCCGCCGGCCTCTTCGGCGATCTCCGCCTCACCGACGCCGAGTCCGGCCGAAGCGCCGAAGTCACCGTGACTCCCGAATCCGTCGCCGTCTACAAGCGCAACTTCGCGGCGTACCAGGAACGCCTGCACGACGCCTGCACCCTCCGCGGAATGGCCCACTCCGTCGTCCCCTCCGACACCCCGATCGACCGGCTGATCCTCAACACGCTCCGTCGCGGCGGCCTCTTCCGCTGAACCGGTCCGCCCCATCGCCCGACACCCTACGCTCCCCCATGCACCGTGACATCGAGGGCATCCTGATCACCAAGGGCCAGATCGCGATCCGCGTCCGCGAGTTGGCCGAGCAGTTGTCCGCAGACCTGTCCCGCGACATGTCCCACCTCACGGAAATCCAGCAGGAAGGCCGCGTGGTGCTCATCCCGGTGCTGACCGGCTCCATCGTCTTCGTCGCCGACCTCATCCGCCACCTTCCGCAGAAGCTCAGCCTCGGCCTCGTCGCCGTCTCCTCCTACCCCGGCAAGAGCATGGAGAGCAAGGGTGTGATGATGCGCAGCGACCTGCCCAAGAACCTCGCGGGAAAGCACGTCATCCTCGTGGACGACATCCTCGACAGCGGCCAGACCCTGGACGTTCTCAAGAAGCTCATCCAGGAGCAGCGCCCCGCTAGCGTGCGCATCTGCGTCCTGCTCCGCAAGCCCGGAAAAGCAGTCGTCGATCTCAAGCCCGAGTACGTCGGCTTCGACATCCCCGACGAGTTCGTCGTCGGCTACGGCCTTGACTACGACGGTTTCTACCGAAACTACCCCGAGATCGCGACGCTCAAGCCCGAGGCCCGCTGACGCGCGCCGCGTACATCGCCTCGCGCCTTTCTCCTTCAACCAGGCAGGGATCCATGACCGCCCGCGTCTCAAATGTGGCGTCCGCAGATTCCTCGCGAATTTCCGAAAATTCGCATTGCATCGCCCGATAAGTTCGGATATGTTGGTTCAAGGTGCGCATTGGGTCGCGACGGCTCCATACCCGCTACCTCGGAGAGAGAACATGACAAAAACACACCGCGTTCTGGGCTTGGGTTGCCTCCTCGCGCTCGTCGGCTCCGCCGGAGCGCAGTCGATCGATCCCGCGTTCGCCACCAACTACACCTTCGCCGACCTGGGCAGCATCCCCGGCGTTCCGACGCTGTACGGCGGGATCACCACGGTGAACGGCGACCCCAGCACGCTCTTGATCGGCGGGAACGCGAACACCATCGACGGCGCGATCTACTCCGTGGGACTCGTGCGCGACGCCAACAACCACATCACCGGCTTCTCCGGCCCCGCCGTGCGCTGGGGCGAGGGCGCCTACAACGACGGCGGCCTGACGTACGCCCCCAACGGCGCGCTTCTGGCCTCCCGCTGGCCGGTGAATCAGTTGGGCATGTCGCGGGCCGGGAGCCACACCACCGACAAAATCGTGGACCTCGCCGCGCTGGGCGTTGAAAGCTCCCACGCCGCGCTCAACTTCATCCCGCTGGGACACCCCGGCGCGAACAAGCTCAAGACTGTCAGTTGGGAGGACGGCGAATGGGGCGAACTCACCATCGTGCCCGACGGAACCGGCACCTACGACGTCACTGGATACACCGCGTACCCCGCCTCGCGTCTGGGCGGTGGACCCGAAGGATTCGCGTTCGTCCCGATCGGTTCGCCGCTCTTCCCCAACCCCACCATGATCCTGAGCGAGTACAGCGCTGGAATGGTCTCAGTCTTTGATCTCGACGCCAACGGCGATCCGATCGTCGCCACGCGCCGCCTGTTCATGGACGGCCTCACCGGCGCCGAGGGCGCGTTCATCGACACGCTCACGGGCGATTTCGTCTTCTCAACATTCGGTGGCGGCGACCGCGTCGTCGTCGTGCAGGGCTTCAATATCCCCGGCCCAGCGCCGCTGACACTGGCGATCGCAGGCCTGGGTCTGGCCGCCGCGCGTCGCCGTCGCGCGTAATCGCAGCCCCGCTTCGATCATCATCCACACCCGCCGCGGCACCCGCCAAGGCGGGTTTTTCATGCAGTCTCAAGATCAAACACCAGGTCCATGTCCGCCCACCACTGCCCGGGCTTGGCCCCCGGCGCACGCTGCTGAAACGACCGCATCAACGCGTCCCACGTGGCGCACCGCGGATCCTTCGCGTACGACTGGTAATCCCGCTTCGCGTCGAACCCGTCCACCGCCTCGCAGTACATGAACAGCCGCGTCCCCAACAGAAAGATCCGCATCCTCGTGATCCCGATCCTGCGAAGCGCGGCAAGCACCTCGGGGTACACCTCCCGGTGGTGCTTGCGGTACGCCTCGATCAACGCGGGATCGTCCTTGAGATCAAGAGCTTGAGCAAAGCAGATCATGGAATCAGCGTCGAAGGAGAATCACCGGTTGATGCGGAGCTTCACAACCACCGACGTCGAAGAGTAGAGCCGCCCGTCGTAGGCCCGGATCGTGAACGCCAGCACCGATCCCACCGCCTCGGCCGTCGGCTGGTACGTCAGCGTCTGGCCCGCCGAAAAGAGCGTCGTGCCCGGCGTGACCGCTGTATCGCCGATGGACAGGCCGCCCGTCAGCACGGATTCAATCCGGAACGAGATCGGGTCCTTGTTCTTGTCGCTCTCATTGGCGGAAGCCAGCAGCGTCGCGAACGAAATCTGCACCGGCGGATTCGTCCCCGGAGCGGGCGCCGCGAACTTGATCTCTTTCACGCTCGTGAGTGTGGGAGCCGCGTTGACCACCACCGACACCTGAACCGCCTTGGGGTTCTGCTGCACGCCATCGGAGGCCTGAATGGTGAACGCCTTCGTGACGCCCGACGACCTGGCCGTGGGCGTCCACACCAGCGATTCACCCGCCGAGAGCCGCGTCTGCCCCGCCACCACCGCGGCGTTGTTCTTGGTCAACGTTCCGGAACTGACCTTCGCAACGATGAACGAGACGGCCTGGTTCTCCGGGTCCGACTCGTTGGCCGCCGCCGCCAGCATGTCGTACGTGATCGTCAGCGGCACACCCGCGTCCGCGCCCGTCAGGTTGCCGACCGTCGTGAGCGTCGGCGGGCCGTTGAACGACGCCGAGAGCACGTACGAGCCCGTGCTGCCGTCCACCGCGCGCCCGTACGACTTGGGGTTGTAAGCGCGGGGGTTGGTCCCGGCGCCGCTCACGCCGATGTAGTACGTCTTTCCCTTTTTCACCGCGGCGGTCACCAGGCTGCCGCGCTCGTCCGCCGCCCGGTTGTCGTTGTACGCCAGCTCCTTGCCGGAGGAATCGAAGACCCGCAGGAAGGTGTCCGCGGAAAACGATTCCTGTCCATCGGCGGCAGCCGTGACGAATCCGTTGGACGGCGCGACGTACTTGTACAGGTCCACATCCGCCGAACCCGAGGCGTATCCGGTATCGGTCCCGAGCACGCCGCGGACCGTCGATCCCACGGGCAGATTCTGGATGTCCGTGAAGCCGATGGTGTCATCGGCCACGAACTTCACCGAAGACTTGGAGAACAACCGCACCGAGACGCGGTAGTTGCCCGTGGCGCCCGGCGACCCCGAGCCCAGCGAGAACGGATCGAACGAATCGTTGCCGAACCCCGCGATCGCGAAGTAGTACGTTCCGGGCTGCGCAAGATACTGGATCAGCGGGTCGGTGCCCTCGAAATCGTCGTTGAACGCGATGCGATCGCCGTTCGCGTTGAACAGCGTGAGCGTCGAGTCGAACGGCGCCGTGTTGCCGGTGTAGTTGATCGTGGAATCAACATCGATCTCCAGCAGGGATTGTGAGGTGACGACAATGCGCACGAAGTCGACGTCCTTGTCACCGACGTCCTGGCTGGCCCCGCTGATGGGGTCCGAGTCGGTGCCGATGGCCCCGTTCGCCGCTTCGAACGGGATGGCGCGGCCGATCACGGCCTGAGCGATACTGCCGTTCACGTCCGTCGAGATAAAGCGGAAGGTGAGGCTGTACGTGCCCCCCGGCCCGGCGCTGCTGCGGTTGTTCAGGTTGGTGGGGTCATACGCCTGGTTCAGGTAGTCCGAGACGCCGAAGTAGTACACGCCGCCGCGGGTCACCGTGAGCTTGATGAAAGAATCGGTGACGTGACCCGCGAACTGACCGGTGGTGGAGTCGATGACCTGGCTGTCGCCGGGGGCCGCCTCGCGCTCAACGAAGTTGCCCGCCAGATCTCGCGCCAGATCGTCATCGCTGCTGGCCAGTTGCATCCCGTTCTCGCTCAGCACCCGCAGGAACGAATCGACGTAGCCGGAGGCGTCGAGCGTGTCGACATCAATCAGCAGCGTGCCGTTGTCAGGAATGACGACCTTGAACAGGTCAACGTCGAGCGATCCGACGGGGTTTCCATAATCGGCGCCGATGAGACCCGCGAACGTGGCCGGCTGCAGATCGCTGCCGAACACGACCGACACGGCTCCGCTCAAGAGGCCGTTGGGGTCGATGTTGGAGAGAGCGAACGAAACGGTGTACGAACCGGTCGCCCCGTCGGTGCGCCCGCCGCCGGCCGGGTCGTAGTTGCTGTTTCCCGCGCCGCTGACTCCCAGGTAGTACACCCCCGGAGAAAGATCGGCGACCTCCAGGTGCGCGAACCCCCCGTTGCCGGCCCCGTCGTCGTCCGACGCGATCAGGCTGCCGTTGTCAGCGAACAGCCGAACGTACGTGTCGAAATCCTGCGGATCGCCCGTGTTGGTCGAGGTCGAGATGATGAGCCGGCCCGCCGAAGCCAGTTCGATCCGGTAGATGTCCACATCGTCCGCGCCGATGTCGACCGCGCCGTCGCTGCCGATGCGGCCCGAGGCTTCCAGCGTCGCCGAGCCGTCGAGCGAAGGATTCACCAGGATGGCCCCGCTGATCAAGCCGTTGGGGTCTTCCACGGGCGTACCGCCGCCACCGCCGCCGTTGTTGCCGCCCCCGCCCAGACGTCTGCGTACTTCCTGCACCGCCGCGTAGATATCCAGCCGCTTGTAGTTCACCTGCGTGTTCTGCACGTTGTCATCTTCATCGTCGCCGTCAAAGATGCTTCCCGCGGTGGATTCGATGACATCACGCACTTCCGAAGGCGAGAGGCTGCGCCCGCCGAACTGCTTGGCCGCTTCCTGCAGCAGGGCCACGCAACCGGCCACCAGCGGAGAAGCCTGGCTGGTGCCGGCCATGTTGTCGAACCGGCCGCCCGGCACGGTGCTGCGGATGAACGCCCCGGGAGCGAAGATCGTGTTGGGCGCGACCAGTCGTTGGCTGAAACTCGTGATGCGGCCCGCGCCCGTCGTGTAGTCGATGGCCCCGTCGCCCCACTGCACGTTGCGGGAAGTCCCGTCCTTCCACGTGGCGCCAACGACAAGCGTGCTGTAAATGCCCGGGGCCGCGAAGTTCTGGTACTCGTGGCCCTTGTAGGAGTTGCCGCCCGCAGAGACGACAGTGATACCCGCGCCCTCGAGGCGGCGGATCTCGGGCTGGAGGATGTCGCCGTTGAGCTGGCCGGCGCTCGTGTAGAACCCCCCGCCCAGCGACATGTTCACGACCTGGATGTTGTACCTCTGCCGATTGTCGTACACCCAGCGCAGGCCGTCACGGATGTCGGTGAACGTGCCGCTGCCGTTGTCGCCGAGAACCTTGACGCCCACCAGACCGGCGTCGGGAGCGGCGCCAATCTCCGGATCGCGAGCCCCGATGATTCCGGCCACGTGCGTGCCGTGGTCCTCTCGATCCACGGGGTCGCTGCCGCCGTCGGCGATATTCGTTCCTCCCAGGTACCCGACGCTTAGCAACGGGTGCGTGCGGTCCAGCCCGGTATCCAGCACCGCCACGCCGACGCCGACCTGGGCGCGCCGGCGGCACTGATCGTCGCGCAGTTGCGCCAGCCCGATGTAGTCAAACGCCGCGTTCAGGCGCCGTCGCGGCTCAAGAGCATCGAACATCCAGGACGGTGCGTGGCGCTTGTTCATGGCGGAGCAATCGTATTGTGTTCGTCGCCCGGTAAGGTGATATCCGGAGAATGTGCGTGCGTCCCCCTGCTGGTGCGACCGCCCAAAGGACCGCAACAGGTATTTCTTGACGCAATCGACAGCCCTTTGGTGCGTTTTTTCGGCACTTCTCGGCGTGGCCTTGGGCAACCACAGCACCACCCGGAACACGGAAACGACGGTCGCCCGCCCCGTGCTTACCCGAACGCCCTTGTAGTCGGACAGCGACCAGCGTCCGTCAACGGGTGGCTCATGCACTGCTTGATCACCGAGAAGGGGCAGGTCGCCACGTCCGCGCCCGCGAGCGCACACTGCAGCAGGTGTGTCGTGTGCCTGATGCTCGCCGCGAGGATCTTGGTCTTGAGGCCGTAGTTGTCAAAGATCGTGCGGATGTCTCGGATGAGTTGCATGCCGTCCTGGCTGATGTCGTCCAGACGCCCGATGAACGGGCTGACGAGGAATGCCCCCGCCTTGGCAACCATCAACGCTTGAAGTGGCTGGAAACACAGCGTCAGATTCGTCCTGACACCCCGATCCGCCATGGCGCGGCACGCCTTGAGGCCGTCAACCGTGCAGGGCAGCTTCACAACGATGTTCGGAGCAATCTTGGCGTGTGATTCGCCCTCGGCCATCATCCCGTCGAACTTGGTGGAGATGACTTCGGCGGACACCGGTCCACTCACGATCTTGCAGATATCGGCCAGGCGCTTGCCGTAATCGACGCCCTCCTTGGCAATCAGCGTCGGGTTGGTCGTGACGCCGTCTAGCACTCCCAGATCGTGGGCCTGCTTGATCTCGTCCAGGTTCGCGGTGTCGATGTACAGTTCCATAAGTTCGCTTTATGTCTGGCATGGTTGCCGATGGCGGCAGTGCGACGAGCACCAAGTCGCGGCCACAGGCTGAGCGAAACCATCGTAGCCGCCCGAGAACCAAGGTTTGCTCGCTCATCGAACAGGTGGATTTTGAAGGCTGAAACTCACCCGAAGCTCCGGCACGACTTCATTTTACCAAGTATTTTACGAACATCCCCTTCAGACTCTATTTTTTCGCTGGAAGCGTGCAGTAACCACTTGCGGACCACGTTGATCCGTGAGACAATGGGGGAAACCTCGGGCGTTCTGTCTGAAGGTTGCTTCCAGTCGACGCGTTGTTGGTGTCGTCATTCCATGGATGAGTGTGGGGACCTCGGAGATTTCCGTATGACAATTCATCGTTCTTTCAAGACGTTGTGTACGACGGCGTTCGCCGCCCTGGCGACGATGCTGTCGGTCGGGAGCGCGAACGCGCAAACCGCAACGGGCGCTTGCTGCATCCGCGCCAACGGCGCAGTGAACTGCGTCGTCATCACCGAGGCTCGCTGCCGCGAGTTGCTCGGCGTGTACCGCGGCAACGGCACAACCTGCACCGACGCGACCTGCGTACCCACCGAACCGACCGGCGCGTGCTGCGTCCGCTCCACTACCGGCACCGTTGAATGCGTGCTGCTCACGCTGGCGAACTGCACGGCCCGTCAGGGCGTGTTCCGCGGCCCCAACACGGTCTGCACTGACACCACGTGCGCCGTCACGCCGCCTCCGACCGGCGCCTGCTGCGTCCGCACCGCCACCGGCACCACCGAATGCGTCGCATTGACCGAGGCCGGCTGCCGCGAACGTCAGGGAATCTGGCGCGGCGCCAATACCGCCTGCACAGCGACCCTGTGCGCTCCCCCGCCCCCCACGGGCGCTTGCTGCGTCCGCACAGCGACCGGCACCACCGAGTGCGTCGCCTTGACCGAGGCCGGCTGCCGCGAGCGTCAGGGAATCTGGCGCGGCGCCAACACCGCCTGCACAGCGACCCTGTGCGCTCCCCCGCCCCCCACGGGCGCTTGCTGCGTCCGCACGGCCACCGGCACCACCGAGTGCGTCGCCTTGACCGAGGCCGGCTGTCGCGAGCGTCAGGGAATTTGGCGCGGCGCCAACACCGCCTGCACCAGCACTTCCTGCGCTGCTCCTCCGCCCCCCACGGGCGCGTGCTGCGTCCGTACGGCGACCGGCACCACCGAGTGCGTCGTTCTCTCCTTGGCCAACTGCAACGCCCGCCGGGGCATCTGGCGCGGCCCCAACACCGCTTGCACCAACACTTCCTGCGCTCCCCCGCCGCCCACGGGCGCGTGCTGCGTCCGCAGCAGCACAGGCACTGTGGAGTGCATCTCGGTGACCGCGGCCGTGTGCCGCGAGCGTCAAGGCATCTGGCGCGGCAACAACAGCCGTTGCTCCACCACCACGTGCGCCCCGGCCCCGGTGATCGGCGCCTGCTGCCTGCTTTCCGGCCAGTGCGTGCCCGTGACCGCTGAACGCTGTGCTTCCCTCCACGGCACGTTCCGCGGCAACAACACCACCTGCGCCACCGCGGAATGCCCCCAGCCCACCGGGGCCTGCTGTGTCCGCACCGCTACCGGTGTGGAGTGCGTTGTCGTCACCCGCCGCGCATGCTTCGAGCGGCAAGGCACCTACCGCGGCGACAGCACCACCTGCGGCGCTGACACTTGCGGCCGCCCCTGCCCCTGCGATTGGAATCACGACGGCCACCTCGACCGCGCCGACCTGGAAGCCTTTATGCACGCCTACCAGGCAGGCAACGCCGACTTCAACCACGACGGCGCGACCAACACCGCCGACCTCCAGGCGTTCATGGAGTGCTTCGCCGCCGGCTGCTGATCTATCGTTTCCTCTGAGAGTGTGTTAAACTCGAAACCCCGCGCTGAACGGCGCGGGGTTTTTTCATGACCGGTCCGATGTCTGCACGACGCCGCAACGGGCCGAGTCCGCGGCAGTTCCACGGCAGACACCTACCCCCGCGACCACCCGCGCGGTACGTTGCTTCGTCGTTGAGTTGTTCTCAATCCACGGACGGCGATCAGCCCCCGAAACTCACCGCGGCACGTCACGCCCTTTCACCCCGCCCCGTGTCGCGCCGAAGAACATCGGGTAAAGCCCGTCGGCGTCGGCCTGACCGTCCACCGCGGCGGTGCCGTTGGCGGGAACCACCGGCAACTCGTCAGGCGCTTTGACCAGATCAACCGGCACGGACTCGAGCCCCGCGCGCCCTTGCAGTCCCTCGGCCGCGCGTCGGGTGGCTTCCGCCATGTCAACACGCGCCACCGCGCCGTCGCAGGTCGCCGCCTGCGGCTTGGCCGCGGGGTTGTTCCACGCCGGCGGGAGCGGACGCACGACTTGCACTTTCGCGATCCTCTCGGTGCGCTTCACCTGCCGAAAGTCGGCACGCTCCCACAAAATCACCTTCGACGCCGGCTGCGTCAGATCCTGCATCCCGATCGCCGCCGCGAGCCCGTTCGGCACGCCATCGCAGAAGTTGCCGCGGAACGCCGCGCCGAACGGTGAAGCACACGCGCCAGGCCATTCCGCGAACGAGTACGCGTCGGCATTCTTGAAGAAGACCGGCGAGTAGTAATACGAACCCGGGAACAGCCCCTCCGACATGCTCCCCGATCTCTCCTTCCACTGACTCAACAACGCTTCATCGCCGGGCGCGAACGCCATCAAGGGCGAGAATCCCTGGCCGGGATTGCGCAATGCCATGTACGAATGCCAGTACGCCATGAACCCTTCGCCGACAAACCTGTTATCGTCGCGGTACCCGAACCGTTCGTACGTCCGCCCGTTGAGATCGCCCCCATCATCAACGGGCAGTGTCCAGGCGGGTTGCCCCGCGGCCGCAGACGTGACGAACGGGTTGTAGAAAACGCCGCAGTTTTCCGATGCGTACGCGGCGTGCAGCGAGTTCACCGAACGCAGGTTCGATGCCCCCACCGCCGCCTGAGCCGACAGGCGAGAGTTGCCAAGCGCGGCGAGCAGCAACGACACCACCACGAGAATCGCGGTAATGGCGATCAGCAGTTCAACCAGCGTGAATGCGCGGCGGATCGTGGCGATGATGGGAGTACGGTCAAGATGGGTAGTTTGTTGCAGTGAAGCGCACATGACAGTCATTCCGTTTCCAACAAATTCCCGTCCGTCACGTCCTGCCCGTGCGCGCACATTCCCGGCTACTCCGTCAAATCCGCGCCAACGCGTCTGCTCTCTCACGTACACATGGTGCGATGAACTTTTGGCACGCCCCCAAAGTCTGGAGTCGACGCGCACCGTCCATAAGTCGTCCTGGATCGATACGCCCGATAATGCAGTTCTTGAGCAGACCCAAGTTTCGGTATCCACATCAGAAGACGTCAAAAGGTCCCAATAACTATTGGCGACGGTGGTCGTGCTCGCGACCAAAAGTTCATCGTCCACCCCGCCAATCCCGCCCGTTCGCCTGTCGCGAGGTACGGTTGGCCCGTCGCTCCGCCTGATCTCACCTTACCGATTCACCGAATGCGAATCGCTCTTTGCACACAAGCCGCTCCTTGGGAAGGACAACCCCGCAGCGGGCTCTACAACCTCCGCCCCGCCGCGGCTCTCAATGCGCTCGGGCACACGTGCGAAATATTCGTGCTCTCCATGAGCGCCCCGAAAGTGCTCGAACAGTTCATCGGCAAGGCCCGCGAGTTCAACGCCCGCCCGGATTCCTACACATACCAGGGTGTCGGCTTCCACACAATCCGAGGCTTGCTCCCGCACCCGAACTTGCTGCGATGGAAGATCGCCCCCAAGCACCCCGCCCTCGCCGGAAACATCATCCGCCGCGCATTCTCCAGTCGCCTCCTCCCCGCGTTGCAGAACTTCAAGCCCGATGTCGTGCTGCTGCACGACGGCGTCAGCCTTGGCCGTCTGGTCAGGCATGTGCACGATACAACAGGGTTGCCCTGGGGCGTCATCGAGCAGGACGCGCTCGAACTCGATCCCGCCTCCCCGCTGGGCCGCGATTACGCCGCGACGCTCAAGTCCGCGCACGCCATCTGGTTCCTCGCCGAGCGGTACGCGAAGCACGCACGCCAGAAGCTCGGTCTGCCGCAGGCGCGCGTCATGTTCAACGGCACCCAGTTCCCAACCCACAGGCAGTGCACCACCCCGCGCCCGCAGGACCTGCAGGGCCGCAAGATCATTCTTTGCGTGGGCACCTTTGTGCCGCGAAAGGGGCACGACATCCTGGTGCGTGGCTTCGCGAAAGCGGCCATCCCCGGCGGGCTGCTCATGATCGTCGGGAATCCGCCGCCGCCCGCCCTCTCGCAACTCGTGACCGAACTGGGCCTGGCAGACCGCGTGCGCTTCATCGACTACATGGCGCAGGAGCAACTTCCGCAGTACATGGTCTGGGCCGATCTCTTCGCCCTGACTTCCTGGGACGAGCCCTTCGGCATGGTGTATACCGAAGCACTCGCCGCCGAAACCCCCGTCGTCATGTGCGAAGACTGCGGCCTGGCCCCGTTCATCGAGCCCGGCAAACACGGCTGGGTCGTGCCGGTTCGGGACGTCGAGGCCACGGCCGCGGCGCTCCGCCAAGCCTTCTCTCCGGACTGCGACCTGGCCGCCATGGGTCGCAACGGCAAGCAACTGGTGCAGGGCCGATTCACCTGGGAGAACAGCGCCCGCCAACTGGTCGAAGGGCTGCAGGCATGACCCCGTGAGGACTCACCACCCAAACACCGAATGACGGTGCAATTGTTACGACTGTGTTAAGCCATCTCGTTCCAACAGGGCCGGAGATACACTCCGCCCGCATTCCCGCATGAGCCAAGGCGCCCTCCAACCCAACGCCGCCATCCCCGCGAGGCCGATGGTCCGCACTCGGCGGAATATCGGCGCGTGGTTCGTTGAATGGCTGCTGTTTCTCGCCGCGGCGTCGTCGGTGATCATCACGTTGGGCATCGTCGGGGTGCTGCTGTATGAGTCGGTCGGTTTCTTCCGCCACGTCTCGCTCTGGGAGTTCGTCACGGGAACCGAATGGGCCCCGCTCTTTGATCCGAAGCACTACGGGGTGTTGCCGCTGGTCTGCGGTACGCTCGTCACCACCTGCATCGCGTTGCTTCTGGCGTTGCCGGTAGGCACCATCGTCTCCGTCTGGCTGAGCGAATACGCCCCCCACTCCCTCCGCGAAGTGCTCAAGCCCGCGCTCGAACTGCTCGCAGCTGTGCCCACCGTGGTATTCGGGTATTTCGCCCTCACAACCGTCACGCCCTTCCTGCAGAAGTTCATCCCCGATCTCCCCGGTTTCAACATGCTCGGCGCCGGGCTGGTGATGGGCATCATGATCATCCCGTACGTGGCCACCCTTTCAGAAGACGCGATGCGAGCCGTCCCGATCGCACTCCGCGAGGGCGCCTATGCCATGGGCGCCACCCGAGTGCAGACCGCGTGGAAGGTCGTCTTCCCGGCGGCCCTATCGGGCATCACCGCAGCGTACATCCTGGCGATTTCTCGCGCACTGGGCGAGACCATGGTCGTTGCGATCGCCGCAGGCATGCAACCGCAGTTGACCATCGACCCGCGCCAGACCGCCGAGACCATCACGGCGTTCATCGTGCAGGTGTCGCAGGGCGATCTGCCCCACGGAGAGGTTGGCTATCAATCGATCTTCGCCGTGGGCCTCACGCTCATGGTCATGACGCTGATCTTCAACGTGGCCGGATTCGTTCTTCGTCGTCGTTACCGGGAGGCCTATTGACCGTGGTGCGTGCACCCACCGCCAACCTGCGTTGGAGACGAACGGTCGACACGCTCTTCGCGATCGCCGGCGCCATACTGCTGGTGCTGGCCGTGGGAGTCCTCGTTGGGCTGATCACCGACCTCATCCGAACCGGGGCAGATCGATTGTCCTGGGATTTCCTCACGTCCTTCCCATCACGATCTCCGGCCAAGGCCGGCATCAAGTCGGCGCTGGTAGGAACGTGCCTGGTGATGCTGGTCACCGCGTCAACCGCAATCCCGTTGGGAGTCGCCGCGGGGATGTACCTCGAGGAGTACGCCCGCAAAAACTGGATCACCGCGATCATCGAGATCAACATCGCCAATCTGGCAGGCGTGCCCAGCATCATCTGGGGCCTGATGGCTTTGGGCATCCTGGTCTACCAGTTCAACTTTGGCCGCAGCATCCTGACGGCGGGCCTGACACTGGGGCTGCTCGTCCTGCCGATCGTGATTGTCTCGACGCGCGAAGCGGTGCGTGCGATCCCCCAGAGCATCCGCGAGGCCAGTTACGCCTGCGGGGCCACCCGCCTCCAGACCGTCCGGCACCACATCCTGCCGTACTCGATGGGCGGCATCATGACCGGCTCCATCATCGCCCTTTCCCGCGCCATCGGCGAGACGGCTCCGCTCATCACGATCGGGGCCCTCACGTTCATAGCGTTCCTCCCTCCGGTGCCGTTCACGGCCAACCAGGAGGGCGGCATGCACGGCCCCTTTGAATGGCTCAACAGCGAGTTCACCGTCCTGCCGATCCAGATGTTCAACTGGGTCTCGCGGCCGGACGCGAGATTCCAGGTCAACGCCGCCGCGGCGGGGCTCGTGCTCCTGGCCATCACCCTGACGATGAACGGCGTCGCGATCTTCCTGCGGTACCGCCTGCGCAAACGCATCCAGTGGTAAGACGAAACACCCATGGCCACGCAGACACCCAACCCGCCTCTACCGCTCCGGCAGAACGCCGACGTGGACACCCCGCGGCAGCGCAACAATGACCCCGTGACGCCCGCCCCAACCCCCGAACTACCCCCCCCTCCCGCGGGAGATCTGACGCTGAAGGCCGAGGCCAAGAACCTCCACTTTCATTACGGAAAGTACCAGGCCCTCAAGGGCGTTTCGCTGCCCATCTACAAGAACCGCATCACCGCTCTCATCGGCCCCAGCGGCTGCGGCAAGAGCACATTCCTCCGGTGCTTCAACCGGATGCACGACCTCTACCCCAACAGCAGGTACCAGGGCGACATCCGGCTGTACCCCGACGACATCAACCTCGTCGGCCCGGGCATCGATCCCATCGCGGTGCGGATGCGTATCTCCATGGTCTTCCAGAAGCCCAACCCCTTCCCCAAGAGCATCTACGAAAATGTCGCGTTCAGCCTCCGGCTCCGCGGCGGGGCCTCCCGCTCGACCATCGACGCCGAGGTAGAGAAGGCTCTGCGCGGCGCGGCCCTCTGGGATGAGTGCAAGGACCGGCTCCACGAGCCCGCGAACAAACTCAGCGGTGGCCAGCAGCAGCGACTCTGCATCGCCCGCTCCCTCGCGAGTCACCCCGAGATCATCCTGTTCGACGAGCCCACCTCGGCCCTGGACCCCAAGGCCACCCGGCGCATCGAAGAACTCGCCACCGAGCTCAAGTCGCGCATGACCATCATCATCGTGACGCACAACATGCAGCAGGCCGCCCGCATGAGCGACTACACCGCGTTCATGTACTTGGGAGAACTGGTGGAGTTTGGGCCCACGCCCAGGGTCTTCCAGACCCCGGCCAAGCAACTCACCGACGAGTACATCTCCGGTCGCTTCGGCTGACAGTCACCCGCCGGTGGTGTTGCCGATCAACACCGCGTTCGGCGCGGACTGCACGGTGATCGCCCCGTCCTTGGCGGTAAACTCGCCGAACAGATCGACGGACTGGTACGAATAAATGTCCCCGACCGAATCATCCAGCAGGCTCAAGGCGATCAGCTGGCCGTTGCCCACGCCGGTCTTGATGGAGGCGGCCTTGGGTCCCGGAAACTCGATCTTCCAATCCCGCAGCACCTTCCCACCTTTGCCAACCATCTTGAAGTGATAGGTGCCCGGCACCGAGATCGATCTGACATACCCGTTATCAGCAAACAGATACACAGTGGCCACCAGCGAATCCACGTACCCGTTCCCGTTAGTGTCTTTGGGCGGGTTGATCGCCATCCACATCACGCCGGGCTTGGAGTCTTTGGGCTGCGGCCCGACAGTCTTCTTCTCCCCCTGATCGGCAACGCAGCCCGCGAGAAGCATCGTCGCTCCACCCAGAATCAGCACCATTCGTCTGTAGATTGCTGTCATCGCCCCGGCTCCTTCGGCGGCGGCAGAACCTGCGGACCGTCGGTCGGAGCGGGCTGCTCCGGAGCGCGAACGGGAACCGCCGGTTGAACCGGCGGGCCGTAATCGGGCCGCAGCGGCTCGGGCGAGGGAATGGTCGCAGCCGGATCCGGCGCGGGCTCTTCCGGCGGGCGCTGCATCGCCTTCTCGCGCCGGGCCTTCACGTCCGCCTTGATCCGCTCCAGATAGTCGAGCACTCGGGACGGGTCTTCGAGGCGATTGACAGTCTGATCGGTGACATCTTCGATGTCGCCGTGGACCGAGCCGGGCAGGTTGGGAATGACCCGCGGAGTCACGATCACGAGCAGTTCGGTCTTCTTCGACTCCTCGAGCTTGCTGCGGAACGGAACACCGAGCACCGGGATGTCGCCGAGGATCGGCACCTTGGTGCGGCGATTCTCCATCGTCGTCTGAATGAGGCCGCCGATCACGACCGATTGCCCATCCTTGACCGTCACCACCGTGTCGACCTTGCGGCGGGTAATGATGGGCGCGGTCTGATCGCGGTTGATCTGCGTCGTGCGGTTGGTGAGCTGCGAAATCTCGGGATTGATGTCCATGCGGACAAACCCGTCGTCGCTGATGGAGGGCGTCACGTTCATGATGATGCCCACCGGGATTCGCTCCACCGAGGAAATCAGCGACCCGACGCTGCTCCGCTCGGTGTTGCCCGCGACGCCGATCTCGTCGCCCACGTTGATCTCGGCCTTCTGGTTGTTGTTGACCGTGACCTGCGGGTTGCTGAGCACCTCGAGCTTGCCTTGCGCCTCGAGCGAGCGGATCAGGATGCTGAAGTCCGCCGAGGATACCGATAGGTTGGGCACACCCAGCGCCGTCGCGACGCCGCTGCCGGCGCCCAGGAACCCGACTTTGTACGCGTCGCCGCCGAATGGGCCGACGCTCACGTCCATGCCCCACTGCTCGCTGCTGTCCAAAGTCACCTCCGCCAGCAGCACCTGGATCATGACCTGCGGCGGGGGCGTGTCGAGTTCGTTGACGATGCTGATGACCGTCTGCATGTACCGAGGCGAAGTGGAGATGACCAGCTTGTTGGACTTCTCATCGCCGACGACCGTCACCTCCTGCTCCAGCCGCCGCATCAAGGAGCCTGAGAGTTGCGGCCCCAGTGTCGTCCGCTCGGTGTCGCTGTCGCTCTTGAAATAGCTCTTGAGCGTCGTCTCAATCTCCTTGGCCTTGGCGTTGCGAAGGCTGTAGACGCGGCGTTCACGCTCGTTGGCGGTGATCCCGTCCAGCTCACTCACCACCTTTCGCACCAGTTCCAGATACTCCTCCGTACCGCTCACGATCAGCGTGTTGGTGCGGGCATCCACCGCGATCGAGAGCTGCTGCCGCTCGTCGGGCACCGCCGTCACGGTCGGGGCGGCGTCCGGCTCGTCGGTGGCGTTGGCGCCATCAGCGCCGCGCCGCTGCCCGGTGGGCAGAAGCACAATCGCATTGCCGCGCTGCTCGAGCTTGAAGGTGTCCTTGAGCAGTTCGGCCATCTGGCGGGCATCGGCGTTCACGAGCGTGAACCGCTCGATCCGCCGGGCGCCCGCCGAAGACTTTTCGATGTCCTCGATCATCTCCATGACCAGTTTCACCATCGGCTCGGGCGCGGTGATCCAAATGGAGTTAGTCCGCGCATCGGGGGTGAGCGTCACCTGATCACGGATCGCCCCGTCCACTTCGGCCTCGCTCGGCTTGCGCCCCTGGGCCGCCGCGATATCGCCCGCAACCGTGTCGCGCAGGAACTGGAGTTTGGTTGCCTGCCTGGCGCCCACACCCCGCCCGCCGCCCACCGGACGACCGGCGATGACGGATTGGATAAGCGTCACAACTTCCGTCGCGTTGGCGCTGCGGAGCTCGATCCACTTGATCTGCTGCTTCATCGCCACCTCGGCAGAATCAAGCTTCTTGGCAAGGCTGCGCAGCTCGATCATGTCCTGCTCGTTGCCCGAGAGGACGAGCGCGTTGAGTCGCTCGTTGGGCGTAATCGCCACCGCTCCCTGGCCGCGGCGCTGATTCTCCTTTTCTGCGTAGAGCGACGTGAGCGACTGGGCGATTTCCGCGGCACGCGCCTTGGTGAGTTGCACGACGTCCACTCGCTCGCCCGCGGCCATCTTGGCGGCGTCTGCCGTGAGGGCGGTGACGAGTTCCTTCACCACCTGCAGGTTCTCATCGCTGCACGCCACGATGAGCAGGTTGCTCACCGGCTCTGGTTCAATGCTGAACGCATCAAGGGGATTGCGAACGCTGCCGCTCTGGGCCGCCGCGGAGAGACGCTCCTTCATCAGCCGGTCGATGCGGGGCGCCAGGAGTTTGACGTCCGCGTTCTGAACCGGCACCACGTGCATGCCCACCGAGAAGTTGGCCTTCTCGCCATCGAGCGTCTTGAGCACGCCTTCCAGCATCGCGAACGACTTCGGGCTCGTTGACACAATCAGCGAGTTCGTGCGGACATCCGACGAAATGATCAGCCTGTCTTCGGGACGCTGATCGGGCAACGTCTCACGCTGACGGAACATATCCCTCAGCACGCTGCTCACCCGCTCGCTCGCGGCGAACTGCAAAGGGAAGAGCCGCACGGTGTTCGCCGCGGAAGCGGCCTCGACATCCAACTGACCGACGAGCGCCTTGACCACCTGCAGATTCGCCGGAGTACCAACAACAATGAGCGCATTGAGTTGCTCTTCGGCAGAGATGACGAGCCCGGTGACGGGCGCGAACAGGTCGGCCTGGATCGCGGCGCCCTTGTCGGCGGGATCTACGGCCTTCCCGTCCAACGTCATACGCAGGCGGCCGTACTGCTTCTGCAGGCCCACCGCCTCGGGCGTCAACGTCAGGCCCCGCACGAGCACTTCCTGGAGCTTTTTCGCAAGCTGCGAGGCATCTGCGTGCTTGAGCGGCAGGATCGTCGGCTCGATCCAGCTCGCGGCCCGGTCGCTGTCGAGATCCTTGATCAGCACTTCGACAAGGGCAACGCCCTCTTCCCGGCCCGCGACCACCAGCGTGTTGGTCCGCTCGTCGATCGCCACGGCGATGTCGCCCGCGAGTGCCTGACCGGTGGCGGTGGGCGGCAGCCCCTGACGCTTGGTGCCCGGAAGCCGGCGCAACGCCTCTCCCTGCGTGAACAACTGATCCACGACCTGCTTCACACGCTGCGCCGACGCATTGGAGAGCGTAAAGATCCGGACGATCACCGCATCGCCCACCGGGAGCGTGTCGATCAAACGCACCATCTCGCGCATCGCATCGACGTTGGCCTGCGTGCTCGCGACGATGACCGAGTTGGCCTCCACGTCGGCGATCAGGCGTATCGGCTTGGATAGATCAACCTGCGCGCCGCTCTGATCAACGCCCGCCTTGCTGATCCCCAATCTGCGCACGTGCTCGGCCAATGCCTTGGCCGGGCCGGTGTCTACGGACTGGTCACCCGGCTTGAGCATGGATGTCAGCGTGTCAACCACGGGCTTGGCGCTCGCCATCCGGAGCGGAATCACCGCCACGATCTGGTTCGCATCGACCGGAGCGACGTCCAGCGCCTTGACCAACGACTCAACCGCCGCGCCGTCGGCCGCGCTGGCCACCACCGCCAAGGCCCGCCTGCTGCTGAGCGTCACGATGGTGATCGGTTCGGCCACCACGCCGGGCCGGTCCACCGCCTGGGGCTTGGTCAGGCCCATGTCCTCGAGCATCTTCTTGATGTCGGCCGGCGAGTTGTTGTTGATGTCGATCACGAACACGGACTGATTGAGCCCCGCGACCGGCCCGGACTTGTCGGTGCCCGGGGGCAGCGTGTCGAGTTCGTCGATGACCTTCTTGATCTCGGTGAGCAGGCGGTCGCTGCACGCGATGATGAGCGCGTTGCCGGCACGATCGACCTCGACGGCGAGCGTTTCGCCTTGCTGCTTGGCGGTCTCCGAGAACGTGTTCAGGATCGTCGGGCGGATGCGTCCCGCGGCGATGGTCTTGAGCCGCACAACGTGCGGCATCACGCGGCCGATCTGGCCCTGCTGCTCCAATGTCTCGGCCAGGGCCTTGATCTGAGCGAACTTCTCGTCGTCGGCGCGAACGATCAACGCGCCCGAGGCGTCGTCACCGATCACTAGCACGCTGCGCGGGCCGATGGTCGTCTGCTGGGCGCGGTCGAGCTTGTTGAGGTACAACTCGCGGATGGTGGTCGCCACCGCCGTAGGCTTGCCGCTCTTGAGGGCGATGATCCTCGCCGCGGGCATGTTCGCAAAACCCGACACATCCAACTGCTTCACAATTTCTTCGATGCGGGAGAGATCGCGCGAGCCCGCGAACACTACCAAAGAGTTGGTCTGCGGTTCGGCGGAAACGGTCGGCACGCCTTCCGCGTCGACCAGCACCGTGGCTTCGGGGAACTGCTGGTTTCGATTCCCGGGAGCTCGCTGAGCCACCGCGCGGGCCTGCGCCTGCCGGAGTTGTTCTTCGAGCGGTGCGCGGAATCCCTCGTTGAGCGCCTTGGCGATGCTCACCGCGTCGGCGTGGGTCAGCGCGATCACCGCCAGTTGCCGCTTGGTGTCGTACTCCTTGGTGTCGAGCTTCGAGAGCAGCGCACGGATGCCCTCCCATTGGGCCTTGTCCGCACGGATCACCAGCGAGTTGCTGAGCGGATCGGGCAGGATCGTGACATTTCGAGCCGCGGGCGTCACCGCTTCGGGCGCGAAGCGGCCGTAGAAGACCTTGAGGGCATTGGCTGTCTGCTCCGCGTTGGCAAACTCAAGCTTGACGAACTCTGTGGCCCGGTCCTGCGCCGCGGGCAGGTCCAGCTCCTTGATGATCTTCTCGATCTCGTCAATCTGGTCCGCCGACGCGTACACCGTGATGGTGTTGTCGGGACGGGAATAGTCGATGCTCGCCTCGGGCTCGGTCGCGTTGCGAGGACGGGCGCGAACAACATCCTGAATCGTGCCGGCAACATCCTGCGCATCCGCCGCGGCAAGGGTGTAACGGCGGAAGACCTGACCGCTCCGAAGCGGTTCCTTATCGATTTTCTTGACCTGGTCCATGACCAGGGCAATCGCTTCCTTGCTGCCAGTCAGCATCAGGGAGTTGCTGCGGACCACGGGAGTAACGACCACTTTCACGTTGGGCGGCAACGCGGCCTTGACCGCCTGCGCCACGTCCTGCGCCCGAGCTGTTGTCAGCGCGACCGTCTCGATGTTGGCCTCTTCGGCCTTGGGCGGCGCGTCCAACTGCTTGAGGAGCGCCGCGACCTCATCAAATGTGGTGCTCGGCGCCGACACGATGACCGAGTTGGTGCTCGGCTGGGGCGTGACGTTGACGCGCTCCTGGCCGTCACCGTTCTTGGCGAACATTGAGCGGAGCACTTCCGCGGTGTCCTTGGCGGCGCCGTTCTGGAGCACGAACACTTCGATGCGGCGGTCTTTGCCCGCGTCCGGCTGATCGATCTGGGCGACCAGGTCGTGCAGCACTTTCATGTCGCCTTCCTCGGCCGACACGATCAAGACATTGCCGTCCGGAGAACCGATCACGCTGACGCCCGGGCTTTCGATCCCCTGGCCCTTGGCCCGATCCATGAAGAACTGCCGCAGGTTCTGGGCCGCTCGGTCGGCGCGGGCGTGGGTCAGCGCCACGGCCTCGATCAGGCGCTCCTTGCCGGTCGGGCCCGCGTCGAGTTCTTTCACGTACGCCATGGCCTTCTCGACCTGCTCGGTCTTGCCGACGAGTATGACCGCCCGCCGGAGCTTGTCGATCTGCACGGTGACCGCGGCGGGGTCTGCGCCCCGCCAGGGACGCCAGCCAGGCGTCGAGAACGCACGCTCCAGCACGGTGCGGATCGCGGCCAGATCGGCGTTCTTCACCTCGACGGACTTGATCGCCATCGCCGCACGCTGGATGGGTTCCTGATCGAGCGCGGCGAGAACCTTCTCAACGACCGCGATCTGCTCGCCGCGGCCCATCAACACGATGCTGTTGGAGGCGTCGTTCACGTCGACGAACAACTGGTGCTCGTCGCCCTGCTGCTGACGGTTGGTGACGGTCGAGGTCCAGCGCACTTCGTCGATCATGTTCTTGATGGTCTCGCCCAGATCGCCCACGCGCGCGTTCTTGAGGGGGATGATCTTGAGCTGAAAATCCTGCGACGGCGAAGGGCTGTCGAAGGTCTTGACCAGGCTCTGCACCTGCGCAAAGTCCTCATCACTCGATGAGACCACGAGCGTCCCCGTGCGTTTGTCCCCCACCACCGCCACGCGGTTGACGACCTTCTGACCCGGGCGGGCCGAAACGGCGGCGCGATCGGTGAAGAACTTCTGCAGCGCGGTCGCCACGGCCGAGGCGTCGGCCTTCTCGAGTTTCACGGATCGCACCGGCAACCCGCCGGTCTCCGCGGCGTCCACCTGAGCCACGATCGCCTTGACCTGCGTCACGATGTCCGGTGCAGCGCGGACCACGAAGATATTCGAGCCGTCCTGGGCGGAAAGAAAGACACGGCTCTTCTTGGCGGGGTCCTTGCCCACGACCACTTCCTCGACGATCCGCTGCACAACGCTGGGGGTCGCCTGCTGCAGCGTGATGATCGCGAGTTCGGCGTTGGGGGCTTCGGTCGTCGCGTCCGCCGCGGCCAGCAGTCGCGTCACTTCCTCGTGCTGCGCCGCCGAGGCGGTAACGAAGAGGCTGTTGGTCCGTGCATCGGCAACGAACCGTGCGGTGGGCAGTTCGGTGGTGGCCGGCCCCTGACGTTGCGCGTCCAGCAACTGAGCAAACGAGCGGGCCAGTTCATCGGCCGAGGCATGGGTCAGTTGGTAACGGCGGATCGCCAGGCGATCCTTCACGGGGCTCTGGTCCAGCGTTTCGATGAGACGGTCGATCAATGGGATCGCGCTCGCGGGCGCCGAGACGATGAGCGAAGCGCCCGTCGCGTCAGCGGTGAGCTTCACGGACGCTGGATCGATCCGCCCGGCCACCGGACCGGCCGGGCCCGCGAGCGTCACATCGACCGCACGAACGCGCCGGGCCTGCTGGCCGCGCGGCTCGATGGAAAACAGATCCCGCACCGATTGCACGGCCCGTTGCGCCGTGATATTCGCCAGCGGGTACATCTTGACCGTCACTTCGGCCGCGTTGTCCAACTGCGCGATGCTCGTGATGAGCGAAGCAACCGTGGAAAAATCGGCGTCATTGGCGAGAACAATGAGAGCGGCCCCCGCGGGGTCCGCCGTCACGCTCACCGGTCCTGAAAAACCGCCAGGGTTGTTGATGCTGTGCCGACCGATCTGCGTCAACGTCTGATTCACCAACTGGGCGATGGGTTGCGCATCGGTCGTTGACGCGAGCGTCACGACGTGCACCGCCACCGGCTCGGCGGGCATCTGCTTCTGCAACTCCACCGCCAGTTCGGCGAGTCGATCCGTGAGCCGCGGTGGACCGACCAGGATGATGCTGTTGGTCGCTGAATCGATCGCGATCGTCGCGTCGGTGTCGTCCGGATTGTCGTTGGAGGAAGGCGGGCCAACCACCTCGGGCTCAGCCGCGATGGCCATCGCGGCGGCGAAGACAGCCGCTTTGACAGGCACGGGCCCGTCAAGATTCCACAGCATGCTGCTCTTCTTCGGCACGTCCTTGCCCTGACGCTTGAGCAGTTCGTCCGTGGAAATCACCTCCACTTTGGCCCCGCCCTGCTGCTCAATGAGGCGCTTGAGCGTGCGGGCCAATAGCTCGGCGTCCACGCGTGACTTGTCCACGGGGATCATCCGCAGTTGGCGGGAGGAGTTCACGGTGGCGTTGTCGAGCTTCTTGACAAGCTCATCGACGGTCGCCATCTGAGCCTGGTTGCCACGGATGATGAGGGAGTTGCTCTGCGCATCGACCCGCACCGTCGGGGGCGCTTCCTTGCCCTTTTCATCAGCGAACACAGCCGAGAGGTTGGCCGCGAGCTCGGTGGCGTCGGCGTTCCGGAGCGAAATGACCCGCACGGGCCTGCCGCCGTCGGGGCTTGCGCCGCCCTCGATGTCAAGTTCGGCGACCACCTGCTCGGCGACATCGAGCACGGCACGCGGACCGCTGATCACGATCGCGTTCATGCGAGGCTCGGCCGCGACGTGAACCTTGGGCTTCTCTTCCGCACCGCGGGCGATCGCCTGCATCTTGGCCCACTCGGGCAGCTTGTCGAGGGCGGATTCACGGGCCAGCACCTGTTCGAGCACCGGCGCCAGCGTTTCCGCGCGGGCGTGCTTGAGCGTGATGGACTTGACGCCCATACCTTCTTTATCAACCGCGACATCCAACGACTCGATCAGCTTCGCCGCACGTTCCAGTTGCGCCGTGGTGCCCACCACCACGATGGTGTTGCTCGCGGGCTCGGGGGTTACCGTCGCGTCGGGCTCGCCGGGGCTGGCCTGGGCCTTGATCGCCGCGGCGACGGCCTTGGCGCTCGTTTCCGCGCTGCCCTTGCCGAGTCGGAACACGCGGACTTCGGTCGCGGTGGCGATCGAATCGGCGTCCAGCGACTTGATGACGCCATCGGCAATGACGATGATCTCGCGCGGAGCGGACACGATCAGCGTGTTGCTCGCGGCGTCGGCGGTGACCTCGACGAGCTTCTCGTCCTCGGCGCCGCCCTTGCCCTGTGACGTGACCAGTTCCCGTGCTCGTGCCGCCAGGAGACGCTGCACCACCGGCGCGAGGCGATCGGCCCGGGCCTTGGCGAGCGGGTAGAGCTTCAGATCGCTCGCGGGCATCTCCGGCGCCGCATCGACCTTCTTGACAACGTCCTCGACAGCGACGAAGATCTCTGTCGGCCCGCTCACGATCAGCGTGCGAGTCGGGGCATCGACGGAAATCGTCACCGGAGCGGCCGCGGACTTGCCGGCGTTGCCGAGCGAGCCCGACGTCGCGAGGCTCCGCAGCGTCGCGGCGACCGCGTTCGCGTCCGCCCGCTTCATGCGGTAGGTGCGCAGCGTGAGATCGTCCGAAACCTTTGCCTGATCCAGGCTCTTGACGATCTGCTCGAAGCCGGCGAGCCGCTTGGCGGGCGCATCGACGATCAGCGAGTTGGTCGCCCGATCCGCACGGACAACGACCTCGCGGGCGGGCTTCAAGTCAGGCCGCGGCTGACGGGTGCGAGGATCCAGCGGCACCGGTGGCTCGGGGAACATCTGGTCGATCGTCTGGCCGAGCTCTTCGGCTCTCGCCACCTTGAGCGGGAAGATGCGGATCTCACGCCCTTCCGCGCCCGCGGCGTCCATCTCGTTGAGGCGGGCCACGATCGCTTCAATCTCCGGCAGCACGTCGGCCTGCGCGGAAACGATCAGCGTGTTCGTGCCCGGGTCGGCCTCGATCGTCACGGGTTGCTTGCCGCGCTGCTCCGCGGGCCGCTTGTCGTACTCGCGTTGCAGGACCGCCGCGAGATTCGCTGCGTCGGTCGAGCGCAGCCGCATGATCCGCATCGGCGGCTTCTCCGCCATCTGGCGGCTGTCCAGGCTCTTGACCAGCGCATCGATGATCGGGAACTGGCTCGGCTGGGCCGCTGCCATGATGGTGTTGGTCGCCTCGATGACCTCGAACGAGGGCTCGGCCCCGCCGCGGATCATCAGCGCCTCGCTGCTCTTGACCAGATCGCGCAGGAATCCGACAACCTCCTCGGCCTTGGCCACCTTGAGTTCGAGCAGTCGCACCTCGCGGGCCGGCCCGGTCTGGCGTTGCAGTTCGTCCATTACCTTGGCGAAACGGTCCATCGACTCCTTGTCGGCCACGACCATCAGCGAGTTGCTGGCCTCGTCGACCGTGACGTCGATGGGGTTCGCTCCGGGGATCTGGCTGACCTGGGCGTCGTAGATGGCGAGCGCGCGGGTCCGGACCGCCGCGGCCTTCTGGTTGGCGATCGGGATGATCCGCAGGCCCTTCTCCACGGGCACGAGCGAGAGGTCGGCGAGCACCTTCTCAACGGTTTCGAACGTGCGCTGGTCACCGGCGACGATGAGCGTGCCGCTCTTGGGCTCGGTTTCGATGAGCACCTGCACCGGCTGCTTGCCGGGCTGGGCGGGCTCGGTCATGATGCCCCGTTCGCCCATCGCGCGGAGCGTGCGGGCCACGGCGTCAAGGCTGGCGCCGTGGACGCGGTAGGTCTGCAACAGCGCGGTCGGCGGGAGCTCCACGCGATCGAGCTTGCCGGCCAGTTCACGCAGACTCTCCATGCGCTCGGCGGGCGCATCGATGATCAGGGCGTTGCTGTTGGGCTCCGCGGATACCTGCACCTCGCGCGGCTGCTTCAGCCAGGGCTGCGGCCGGCCGGTGCGATCGGTGGGGACCGGCGGCTCGGGATAGAGCCGCTCCATCGCGGTGGCCACGTCAGCGGCCTTGGCAACCTTGAGCGGGAATATCTCGGTAACTCGCTTCGCCGCGGTTTTGTCCTTGTTGATCTCTTCGACGAAGTTCTTGATCTCCTCGAAGAGATCGGGGTGCGCCGAGACGATGAGCGTGTTGGTCGCGGCGTCCGCCCGCACCTCGACGGGCTTGGCGGTGCGTTCGGTCTGGGAACGCTTGCCGTACTGCTCGGTGAGCATCGCCGCGATCGCCACGGACTCTGCGGTGCGCAGCTGCAGGAGCTTGAGCGGAGGCAGCGAGGTGGTTTCCAGCCGGTCCAATCGCGTCAGGAAATCGGCGATGACACGGTGCTGAGCCTCCTCGGCCGTGATCAGCAGCGAGTTGCTCCGCTCGATGACCTGGATCGTCGGGTCGGGCACCTTGCGTGCGGGATCGACCGGCTCGGCGGCGTGCAACAGTTCGGTCAGCCCCTCGAGCACCTTCGCCGCGGGAACGTTGTGAACATCGATCACGCGCGTGGTGCGCGTAGGCGGCACCAGTTGCTGCGCCTGGGTCAGAGTGTCAGCGAAGAGCCGCACGCCCGCGGCATTTCCGGAGATGACGACACATCCCGACGCCGAGTCGAGGTCGGTCTTGACGGGGCCGGCCTGATCCTGCGACATCCCGGTGGTGCGCTCGGTGTACAGCTTCTGGGCACGAGCGAGCAGCGCCGCGGAATCGCCGGTCGCAAGACGCACCACTCGCACGTCGTTGGCGCCATTCTCCTGGCCGTCGAGTTGTTCCACCAGCCCGCTCAGCACCGCGAACTGACCCGGGAGCGCGCGAACGACCAGCGTCTTGACCTCGTCCGCCGCATCAAACTGCGGCTCCACGAACTGGGAACCGTCCGCCGGCGTGAGCAGCGGCGCGGCGAGGCGCGAGAGCTTTGCCGCGAGCACGCTCGGGCGGCTCTGCTTGAGAGTGAACCGCCGAACCTCCAGATCCACGTTCGCCGCGGTTTGCGCGGAGGTCATGAGCTGAACGAACTCGTTCAGCGCCGCCTTTGAACCGATCAGCGTGGCCGTGCGAGTGTCCTTGTCGAGCATCGCCTGCACGGGCTGGCGTTCGGCCTTCCCGGTCTTCTGGTACAACTCCTGCACCTTGGCGAGGATCTTGTCGGGTTCGGCGCCCGTGATGCGGGCCAGTCGAACCTCGCGATCAGCATCCGCGGGAACATCCATCGCCGTCACGAGTTGCTCGAAGTTGTCGACGTCGGCGTCCGGCCCGGCGACGACAAGACCCTTGCCGTCGGGAGTGACGGCGAACTTCACCACCGAGTTCTGGCGCGGCGAGAGCAGCCGGGACATCACCGCCTCCACCTGCTGCGGAGTGGCGTACTTGAGCTTGATCGTCATCGCCCGACGCTCACGGGTCGCCGCCGGCACGCCCGCGGGACCCGAGCCCGGGTCCAACTGCGACAGGAAGCTCGCGGCCTGAGCAATCAGGCCGGTGGGACCAACGATACTGATCTTCGAACCCTCCGCGATCGGGATGATCGTCGGCCGCTTCTTGGGCTCCAGGCTCGAGAAGAGCGCGTTGATCTTCGGCACCGCCGCCTCGGGCGTCATGGAACTGAGCACGAACGTCTGCATCTGGATCTCGCCGCCCGCGCCGTCGGGCGTATCGAGAAGCATAACGAGATCTTCCACCGTCTTGATGCGCGAACCCGAGCCCACGGCCACGATCGAGTTGGTGCGTGGATCGGCGGCCAGTTGCACCCCCGTCACTTGCTGCTCCTGCAGCGTTCGCTTCTGGCCGTCCTTGTCCACGATGACCGTGGTCACGCGCTCGCCCACCAGGCCGCGGAGTGCGCCCAGCACTGCGTCGGCCTGCGCGTACTTGAGCGGGAAGAGGCGGAAAGCGGAATCCACCGGACGCACGTTGTCGATCGCGCGCACGATCTCGCGGATGCGGCGAACCTGCGCGGCGGTCTCCACCACCACCACCATGTTCTGCGCCGGCACCGCGATCACGCCGCCGAAGGGCCCCACCATGGCCTTGATCTGCTCGGTCACCGTCTCGGCCCGCGCGTTGTCGAGCGGGATGCTGACGGTGACGATCTGATCGGGCGTGGCCTTGTCGAGGCTCGCCACGTCGGTCACCGGGGCGGGCTTCTTCATCGAATCCTGAAGCGTGGCCAGGTAGAGGTACTGATCCTGCTTACGCAGATGCACCCCGAACCGCTGAAGATTCAGGTTCAAGATAGAGAGCGCATCCTCGAACGGATACGCGGAGGAACTGACAAAGGTGATCGTGCCCTGCGGCGCGGGGGCTTCAAAGATGATCGGCACGCCCGCTTCGCGTGCAAAGAAGTCGAGCACCTGATCCACCGAAGCGTCCTTGAAGTTGAAAGAAATGCCGGTGGGCTTGGCGGGCGCAGGAGCCGGGGTGGGTGCAGGCGGCGCGGAGGTCGCAGGTTGCGCCGCCGCGGGCTTCTGATCCGGCGCGGGTTGCGCAGGAGCAGCCGGAGCCGGTTGTGCCGGAGGGGTGGCCGCCGGCTGCGCGGGGGTCTGCCCCGCGGGCTGACTCTGCGGCTGGGCCGGAGGAGACGATGCCGGCGGAGTCGCGGGTTGGGCCGGGGGTTGAGTTGCGGGCGCAGCGGGAGGTTGCGTTTCGGGCGCAGCCGCTTTTGCAGGGGCCACGGGCGCGGGCTCGTTCTTGGGCGCGGCAGGCTGCTCCACCTTGGTCGGGTTCGCCGGTGTCTGAGGCAGTGCCGGCTCCGTCGCCTTCGGAGGCGCAGGCGTGGCTTCCTGGTAGGCGAAGCTGGAGACGGCGAGGCCGGCGCAAGCCGCCAGAGTCGCCGAGAGCCGCAACCGTCTGTCGTTCAAAGTCGACATGAACGCTCTCCCTGCTGGCCCGGCGTGGTGACAGCACTGTACCGGGCGGATAACAACACACCGAACAATCGCCCCCACCGGCGAAGCACGAAACCGAAATGTCCGACGTCCCCCGGGTTGCATCTGCGAAGCCCCGGCCACCACGCCGAAGCGATCCAACCCGGCCCTCGCCCGAACGCGGGCGAACCTGAGACCTATCAGTGTACTACCCAACCGGCTTGCGCGACGCCAAGGTCTCCCCGTTCTTTAACTCAAATCGCTTGCCGCCGATTTCCAGAACCGCCCGCTCCCCTTCTCCAGAAACAAACACGGCGTCCAGAACCGTGGCCCCCTTCTGCACCGTGAGACGCTCACCGGTCTTGACGTGCACGAAGAACGCTTCCGGACCGTGGCTGCCCTGCACCACCCCGGTGAGGCGCCAATCCTCATATGGAGGGAACCTCTGCGGAGCGGGCGCCGGGGTGGGTTGATCGGGCGCGGCGGCCACCTCCACTTTCGGCGGCCCGGGCTTGGGAGCTCCGGGCTTTGAAAACGCAAGCCGAGAACGAGCCGCGGCGACCATCGCTTCGCGGGCCGGAGGCGTCGGAGTCACACTGGGTTCCACATCCGGTCCGGACGCGAAGAGCGGGGCAAACAGCGTGGCCACCTCGAGCCTCAGTTCGAACCGATCCCGCTCCTTGTTCGCGGGCTTGATCGTGACGCCCTCGATCCGGTGGAGCCAGGGCTGCGACTCGGCCGCGGCAAGCGTTCGGAGCACCTGTTCAAGCGTGCCCGTACCGCGGAGGTTGCCACGCAGCACCTCGAAGTCCGCCGGCTTGCGCAGCGCCGCTTTCAGTCCGCTCGGCACGCCCTTGGTATTGAGCAGGGGGCTGGCGACCGCCTGGGGCTCGCCGTGATCCACCGTGACGTTGGAGAGCCCGTGCGTCTCGGCAATGCGAGAAAGTCCATCACGAAATCTGGCGCTCACGGCGTCGAACTTTGACCCCAACGTCGACTGCCCCGCCCGCTCCACGCGTTTGGCGAGTTCGAACTCGCCGCGCAGTTGCTTCTCGTACCCGCTGGCGGCGGCCTTCGAGTCGCGAATTTGCTCGAGGATTCGATCTCGCGGACCGGCGTACATGGAGCGATAGCCGATCAGCCCGGCTCCCCCGACGCCCACCGCGGCAACGATCGCAAGCCACGTCGCTCGGGTCATGTTTTCCCGCCTTTCGTGGCGGGCGTCTTGGGTGGGGTCGTCGAGTTCTGCGGCTGTGCAGGCGGCACCGGGCTGGGGAGCCGAGCGGTCAAACGGATTGAGAACTTGTCGGGAACGTCAGGCCCCTGGCTCTCAACCTCGTAGAGCCCCGCGCCCAGCAGACGCTCGCGCAGTTCGCTGGCGATCTGGCGTGAATCGACCTTCCCGTCCAGATCGAACGTCACGGCGGTCTTGGCGGACCAAGTCCCATCGAGGTACGCGCCGCCCGATCCCGAAGAGAAGGCCGGTGTAGCCGCGATCCGGGCCGTCACCTGATCCAACTGGCCGGATGTGCGGTCGGGCATGAGCCCACCCAGGTGCTCCAAGTACGCGAGCCAGTCGGCGTTCGCGCCGGCCCATCGCTCAAAGTGACTCACCCGCGCGTGCTTCACGAAGAACTGATCCAGTTCTTTGCGCGCGTTATCTTCGCGTTGTTGAGCCTCGGCGAGTTCGGTCCGCAACCGACCTAGGCTGCGGTCGGCGGTGATGAAGCCCACACCGCCAATCACGATCAACCCGAGCATGGCAATCAGGGCCGCCTGCCGCCGCCTCGCCGCCGTGTCCGGAAGGCGTCGCGGGTTGGCGAAGTCCATGGACGGCCGCTCGAGCACCGTCTCGGCGAGCATGCCCACAAGCGGCGCGGCGAGCGAACGGTCGGACTCGGGCATGTGCGCGGGCCACTCGACATACGCCGGAGCGCCGATCATGTCCCACGAGCACGACAGCCCCGCGGCGCACCGTTCGCCGACCGCGCGGGCCAGTTCGCCTTCGCCCACGACGCCCACGAGCTCGGCTTCACCGCCGGGCTTGGAAGCCCGATAGCTCATCCACGTGCGCTTGGCTTCGACCGCGACTTTCTCGGCGAAGGCCTCAAACTCTGCCTTCGCCACCGGGCGCGGGATATCAACCGCGCGAGCAAAGGTCATGACGCCGTCCTCGACCACCACGAACTCGGTCGACCCTGAACCGATCGCCAGCCCCAGCACCGGCGCCGCACGCCGCTGCGACAGTTCCGCCAGCACCGCCGCGGCGCCAAAGCACCGCAGCCCGATCCGCCTGAGCTTGAGCCCGGCCTTCGCCGTCACCTCGCGGCACCACGCGACGCGGTCGGCGGGCATCGCGCCCGCCATCACGATGCGGGAAGTCGCCGCCGCAGACCACGAGCCGAGCTTGGGGCCACCGATGGGCAGGTAATCGATCGCGGTGCCGTCCAGCGGCATCGTCAGTTGCCGGCGCATCTGCAAGCGAACGATCCCCGCGAGCTCCGCATCGGTGACCGTGCCGGCTTCACTCGTGGGGATAGTCAGTTGTTTGAGCACGATGTCGCCACGCGAAACCGCGAGCACCACCCGCCCCCGGGGCAGCCCGGCCCGCTGGAACTCGCTGCCGATCCACTCCCCCACCGCCGCGGCGGAGTCGGCGGCCACCGTCTCCGGACGCACGGCGGTGAGCCAGCGTTTGACGGCGATGCGCGTACCGGAGACCGCGGCGGTGATCGCGATCAACCGCGGCCCTTCGAGCTCCAGCACGCTGAATTCCCGGCTGACTGCCATGTGGATTACGTTATGGTCACCGGCCCGCGCGTGCAACCCCGGTCTGTTTACCCTTTTGCTTTTCTCGCCCCCGCGCCGTCGATACCGTTGCGTGTTTCGCGACGATGTACCTCCCGGACCTTTCACCGCTGAGCCCTTTGCATGCACAACAACACACTTCATCCCGGCGTCTGTTCCTGGTCGCTCCGCGCCGCCAGCCCAACCGAACTCCTCGATTCCATTCGCGCCTGCGGCGTGCGCTCGGTACAACTGCACCTTGATCCTCTGCGGACCGGCGAATGGAGGTGCGACACCACCGCCAGCCTGCTCACCACGGCCCGCATCCGCATCGCCTCGGGCATGATGTCCATGGCGGGCGAGGACTACTCGACGCTGGAATCGATCAAGAAGACCGGCGGGCTCCGCCCGGACGCCACCTGGGAGGCCAACCTCCGCGCCGCCGAGGGCAACTCCGTGCTCGCGATGCGCCTAGGCCTGAACTTGGTCACATTCCATGCAGGATTCATGCCCCACGATCGTGAAGACCCGGAACGCTCGACGCTCATCGACCGCCTCGTCACGTTCGCCGAGATCTTTGCCTCCCGCCGCGTGCGGGTCGCGTTGGAAACCGGTCAGGAAGCGGCCCCGACACTGCTTGAGGTGCTGAACGAGGTCAATGCAAAGCTGCCGCCCAACGCTCACGTAGGTGTGAACTTCGACCCCGCCAACATGATCCTCTACGGCATGGGCGATCCTGTGGAATCAGTCCGCATTCTGGGCCCCCACATTCTCCAGGTGCACATCAAGGACGCCAACCCGTCCGACAGCCTGGGCGAATGGGGTGCGGAGATGCCGGTGGGCAGGGGCAGCGTCGCCTGGCCCGCGTTCTTTGCCGCGTTGCGTGCAGTCAACTTCCGGGGCGAGTTCATGATCGAGCGTGAAGCCGGCGACTCACGCATCGCGGACATCACGGCAGCCCGAGAGTTTCTCGCGACGCTGCAGCCCTGAAAATTCAGGGTCGCGGCAACGGAATATCACCGGCATCGCTCTTGAGCTGGCGGCCCGCCGGGTCGTAGCAGTATTCAACTCCCGCGGCCTCCGCCACGCACGACTTGTGCGTGCCGTCGCAGATCGGGAACTTGAGTGAAAGCCCGCACGCGCACACGAAGATCGGCTTGAGATTCCCCGCCGCGTCCCTGGGCCACGTGGTGGGGTCGATCTTCACCGGCCCGTTCGCTTCCAAACGCACAGTTCTCGCCATCGCTCGCCTTTCATTACGCCGGGCTGGGCACCGACTCCAACACTTCCTGCAGCACCCGCTCCGCCCCGCCCGCGCCCGCCGCCGCGCTCCGCAGCACAATGCGGTGGGCGCACACGGGCATGAGATTCTCGACGATGTCCTCGGGCGTCACATAGCCCCGGCCCTGCATGAACGCCCATGCACGGGCCGCCTGCGACAGCGACAGCGCTCCGCGCGGCGAGAGGCCGTGCAGAAGCGCGGTGTGCCGACGGCTCGCATTCGCCAACGCAACCACGTAGTCGATCAGGCTGCGGTCGATCTTCACGTTCTCCGCCCCGTCCTGCATCTCCAGCACTTCCTTGCGGTGCAGCACCGGCGCCAGGGCGTGCAGCGGCCGGTTACTCGGGCGTTCTTCCAGCACGCGGGCTTCGTCCGCCGCGGCGGGATATCCCAATCGGATCCGCATCAGGAACCGGTCCAACTGGTTCTCGGGCAGCGGGTACGTTCCTTCAAACTCGAAGGGGTTCTGCGTCGCCACCACCATGAACGGCTGTTCGAGGCTCAGCACCCGGCCATCAACGGAAACCGTGGCCTCGTTCATCGCCTCCAGCAGCGCCGCCTGCGTCCGCGGCGGGGTCCGGTTGATCTCGTCCGCCAGAACGATGTTCGCAAAGAGCGGACCCCGCTTGAACGCGAACTCGCCGGTGTTCTTGTCATACACCGTCACGCCCAGGATATCGCTGGGCAGCAGATCGGGCGTCAACTGGATTCGGCTGAACGAGCAGTCCAGGCTCTTGGCCAGAGCGGTGGCGAGCAGCGTCTTGCCGACGCCCGGAACATCCTCTATCAACAAATGGCCTCGGGCCAGCAGGCAGCACACCACGCGTTCGATGCTCGCAGGGCTGCCGAACAGAACGCTCGCCATGCTGTCTCGAAGCCGCTGGATCGCCGGTTGCATCGATGCTCGTACCCGAAGGCCTTCCGCCGCGAGCCACCGAACGCCGGGGGCCGTCTTCGCGCGGTGGCGAGTGTAGGGGTGGCGTGCGCCCATGGCGGCACGCGAACGCTCCAACCGGTCATGACGTGATCCGCGTCCGCGCACCGCCCGGCGTCCGCGGTTCGCTCAGGCCTTGGCGGCGACGGGCTTGAACGGACGCACCGCAATATCCCCGTTGTGGACGCGGACATACGAACTCTGCGGCACCGTCAGCCAGACGTCCCGTGCCTTCCCGCCAGGTTCCGAAGCGATCAGCCGTGTGTTTAAAGAGAACTTGCCCGCAAGATCCGGATTGGATTTGTACACATCCTCAACATCGCGGCTGTAGTACAACGTCGGCGCATTCCCGTCGCTGGCGTAACGAACCGCGTGCAAAGTCTGTCCGTCGGTAACACCCAGGGTCATCCAGAGAGTCTCGTCAATCCCGTGCGCCTTGGCGATGCTCTCGACCAATCCCGCCATCCGGCTCAGAGCACCTTCCGGATCGGATTCCAGGCCGAGCGTCAGGCACAGGTAGAACATCACTTCCGAATCCGTGGTGCCCATGATGTTGGTAAAGAGCTCGTCGGACACCGCCTCAACCAGCCTCTTGCGGATTTTCTCGATGCCGAAAATCTCACCGTTGTGAACGAACAGCCAGTGCTTGTAACGGAAGGGGTGGCAGTTGGTCTCTTGAACCGTGGCCTGAGAGGTGGCCCGCACGTGGGCCAGGAACAGACGGGCCTCGATCTGAGCCGCCAAATCGCGGAGGTTGAAGTCATTCCAGGCCGGACGGATGCTGCGGTACAAACCCGGCGTAGGACGCGAGCCGTACCAGCCGATGCCGAAACCATCGCCATTGGTCGGCGTCTCCGCCGACTTTGAGCACATGCTCTGATCGATCAGCGAGTGCTTCGGTTTGAAGAGCAGGTCTTCCAGCAGAATCGGAGCTCCGTCGTAGGCGAGCCAGCGGCACATGGTGTCATCCTTTCTTGATTCCGGGCGATGGCGGCGTCCGTGTCGGACGCATTGTGAATGATCCTGCCCCAAGCGAAATGCTCGAATCTCCTCGACATGCCCGCGGCTTCGATGTGCCGTGTGCGTTGCAAGAAGTTATCCCCTCAAAATCCGTTGCCGGCCTGACGCTCTCAGTGTACCCTACTCACGAGTCCATTATCAAAGAACCGCCCATTCCGATGCACTCGGTATCGCGGAGAGGACCAAATGCGTTCACAACGAATATGTCCGGCAGCCACACGGTGCGTCAGACCGCTGTGCGCGTGTGCCTGCGTCCTGTTGCTCGCGGCCGGGTGCGAGACGGCAGGGCAGGGCGCGGTGTCCGGCGGCGCCATCGGTGCGCTCGGCGGGCTCGCCATCGGATCAATGACGGGCAGCGGAGGAAAAGGGGCCGCGATCGGAGCGATCTCGGGCGCCATCGCGGGAGGCGTCATCGGCGATCAGAACCAACGCGCCCGCCAAAGCCAGCAGGGCATGCGCTACGGAGGCTATTGATGAACATTCTGATGACGCCCCGCAGTTCCTTCGTCGATCTGCGAATCGGGGTTGCGCTTGCCGGACTGGCCGCGACCCTGTCCTTGACCTCGGGATGCAGTTCTGAAACACGCGCGACGCCCACCGATCCGCACCGGGCCCTGCGACCCATCGTAACGATCGCCGGCGCTTCCGCCGCCGACCGGGACCGGGCCGCCCTGGCCCGATTTGTAGGGGATTGGAAGTTCGAAGGATTTGCACAGAACGGCGTCGAACGCACGCCGGGCTCGGGGCAGGCCGCCGCGACCATCGAGCGAGAGCACTTTGTGCTGCTGGACCTTCAGGCCGCGGAAGGGCAACTCAGCGGACGCGCCGGCAGGAAATCCGGCTCAATGATCTTTGCGTCCGAACCGGGAATCGGCCTCACGTTGACGGCGTGGGGCGACGCATCCCCGACGATCACCCGAATGGTTGGCAGTATCGAAGGAAACGCGTCTCGCTTTACATTCAAGGAAATGCCGACCGCTCCAGGGTTGCACCGGCACACGATGATGTTCGACTTTGTGACCGACGACCGGTGGATCGCGGAAATTCGCGACGAATCGGAACGGAACTCCCCCATCGTGGCGCGTTACGAGTTTGTCCGCGCCGCGCCGTGAAGCGCCTCGGCCTCGCTCCTCCCGGAGACACCTTCATGTTGAAGCAGTGCTTCCGCCGCCTTTCCTCCGATCCATGCCCGCTCGGTGCCGCGAACAGCCTTTTCGGCCCCCAACGCCCGCGGCACGCGTGCTCGAATATTCGAGGCCACGGATGAACACGCGGACTCGGATCGCAGGAACTCTCGCCACCGCACTGTTCGTGTGCGCGGCGCTGAGCATCGGCGCGAAAGCCCAGAGTTCTGAGCCTTCCACCGAACCACCGACTCCCCCGGTTTCCACACCGACTGATCTCCCTTCCGCGGCTGAACCTCCCGCGACCGAGCCTCCCCCGACCGAGACCGACACAGTCCCACAGTTGCAGACAGGGCTTCGCGTCGGAGAATCCCCTCAAGCGCAGGACCCTCTCCCGCCAACGAGCGTTGATGAGGAACTGGACGAAATTCGACCGGGTCTCACGCTCAAGAAGAAGTTTGACGAGTTGGCCGCGAAGACCAATCTGCGGATCGGCTTCGCCCAGACTTTCCTGTTCCAGCAGGCGTCCGGCGGCGCGGGCGACCGCAACGCGGGCGGCGGCGACATCGATCTGCTCGCCAAGTGGACCGCGATCGGGGCCGGAACGAAAGACACGGGCATCATCGCCTTCGCCGGCGAGTATCGATTCCAGATCGGCGACCAGCCGCCTTCCGCGCTCGGTCCCGAGATCGGCACATTGCTGCCCACCACCAA
Source organism: Phycisphaerales bacterium (assembly GCA_044222845.1). Classification (GTDB taxonomy): domain Bacteria; phylum Planctomycetota; class Phycisphaerae; order Phycisphaerales; family UBA1924; genus UBA2402. Next base: position 65,790 of record JBGAMO010000003.1, read on the forward strand.
CGGCTTCGGTGAACGCCCGCCGGTCGTCAAGGAGTTGTACTGGGATCACCGGTTGTTCGAGGATCACTTCCGCTACGTCATCGGGCGAGTCGACCCGGAGAATCTCTTCGGCGGTCACCGGCTCCAGAGCGCCAACTTCTACTTCCTCGACAAGGCCTTCTCCTCCAACCCGACCGTCGCGTTCCCAGGCTCGGGAATGACCGCCGCGGCTCAGCTCAAGCCGACGCCTTGGATGTACATCGACGGCGGCATCAACAACGCCAACGGCACGACCACCACGATGGGCATCGAGTCGTTCTTCGACGATCACGAGTTCCTCTCCTTCATCGAGGCCGCGCTCACGCCGAAAATCGAGGGGCTCGGCGCCGGCCGGTACCGCGTCGCCTTCTGGCACATCGACGCGAGAGAGAACGCGGCGAAACCCTCCGACCGCGGCATCACCGTCTCGTGCGACCAGGATGTCGGTGACACCCTGACAGTATTCGCGCGGTACGGTAACTCCGATGGCGACGTCACCGGCATCACAAACTCGGTCCAGGGCGGCGCGGGGATCAAGCACGTGCTCGGAAAGGACAGCCTGTTCGGGCTCGCCGCGGCGTGGTCGCAGCCCAAGGACGACACGCTCAGAGACGAAAAAGTGATGGAAGTGTTCCAGAGATTCCAGATCACGGAAACGATGCAGTTCACGCTCGACGCGGAACTGATCATCGATCCGAGCAAGGCCCCGGGTGACGACGTGCTGGGAGTATTCTCGGCACGCCTGCGTATTTCATTCTGATGCACATCGCGGCGACCCGCCGCTACACACCGAGACAACCATGGCAACGAAAAACAACCCGACACGAGGCCCATCCAAGACCAAACGCATCGAGCACGATCTGCTGGGAGACAAGGCGATCCCCGCCAACGCGCACTACGGCGTCCAATCCGCCCGCGCGATGGAGAACTTCGCCATCTCGGGCGTGAAGCTGCATCTCTACCCGGACATCATCCGGGGCTTGGCGATGGTGAAGATGGCCGCGGCTCGGGCGAACCATGACTGCGACTCCAAAGCCATGCCGCGCCGAGTGCTCAAAGGCATCGAGGCGGCGTGCAAGGACCTGATGGACGGACAACTTCACGAACAGTTCGCGATCGACGTCTTCCAGGGCGGGGCGGGAACTTCGACGAACATGGCCGCCAATGAGGTGATCGCCAACAGGGCACTGGAACACATGGGGCATGAGAAGGGCGAGTACAAGTACTGCGACCCGCACGATCACGTAAACCTGGCGCAGTCAACCAACGACGCCTACCCCAGCGCGCTGCACGTGGCGATGATGCTCGGCAACGACCGACTGATCGAGGAACTCGAACAGTTGGTGGGGTCGTTCAGGAAGAAGTCCAGGCAGTTCTCCAAAGTCATCAAGATGGGCCGCACCCAGTTGCAGGACGCCGTGCCCATGACACTTGGCCAGGAGTTCGCGGCGTGGGCCCGCAGCATCACCGATGAGATCGCCGCCCTCCGCGCCGTTGAGAATGTGCTCTGCGAGGTGAACATGGGCGGGACGGCGATCGGCACCGGCCTCAACGCCCCGGCGGGATACGCCGCCAGATGCGCCCGCCATTTGGCGAAAATCACGGGCAGGCCGATCCATCTCGCCGAGGACCTGGTTGAAGCAACGCAGGACACGCAGTCGTACGTGCTGTACTCCTCGGTGCTCAAGAGCCTGGCGATCAAACTCTCCAAGATCTGCAACGACCTTCGCCTGCTCTCCTCCGGGCCGCGTGCCGGATTGCACGAAATCAACCTGCCGGCGATGCAGCCGGGCTCATCGATCATGCCGGGCAAGGTGAACCCCGTGATCCCCGAGGTCGTGAACCAGGTCTGCTTCCGCGTCATCGGCAGCGACCTCACCGTGACATTGGCAGCCGAGGCCGGGCAGTTGCAGCTCAACGTGATGGAACCGGTGATCGCGGCGTGCATTTTCGAGGCGCAGATGCTGTTCATGAACGCCGCGGCGTCGCTGCGTGTGAACTGCGTCGACGGCATCACAGCGAACGAGGACGTGTGCCGCCGGCTCGTGGAGCAGAGCATCGGAATCGTCACCGCGCTGAACCCCGTGCTGGGCTACGAAACCGCGACAGAACTCGCGGCGGAAGCAATGAAGACAGGCAAAGGCGTCGTGGACATTGTCCGTGAGAAGAAACTGCTGACCGAGGCGCAGATCCGCAAGGTGCTCGACCCTCGCAAGATGGTCGGAACGGCCCGCTGAAATCTGTCGCGTTGTCTTTTTCGCCGGAGGCATCATGATCTGGGCCGAGTTCATCGTGGTCATCGTGGCGATCGTGATCGGCGCCCGCATCGGCGGCGCCGGCCTGGGCACCGTCGCCACCATCGGGCTGGCGGTGCTGGTCTTCGGGTTCGGGTTGCCGCCTTCTTCCCCGCCCGCGACCGTGCTGGCGATCATCATCGCAGTCGTCACCGCCGCCGCGTCGATGCAGGCGGCCGGGGGAATGGACCTGCTCGTGGTGATCGCCGAGCGTGCGCTTCGGGCAAATCCAAAGTACATCACGTTCGTCGCGCCGGCCGTGGCCTACCTGTTCACGTTCTGCTCCGGCACCGGGCACGTCGCGTACGCCATTCTGCCCGTGATCGCCGAGGTCTCACGCAAGGCCGGCATCCGTCCCGAACGGCCGATGTCGATCAGCGTGATCGCTTCGCAACAGGCGATCACCGCCAGCCCGCTCTCCGCGGCGACGGCGGCCCTGCTCGCGCTGCTGGACAAGGATGGAAAGATCGGCCTCACCCAGATCCTTTTGATCTGCATCCCCTCGACGTTCATCGGCTGCATGCTGGGCGCGCTCAGCGTCGTGCGGATGGGCGTGGAACTCAAGGACGATCCGGATTATCAGAGTCGCGTCGCCAGCGGCGCAGTGGCCGCCGCTACTCAATCCAAGCCCATGGACGCACCGCAGCGTCGCCGGGCCGTGGGATCGGTCGCGACGTTCCTGACCGCCGCCGCCGCCATCGTGGCGTTCGGCCTCTTCTCCAACCTGCGTCCGTCGTACACCGTTTCACCTCCCAAGGATGTCGGCTTCTCCGCTTCGATCGTGACAAGCGCGATCTCGAACCTGAGCGATCCGGAGCGACTGGACGAAACTGTCTCCCGCGAACAGCTCAAGGAACGGATCGAACAGATCCGCGCGGAGCAGTCAACGCCCAGGACGGTCAGGGTGGAAATGGCCACCATCATCGAGGTCGTGATGTTGACCGCCGCCGGTATCATGATGCTCTTTTTCGGCGCCAAACCCGCCGAGGCGGTGAAGACACCCGTGGCCATCGCGGGCGTTGTCGCTGTGGTCTCCATCATCGGATTGGGTTGGATGGGCAACTGCTTCTTTGATGGAAACAAGACCGAAATCGTGAACGGCCTCCAGGCGATCATCCAGGCCCACCCGTGGGTGTTCGCCATCGGACTGTTCGGGTTGTCAGTTGTTCTGTTCAGCCAGGCATCCACTGTTGCCGCGTTGATGCCCGTGGGCATCGCCCTCGGCCTTCCCGCGGCGACACTCATCGCGATGTTCCCGGCGGTCAACGGGTACTTCTTCCTACCGACCTACGGAACGATCGTGGCGGCGATCGCCTTTGACCAGTCAGGCACCACCCGGATCGGGAAGTTCGTTCTCAGCCACAGTTTCATGCGGCCCGGGTTGGTGGCGACCGTGGCGTCCGTGCTCATCGGGCTCGCGCTCTCGAAGGTTGTGATGTGAGTTCGAACCAGGTCGAGATCAGACAGTCGTTGCCCGATCAGCCCTTCCGAGCAGCCTACCTCCCATACGCCGATGTCTGTCGGGCGCTGAGCAGTACCGGCGCGTAGTCCTCACGTGAATGAGGCTGCGCCAGCGCTCGTGCGCACGATCGACGTCTGTTCGATCAAAACTGCCACCAAGGCAACGTGGGGAGCGATAGATCCACGGGTACATCCTTTCTTTGGCAATCGAATACCCGCAGCCGCTCTGGCGGAACGGGAATTCTCCCGTGGGACCCGCGGCCGCTCCTCGTCTGAACGGCCTACCACCCAAATGGGCGTAGTCCTAATAACACATGCACGGCGCTGCTGCAACAGACCAAAAG
>JBGAMO010000187.1:0-9395 GCA_044222845.1 Phycisphaerales bacterium
GGACCGCAGCGGCGTGGGCCGCAACGCCATCGGCGAACTCACCCGCGAGATCGTCCAGGAAGGCAACCAATCCAAGACACTGACCGGTGTCAACAGCGCGTACAACCCCGGCGTCCCCATGCTCTTCGCGGAGGTCGACCGTGAGCGGGCCAAGAAGCTCGGAATCCCCCTTCAGGACGTCTTCTCCACCCTCTCCGGCTACTTGGGCAGCGCGTACGTCAACGACATCAACCTCTTCGGCCGCACTTGGCAGGTCAACGTCCAGGGCGACAGCCGATTCCGCGCCACCGCCGACGACATCACCCGTCTGGACGTCCGCAACAACAAGGGCGATATGGTGCCGTTGGGCACCATGGTCAAGGTGAAGGAAGAACTCGGACCCAACAGCGTGGTCCGCTACAACCTCTTCCCCTCAGCCGTCATCAACGGCTCCAACGCGCCCGGCGCCTCCTCCGGCGAGGCGCTCGCGACGGTCGAGAAGCTCGCCGAAGCGAAACTCCCCCCGGGCGTCAGCTACGAGTGGACGGCCCTTTCCTATCAGGAAAAGCTCGTTGGCAATCAGGCCATCATGGTGTTCGCCATGGCCCTGCTCGTCGTGTACCTCATTCTCGCGGGTCTGTACGAAAGCTGGACGACCCCTCTGGCGGTCATTCTTTCCATCCCGCTCGCTGTGCTCGGGGCCATGGGCGGCCTGATGGCCCGCGGCATGGACAACAACATCTACACGCAGGTCGGCCTGGTGCTTCTGGTCGGGCTGGGCGCCAAGAACGCCATCCTCATTGTCGAGTTCGCAAAACTGAATCACGAGAAGGGCATGGGAATCGTCGATTCCGCCGCGGAAGCTTCACGCCAACGTCTCCGCCCCATCCTCATGACCGCCTTCGCGTTCATCCTCGGCGTCCTCCCGATGGTCAACGCCACCGGCGCCGGCGCCGCCAGCCGCCAGGCGATCGGAACCGCCGTCTTCTACGGCATGATCGGAAACACCTTCCTGGGCCTCATCTTCACCCCGGTGCTCTATGTCGTGATCACCGGCATCGTTGAGAAGATCTTCGGCGGTCCCAAGCCTCATGATCCGCACGCGGCGTCCGCGCCGGCACCCGATCACGCCCACGCCTGATCCACAAGGCCGGCAACCCCGCGGCCGGTCAGATCCCTCCGATCACTCCCTGCTTGTACCGGCGCGAAGCCTTCGCGCCCGGCACGCTCGGGCTCATCCCCATCGCCGCTGGCATCCGGACCTCACGTGTCCACCTGTGACCGCGACCGCAGCACACCGACCATTGAGCCGTGCGGTGATCTTCGACGGAGCGACGAGCCCCGGGCAGCAGAGAGGTTTACTTCCCCCGATGCCTGCTCGCTGATGCATTCCGGTATCATTCGAATCCATCGAATCTCCCGGCACACACTCCAAGGTCCGGCCACCCTCTTCGCAATACCCGGTCCGATTTAACTCCCCGGCGACCGATGCCCGCTCGCGTCAGTTCGCTGGATTCATCGCCTTCGCCACCGACGCCCGCACGCGTTCGAACCGCTTGGGCTCGGCGAGCGTCCCCTCGCCCTTGCCGAAAATCGCCACAGTCGGCGAGCCCGCGGCGTCAGTCGCATTGGGACAGAGCCAGACGATCGCATCAACCGGCCGCTCGTTCTTGGCAAGCCACGCCCGCACACGCTCCGCGGCATCCTGCGAATCCAGAGGAGCCGCCCCCAACGCGAGCCTCGCGCCCGCCATCGCTTCGATGTCGCTCTCATCCGCCACATAGCCGTCGCGGTCCGCGTCACCGATCACTTTGAGTCCAAGCTTGCCCAGCCGGCTCGTCAATCCTCGCAACTTCTTTGCATTCTCGTCCGTGAGCGGAGGCTTCAAGTCACTGAGCAGCAGCACCGTGCCCGTCAGAGGATCTCGGACAGTCGTTGACGGCGGCACGGGAGCCTCGGGCGCCGCGGGAGCCGGATGCACCGAATGAGCCGAAGTGCGCCCACGAAGCGGGACCTGCGCCAGAGCTTCATCCACCACAGAGGTGATCTCTTCCGCGGAGGGTGGAGCAACCGCACCATCGAGCAGCCCTTCCATAGCCCCCTCAATCATCGCGCCCGGGTCACCGCCCGACGCCACAAACACTGTCGGGGTGTTCTTGGACTGCACAGTCGTGAAGAGCAGCGCCCCCACGCCCAGGCACGCCCCAAGGAACACAAACAACGCGACCGCGACACCACCGCCCATGCCCGGGCTGAAGTGCCGCGTCGGCATCCGAACGCCGCTCAGCCTGCTGTTGGCCCGATCGCGGCGAGCCTGGATGCGTTCCTTCGCCCGCTGCAGTTGCTCCCGCGCCGTTGGGCGGGGCGTGCCCGGAGCCATCCGGGGCAGCGGAGGAGGCGTCGCCGCCTCGCTCGTCGGTCTCTCATCCACGTTCGCCACGTTGATACCCAGCCCCGCCGCCGCGGCCTTCACGCTCTCCTGCGCTCCACGCACCGCGTTCTGAGCGAGCACCGTCCACGCCGGAGCCCCGGCCGCACCCGCAGCCACGGCCTCGCGCCCCTCCACTCGCGCGGCACCGCTCCACCAGTTGGTGAGGCGTATCCGCGGCGTCCCCGCAACGTCCGGCGTAGCCGCCGCCTGCCGCGCGCCATACGCACCGCCGCCCGCCATCGCGTTCGCGTACACCGCGTCCGGCAACGGCGGCGGCACCGAGGCGCCCGACTGCCCGCGCATGCTGGGCAGATCCACCGGCATCACCATGAACGGGTCCGCGCTGCCCGCGATGTACTGCAGATCCGCCAGCATCGCGTCGGCGGAGGCGTACCGCTTGTCGTACTCCGTCATCGCCCGGCGGATCACCCACTTCACCGCTTCCGGGCAGCGGCGAGACACCCGACTCAGCACGCCGTGCGCCGGGAACGAATCCTCGATCATCGAATACAGCACCGCTCCCGCGGCATAGATGTCGAACTTGGTGCCGTCCACCTCGTGAACCTTGACGCCCTTGAGCGCCAACCGCACCATCTCCGGGTCGCGGAAGTACTCGGTGCCGTGCGTCGTCAACGTCATCGCGCTGCGCAGGCTGGAGACCAGCCCGAAGTCCACCAGGTGCGCCCGACGGTCGGTCTTCGTCGCGACGATGATGTTGTCGGGCTTCACGTCCTTGTGCCACAACCCGCCGCGGTGGTACGTGCTCAGAGTCGCCACCAGGTCGGTCGCGTAGCTCAAGGCCGCCGCCAGTTGAGCATTCGCAAGCCCGTCCGCCGGGCTCGAAGCGTGCAGTTGCTTGGTGATCAGGCTCAGGCTCTCGCCCGGCACGTACCGCATCACGTAGTAGAACCGCTCGGGCGTCAGTTCGTGATCCAGGATCAGCCCCAGCCGCTTGGCCGCGTCCAGCGAGCGGCTCTCTCGCACGATCTGCGGAAGGCTGCTGCCGTCCGCCAGCGAGAAACTCTTGATCACCACCTGCCCCACGCTCATCCCCTGACGCGCGAACGCAGCTGACTTGACCGGGTCCGGGTCCGCGACGTACAGCTTTGCGCCGCTGCCGCCTCCCGGCAGACTGCCGACGATCGCATACCCGTCAAACTGCCCGCGCTTCCCGGACGCCGCGCCTCGGGGAAGGTCCGCCGTCGGCGCCGCGGCCATCACCGCCGGCAACCGCCGCTCCAACCCCTCAGTCAGGCCGTTGAGCAGCAACAGCCGCGCCGGATTGCCGATCGCCACGCGGTACACGCACACTCCCGCCGTCCCCAGTTCCGCCATCAGCGCCCGACCGAAGTGCGCCGCCGCCGAGAATCTCGCGATGATGAAGTTGCCCAGCACCAGCGGAATGTACAGGACGCTCAACACCACCGCACCCACGAACCGCAGCGTGTCCGACACCTCGCCCCACACGAAGCGGAACAGATGCCGGACGAGCCAACCGATGCCCTTGAACAGCGGAACAACCAGGTACACGAGCGCGAAAGCCCCCAGCAGGATCGCCGCCAGGACTCCCACGATGACCAGCACTACTTGCGCGATTCCCATTCCCATAGCAACCTCGTTTCCCTCGTCCCTCGCCCGTCCAATACGTCCGGGCCGAAGTCGGGATGGTGGGTCTATCTGAGCCTCGCCGCCTGATCCGATCGCCGAAGTTCCGCCTGCCGATGATGAATCTCGGCAATGGCGTCATCGAACAACGCGTCGTCAGCCGCGGCAGACTCCTGTTTGGGAGTCAGGTGAATTCCGTTTCGCGCCGCCTCGTCTCTCTCTTCCTGCGTAAAGCTGTACACCAGGATCATCTCAGACAGCCGCACCCGAAGCAGGTCCCGAACCTTCGCCAACCGCCGGCTCACCGTCGGCTCGCTGATCCCCAACGCCGCCGCGACGTCCCGGCCCGGTTTGTTCTCCAGCACCCGCATCGAATAGATGGAAAAATCCGTGAAATCCGCTTCTTTTTCCGTGGCTCGCAGCGCGGCTTCAACTTTCGCGGCGAACACCGCCGCCTCGTACTGAGCATCCACACCCACCCCGGGAGCCGCCGCCATCCAACTGTCATCCAGCTCCGCGGCCCGCTTCGAACCCCCGCGCTTCTGCGCTCCTCGCCGGTCAAGTTCGTCGCCCAGCACGTGCTTGGCAATCGCCAGCAGCCACGTTGAGAACCTCGCCCCCCGGGTAGGATCAAACCGATCGATCGATTCCGAGAGTGCCGCCAGCGTCTCCTGCGACAAATCGCGAACCGTCTCCGCCCCAATGCGGCCGCGGCCCCATTTGGTGAGCTGCGCCCGAACCACGGGGCCGAACGTCTCCCAGAGCTCAAACCACGCGGCCTGGTCGTTGCATCGCAACCGCTTCACAAAGCCCGTGGTCATCGGGGTCAACATACCAGTAGGATAGGAAGCCGACGAGGCCCGCTTGGTGCGAGCCAGTGTGCCCGACCCCGTGCCGGAGCCCGATTCAGAGCCGCCCGCAGTCGCCGCGACCTCTGAAAGGTCTGTTTCCGACTGACCCAGCGCACGCCCGATCCATCCCTTCAGCCCGTCTGCCAGAGACGTGGAGGTCGCAGTGCGCGCGCGATGTTCGCCCCGTTTCACCAAAGGTGGTATTGGGGAGCGGCTCCCCAACCTTTCACTTGGAACGCTTCATGGCTTCTCTCGACACTCCCAGGACGCGAGTTACCGGCCGGTGAGCCCCGGAGCGCCACCAAGGACCGACCACATATACCCCAAATCTGGGAGGTTGGCGTCACCGCCTGAAATCCCCCCCGCCGGTTTCCCAATCACTCCTGCAACACATCCAATCGCCACCCCGCATCGGCGTGTGCCCGTCGGGATCAAGGCTGTTTCGGAGGCTCTCTCATGTCCATCGCCAAGCACCTCGTTCGTTACGCCGTGATCACCGGCCTGGTCGGCGGGACCGCGGCACTCATCGCCGGCCCCGATCGGCTCGGCGCCGTCTGCACCCAGGCCCGCAACTCGATCAACTCCACCATCGATCGAAACATCGATGACCCCATCGCCCTTCGGTCCCAGATGAAGTCGCTCGAGGGTCAGTACCCCCAGCGCATCGCCGATGTCCGCGGCGACCTGGCCGAGCTCCGCGAGCAGACCGCCCAGTTGAAGCGTGAACTCTCCGTGTCCGAGCGTGTGGTGGCCCTCGCCGACAACGACATCTCTCAGGTTCAGGCCCTCATCGGCAAGGCCGAGACCACCCAGGCCTCGCTCACCGGCTCCAACCAGGTCGTCCGCGTGGTCTTCGCCAGCGAATCCCTCGACCTCAAGGACGCCTACACCAAGGCCAACAAGATCACGCAGGTCCGCAACGCCTACGCCACCCGCGCCACCGAGATCCAGCGTGACCTGGGCTACCTCACCCAACAGGAGTCCCGCCTCACCGCCCTCCTGACCCAGTTGGAGACCGAGCACCAGGACTTCCAGGCCCAGCTCTGGCAGATGGACCGTCAGGTCGACACCATCGCCCGCAACGAGCGTCTCATCGGCATGATGGAAAAGCGCCAGCGCACCCTCGATGAACAGGGCCGCTACCGCACCAACAGCCTCGACCAGTTGGCCGGCCGCTTCGCCGACATCCGCGCCAAGCAGGAAGCCCGCCTCGAAACCCTCGGCCAGTCCTCCAACGCTCTCAACTACGAGGATCGCGCCAAGTTCGACCTCGACGCCCGCAAGCAGTACGAAGGCCCCAGCGCCGCGGACGAACTGCCCCGCATCCCCCAGTTGCCCACCGTCATCGAGATCACGCCCGAGTCCGGCCCGGCCACCGCTCCCAAGAGCGACGCCAATCGCCTCAAGCCCATCGCGATGAAGGCTCCCTGAGCCATATCCCGATCCCAGTTTCACCCGAGAACGCCCCGCGAAGGGGCGTTCTCCTTTTTGGCATTCGGTTCGAGCCAGAGTCTTTGGACAGCGAAGTTCGGATCCAGACGCCACCCCGGCCTTTCGAGCCCCAACCTCGCCAGCAACGCATCCCTGAGTGCGCACACATGGGGCCGTCCGAACAAATTCCGCGGCACCCGCCCAGTCCGGTCGCGTATCACCCCAAAACGCTCGTCGAAACTTCAGCACCGGAACCGGCAATGCTAGAACGTCCTATAACTGCTATATCGCGATCGCGCACCGCGACCAAAAGTTCATCGACACCTGCGCCCAAAACACCTCGATTGCCCCGAAATTCCCGACCGTCCGCGCTGTTCGATCCTGCGAAACAACAACTCGAACCGGACCAAAAGTTCATGCGCTCCCCGGGATGGCACCGTGTCTGTCAGGCCGCAACACCAGCACCGCCAAACGTTCCTATAACAAGTCCTTGCTCCCCCAACGCAAACACCAAAAGTTCATCGCCGCCCCGATCATCCGCGCATCGCGGCGAAAACCTCTCTCTCCAAACGCACGCTCCACCGCCTTCACTCCCTTGGCTCGCCCTTGATGCCTTCCGCCCCGCAACCTCGTATGATCCGTGTTCCGTGTGATGGGTCCGCTCGTGCGTCCCCGCCCCACACGGTTCAGAAATCTGACTTCATTTCCCCCGGGGAGCCCGCCGCCCCGGCTAGACATCCGGAACTCTGACGAGCAGGGAGCATTTATGCGGATCGACGTGATCGGAAGGCATTTCGAAGTGACCGACGCAATTCGGACCTACGCGGAGAACAAGACCGCCAAGCTCACCAAGTACTACAACGGCGTGCAGTTGATCACGATCAACATCACCAAGGTGAACCCCAACCACGTCAGCGAGTACGACGCGGAACTGGTGATCGATATCCAGAAGGGCAACGACTTCGTTTCCCACGCCAAGGCCGCCGACGCCTACGCCGCCATCGACCTGGTCGTGGAAAAGGGCGAACGCCAGCTCCGCGATTTCAAAGAAAAGCTCCAAGGCTGACTTCAACCCCCACCCACCCACGGACCCTCCGCCCGCCTCACGCGGCACACCGCGGCGGTCCTTTGCAAGGAGAACCCTTTGGTCACTTTGACGGACATCGTCGCGGAGGGCGCCATCATCGCTTCCCTCAAGTCTTCCGACCGCGACGCGGTGATCACCGAACTCGTTCAGGCCCTCACCGCCTGCAACGCCGCGCCCCCGGCCATCCGCGACGAACTGGTGGCGAAGGTGCTCGAGCGCGAGCGCCGGGGCTCCACGGGCTTCGGCAAGGGCGTGGCCGTGCCCCACGTCAAGCACAAGAGCATCACCAAGATGACCGCCGCCATCGGGCTCTCCCAGCGTGGCGTTGACTTTAACGCCCTGGACCGTTCCCCGGTCTTCTCTGTCGTGCTGCTGGTGAGCCCGGAGGATCGTCCCGAGGAACATCTCCAGGCGATGGAAGTCATCTTCAAGAACCTCAGCAAGGACACCTTCCGAAGGTTCCTCAGGCAGGCCACGACCGTGCAGGACGTCAAAACTCTGCTCGAAGAAGCCGACGCGCAGCACCTGCCCGGGTAACTCCCTGTAGCCCACACGTGGCCAAAACCTGCACAATCGTGGCGAAAGTGGTGAACCGACTGGGCTTGCACGCCCGGCCGGCCATGACGTTCGTTGACGCCGCGATGCTCTTCTCCAGCAATATCACCGTCGCCAAGGGCGACACGAAAGTCGACGGCAAATCCATCATGCAGATGATGATGCTCGCCGCCAGCCAGGGCAGCGAACTCACCATCGAGGCCATCGGCGACGATGCCGACAAGGCCTGCGAACACCTGCGTCAACTCGTCGCCAGCGGATTCGACGAGGAATAGAACGCGCCCGTCAGGCACCGCGACTACACACACCGCCGGTCACCCCACCCTCCATCCGTTTCACAACCGCCGTCACGCCCCCATTGGTCGGTGCAGACATCCACCGCCCCACCACCCGCGCGCTGCTCATGTCCCAAGCCGATGGCACATCCTCCCCCGCCGTCTTCGCGGAGCTCGTCCGTATCGCGTTGCCGTCCGTCGCCGCGACCACCTCGTACTCCCTGATGCAGTTCGCCGACAAGCTCATGGTGAGCAAGATCGGCCCCGATCCGATCTACGTCGGCGCCCAGGGCAGCGGCGGCATGGCCGCTTGGATCCCAGTTTCGTTCATGTGGGGCGCGATCGCGGTGATCAACACGTTTGCCGCCCAGAACCTCGGCGCGGGCACTCCCCGCAACGCCCCTCGATATGCCTGGAACGCGATGTGGTTCGCGGTCATCGCCTGGCTGGCCATGCTCGTCTACGGCTTCTTCCTGCCCGACATCTTCCGCCTCATGGGCTACGAGCCCCGCCGCGTGCAACTCGCCTGCGATTACGGCCAGATCATGGTGGCCGGAGCGATCCTCACCATGGGCGCCCGCGGGATCGGCCAGTTCTTCTACGGCATCCACCGCCCCCGCGTCGTTATGGTCGCCAGCGTCGCCGGCAACCTGGTCAACCTCGGCCTCAACTGGCTCCTGATCTACGGCAACTGGGGCTTCCCTCGCCTGGAACTCAAGGGCGCCGCGATCGCCACCATCGTCGGCGCAGGGGTCGAAGCGGCCATCCCGTTCACCATCTTCCTCGGCCCGACGATGAACCGCCTCTACGAAACCCGCCATTCCTGGCGGCCGAATTTGTCGTGCATCAAGGAGATCTGGAAGTTGGGCTGGCCCGCCGGCGCCATGTTCGGCAACGAGATGATCTGCTGGGGCTTCTTCATGCTCTACCTCGTGGGTTCCTTCGGCACCCAGGAAAGCACCGCCGGCTTCATCGCCCACCAGTGGATGTCCCTTTCGTTCATGCCGGCGGTCGGCATCTCCAACGCCGTCACCGCCACCGTCGGCCGCTACATCGGCATGAAGCGGCCCGATCTGGCGGCTCGCTCCACCTCAGCCGCTCTCCGCCTCGCGGTCGGTTACATGGGTCTCTGCGGGCTCTGCTTCGTCCTGTTCGGCAAGCAGATGACCGGATTCTTCATC
>JBGAMO010000188.1:0-9103 GCA_044222845.1 Phycisphaerales bacterium
CCCGGTTCGAGAGAGTCAAGACACATGCGGGATGCCGCATGAGACACCTCGCCTGCAACGGACACACCCCATGATCGAATCCTCCGCACGCCGCGGCGCACACTCGCCGCGGCGTGCGGAAGGAGAATGCAGAAGAGATTGCCCGAAGGTCGAACGGCTCAGGACCGAGCGAAAGAGACAAGACACAGGAACAGATTCATTGAGTTCAGATCCCAGACAACGTCAGTCGGAGAGAGAGACAACCGCCCCCCGTGCGCAACCGGCTACGTCGCCGGTGGACCGGGGACTACACTATCCAGAGAGAGAGACCATGAACCACAACATCCATGAGCACCACGGCCGCGTCCGCCAGGGGGCGGCCCTGTTCAGAGAATACTGGGATTGGCTTCGGACGCTGACTCCGGCGGCACTGGTGTGCTTCGGCGGGCTCGTGTCTGCGGCCGAGATTTCCCGCGAAAAGTCTGCGAAGAACATTGAACGGTAGTTCGCACACTGTTCGCCATGCCGACGAATTTCCCGTGGGTATCTCGACGGTTATCGGTTGCAATGGATTCCGCATCCTGATATCCTGAAGACGGACCCCCTGAGCGTGTCCGCCCCATCAGGAGTTGAGAGATGTCTTCACGCGTGTACATCGCGGCCGCGGCTGTTTCAGCGCTCTTCGCTCCCTGTGCGACCGGCGCGGCGGTGACAGTGCTGAGTCTGCAGGTCAGCACCGATGGCCTCGCCTGGTCCGACCGGGTACAGGTGAACCCGTCGGATGCGGCGCGCGTGCTGATGCGAGCCACGGTCACGTTCGTGGGCGACGGTGAACCGGCCCCGCTGGGCTTTGCCTCTCTGACATGGCAACCAGTAATTTCCGGCTGGAACGACGCACGTGATGAGGTGTTGCCCTGGGCGAACCGCGGCACGAACACCACCAACGGCTCGGTCCCGGACGCGCCGGGCATGGACGGGCCGTTCGGGCGCATCTCGCCGTTCGCGGCGGTCGGGCCGGCGACGGGCGACGAGTACAGGAATCACACGCACGTCATCAGGGGCATTCCGTACCTGCGGCTGGCCCGCGTGGCGATCACCAACTGGGTGGGCGAGGGGCCCACATCGGGCACCAGCGCGTTCAACAACTTCAACGGCTCGGGCGGCCTCGCGAGTTCGCAAAAATCATGGAACAACGTGGGGATACGCGACCCGATCTTCTCCACCGCGACAAGCCAGGTGCCGCTGCTGAAACTGGGTCTGAACATCGCCGGCGGCGCGGGGCGCACGCTGGTTATCGATGCCCCGCAGGAAGGCCTGACACGCAACAGCATGACCGGCGAACGCGAGGCCGCGTGGTTCGCGAACCAAACAGATAACTTCGGGCAGATCAAGACCGCGGTGAGGGTCGAGCGGGCCAGGATCTACGTGATCCCGTCGCCGGCGACGCTGGTGGCCCCGCTCGTGCTGTGCGCGTTTCGCCGCACCCGGAGGTGATGTCACCGCCGAGAACTCGGAGCATGGCGGTGAACACGGTCCGGTATAAGGACGGCCGACGCCGGCACTCGCAAAGCGCATGTAGATTTCGAGAAAAGTTTGCGGTTTACGCCGGGATGCTCGCTCGCTCACTGGAACAATCCTAAACTACGGGAGCAGAAGAGAGAGCCCAATAGATGATGCCCGCCATTCAACTCGCCGCCGCGTGCGCCATGATGCACACCGAGGTTCAGGACCGTCCCGCGGTGCTGAACCGGTGCGTCCGGGCGCAACTTATTTCATGGTCCACCTTGGAAGATCTCAGATCGATGCCCGAGCACATCGAGCGTGAGCCGCTGTGGCGGCAGATCTGCGCGTACGGATGGGCCTACCACCACGAGCCGATCCGCGGCATGCCGCTCGATCGGCTGGCGGTGCTTGGGAATCAAACCGGCGAGGACGTCAACATCGTCGGTGAGTTGCGCGCGGCACGGGGCGCCGGGCTGAACGATCCGCGGCCCCGGGAAGCACTGCGGATCGCGTGCGTGTGGACCAGCGAGAACCGCGTCGTTTACTCTCAGAGCCCGGGATCGCTGATCACCGTGGGATGGGAGCGGGCGAGTCTGAGCACCTTTCTCCCCGCGGCGCTGAGCACGGTCAATCCTCTCTCGTTGCCGTGATTCCCGGGCGGAACTCGGGGTGATCGATCGGGCGTTCGGCCGCGGTCGGAGGCTACTTGAGTTTCTTGTCGGCGGGCGCCATCAGCGGCGAGCGTGATGGTTCGCCGTCCCTGCGGGGGTAGTCCTTGGGGGTCGCGGCGCCCTTGTGCAGCACAACGACGTTGCCCGTCGGCATGGGCAGCGTCTGGTCATGAACGGCCTTGAGCAGGTGCAGGGCGTGGGCTGCCTCCGCCACCTCCGCCGCGGCCTGTTCGCCCTTGATGAGCAGGATGATGCCCCCGGGTGTCCCGGCGGCGGGCGCCTTGGCCAGCGGGACGGTCAGTTCGGCCAGAGTCGGCAGGCGGCCGACAGCGCGGGCGACCACCGCGTCGTAGGCTTCCCGATGACCGCCGACGCGGCCCTTGGCGGTCTTCTCGCCCCGTTCGTGGGCTAATCGCTCGGCCCGGTCGCAGATCACGCGGACATTCTTGAGTCCCAGGCGTGCCACCGTGTCGCGCAGGAACGCGGCCTTCTTCCCGGTCGCCTCCAGAAGGGTGAATCGCAGCGCCGGCAGCGTGATCGCGAGCGGGATGCCGGGAAGGCCCGCGCCCGTGCCGACGTCGATGACGGTGGAATCGGCCGGGAGTTCGGCCAGGATCGGCAGGAGTGTGAGCGAATCCAGGATGTGCCGCGTCCACGCCGCGACGGGGTCGCGGACGGCGGTGAGATTGGTCGTCTCGTTCGCGGCGTACAGCAGGTCGAGGAACTGCGACATGCGCTCGACGTCGCCCGGTTCAAACTCGATTCCCAGCGACGACGCGGCGGACAGGAACTCTGCGGGGGGTTGGTTCAAGGCGTGGAATATAGCCGCCCGGGGGCTCCCACGCGAACCACGGCGGAACGCCGCGACGGGCGCGGCAAAAGGCCCGGGCGAAATCGCCCGGGCCTTGAGTGGAGTTGCAGATCAGGTCATATCTGGCGGGCTTCAGCAGCCGCCGTTCTGCCAGGGAACGAAGAAGGCTTCGACGTCCGAACCGTCAACACTGCCGTCGAGGTTGGTGTCCGCGCAGGGCAGGGACTGCGCCCAGTCGGTGAAGAACGATTCAACGTCCGAACCGTCGACGCCGCCGCTCTGGTTATAGTCCGCGGGGCAGGCCGAGCACGAAGCGTTGCAATCGAAGTAGCCGACGTAGAAGTCGGACTGGATGTTCAGGTTGTCACCGCCCAGAGGACGGATGTGCCAACGGCCGTCGGTGTCGGCGTTGGCAAGTTCGCGCACGTCGAGGTGACCGACGCCCATGTAATAGGTGCCGGCCCCCAAGCCGCCGTTGATGCCGGTGAACGGCTCGCCGCCGGTGACGTACGGGCCGCGCGGGCCGGGGTGGCCGTAGGAGAACTGGGGGAAGAAGCCCGGGCCGCTGTCGTCGTCGTAGCCGACGAGATTGCCGAGGGAGTTGAAGATGAAGGCTTCCTGGTCGGCGTCGCCGGTGGGATCGCAGTTGGAGAAGTCGATGTCGAGGTAGTTGTCTTCGGTAGCGCCGTTGATGTCCTTGCAGACGTTGAACGTAGTCCAGAGGATCTGCTTCAGGCCCGGGAGAACGCTGGTGCCCGGAGCGCCGGGGGAGAGGAGCACACCAAGGTCGGTGCCGGCGGGAGCGACGGACGGAGAGAGCCCACCGCCCGCGACGTTGCTGCGGAACTGAAGCTGGATGTTGCCCGCGGTGCCGGGAGTGACGGGCGTCACGATGAAGCCGTCGCCGAAGCGGGTTCCGCCCTCGGCCACGGCAAGGTAGAACGTGTCGGTGCCGAGCAGTTCGCCGTCGTAGCCGTCCTTCTGATCGCCGTTGCCGTCGGCGGCGCGGCGGCCGATGCCGAAGCTGAGCTGCGCGAGATCATCGGGGCCGCTGTTCTCGTCGGACCAGATCACGTTGCCGCCCGCCGTGTACAGCGCCAGCGTGGTGTTGGCGATGGTGCTGTTGAGCGTGGTGATGTCCAGGAACGTGCGGGCCGCGTCGGAGACGTCGCCGGGAAGGGTGAACTGGAACCACTTGACCTGACCGGCGGTGAACGCCTCGGTGCGGTTGAGAGTGTTGCCCAGCGACCCTAGGCTCACGAACGACGGGGGCGTCACGGGGACGTCGCCGGTGATGATCAGGGGGAGATTGATGGCCTGGTTGATACAGGTGCCGGCGGTGAAGGCCGTACGCTGGCGATCGGTGGTGCCGACGGCGCCGCCCTCAAGAATGCCGTTGTTGGCGCGATCCAGACCCCAGTTGTCGGTGGAGGAACCCGGACCGACGGTGATGAGATTGGCGGCGAAGGTGCGGGCGGGCTGGCCGGCCGCGATCGAAACCTGGGTCGTGGTATTGCGGGTGAAGAACTGCAACTGCACGTACACCTGGTTGTCGGGCAGCGTCACAGGCGTGGCGGGCGTAATGGTGAGGTAATACGCGCCGTTGGCCAGGTTGTTGATGGGGAATGTGCCCTGCCAGAGCGGGGTGGCGGTGGTGGCCACCATTGGGCTCGCGCCGAAGTTGGCGGTGTCCCAAATGGAGACGCGCAGGTCGAACGACGTCACCGCGGTCAGGCTGTTGGCCACGGGAACAGTGATCGTCCGCATGGCGTTGTTGGTCGTGTTCGCCCACGGACCGATGGGGCCGAAGCTCACGTCGTCCAGAACGTTGGCGGTGCCGAGGTATGCCAGGCACGCCGCGGCCGTGTCCGAGTCGTACACCGTGGGCGCACGATCCGAATAGCCCGACGGGACTTCGAAGTAGTCATTGCCGTCCCACATGAGGTGGCGGATCGGCATGCCGGGGGGGAACGGGGTCAACTCTTGGGCCGTCGCGATGCCGGAGACGGCTCCGCAGGCGGCGAGCAACGCGAACACGGTGGTCTTCATCATCCGATTCTTCATGGCCTGAGGCTCCAATTGTCCTGTCCACCCCGTACCCACACTGGCTTCTGGAAAAGCTGCGCGCCGTGCGCAACACAACACAGCGGCTGCGGAACTGCCGCGGCAAAACAGTAGCCCGCTACTTGCCCTTGGTGGGGGAATCAAGGCGAGTTTTCGGGCCGGCAACAGGAACGCCCGCGGGTCCGAATTGGCACGCCATAGTCCATCAATCGTGGCCTTTGGGGGGCATTCAGGCGGCCTTGCGAATCGACGGACCGCTAACTCAGCCTGATCATGCGCCGCCCGGCCCATTCCACGATGAGCAGGGTCATCAGAAGCATCCAGACCACCGGCTTGTCCCAGAGCGTTTCGGTCTGGGGCGTGCCCAGAATGCGCACCTCGCGGTTGGGGAGCAGGGTCGGCAACTCGCTGATGCGTTCGGGCGGGAGCACAGATCCTCCCGTTGCGGACGCCAGCCCGGCCAGCAACGCGTGGTCGGTCTGCGGGAAGCGGAGTTCATCATCCGGCAGTATCACCTCGACCTGCGCCGAAAGGTCCAACCCCGCCAGCACGGGGTCCGCCGAATCGATCGTGAACAGCCCGGGCTCGGAGCCCAGCCACGCGCCCGTGAACGCGGCGGCGGGAGTGTCGGCATCCCCGCCGCCCTGCGGTAGCAGCGTGAGTTCGGTGGCACGCCCGGGCTCGGACTGATCGGGCCCGGACTTGCGCGTCACGCGCACCTTGACGCTCGCGGGCCGCTTGTCGATCAGCGTCTGATCGATCAGCCGCACCGTCACCTGCACCTGCTGGTTCGCCTGCGCCGTGTCCGGAGAAACGGTCAGAATCGCCGGCTTGCCGGCGCGGCCGAGGCTATCGCGGGCGAGCAACCGTACCAGCGGGATCCAGAACCGCTCGGTGAGCACTTCTCCCCGGGCGTAGCGGTAGCGCCAGGTTTCGTCGGTGCCGATGTACACAACCCGCCCCGCGCCGTACCGCATGGTCAGCACGAGGGGCGCGGGCGAGGCCGAATCCGCGCCCTCCTGCGGCTGCGCGATCGCGAGCACTTCGGCGGTGGGTTTGAGCGATGCCGGTTCGATGCGCTGGGCCCATCGCATGAGGGGCCAGCCCAGATTCGGGTCCGCGAGTTCCACGGGCCAGGGCTTGTCGGCGTTGGTGCTGAGTTGCAGCACGCCGTAGCGTGCCGCGGCGGCGCCCGGCTTGATCAGCACCGGGCCCATCCAAGGCTGGGGCCCGGCCTCGGAGGTGCTTCCGCCGTTCTTGAGCGTGAACGGGAGCAGGTCGGCGAGCGGCGTACCCCGCCACGCCCCCGGCGTGGCGCCCGACCCGCCGATCCAGAGCAGGCCCGCGCCGCGCTCGGCGACAAGCCGCTTGATCTGCGCGAGTTGCTCGGTGCTGAACAGTTCGGGACGAAGATCGCCCATGAGGACCACGTCGAACCCGGACCATCCTTCCTGCGTGCGAGGGATCGAATCGAGCACCTCGGAGCCGTCCTGGATATAGCGACGGTCGGAGGCCAGGAGCAGCGCGGAAGAACGAATGGACTTCTCGCGGATCAGGATGTTCTTGACGTACCGGTATTCCCAGCGCGGGTACCCGTCGAAGTACACCACGCGGATCGGACGGTCGGCCAACTCAACCCGGAACGTTGAAACGTTGTTGTCGGCGGTGAGGTCGGGCTCGTCGCTCACGATCCGCACCGACCACGAGGCGTTGCCCGCCTGATCGGGCTTGGCCATGAGCGTGATCCGATCGCCGTCGTCGGCGCTGGGCGAGTCGTGAAGCGGGCGCTCGTCAAGGACGGTGTTGGTCAGCGCATCAACCAACTGCACCTTGCCCTTGGGGAACGGGGCATCCTTCGCGGCACCCAGATTCGCGACGGTCACCGTGACGGGCACGATGTCGCCGATGAAGGCGGCGCTGGGAGATTCCACGTGCGTCACCGCCAGATCGGCCAGAGCCTTGGCGCTTCCGAGCGGAACCGGAAAGACGGGGATGTGCCTGGCCTCAAGCTGACGCAGGACGGCACGCGACGTCGCATCCGCCGAACGCCCGTCGGTGAGCATGACGACGCCCGCGACGGGCCGGCCCGCGACGCGCCGAAGGGCCTGCTCCAGGGACTGACCGATGAACGTGCGGCGGCCCTGGGCCTTCCCGAGATCGACCGACGCGGGGACGCCGCGGTCGGCCTTTTCGAAGCGAAGATCGAACGCGCCGGCGTCGAAGCCCATGAACAGAACGTTGCGCGTCTGCTGGAGCGTTGTGAACGTGTCGGCGGCGCGCCGGACGGTCTCGACCAACTGCGATTCACGGGTCTTGGGTGAAGGATCGCCCGCGTCCTTGCCGACATCGGCCACGGTCATGGAGGCCGAACGGTCGGCCATGACAACGACCCAGTCGCGCTCGACGCGTTCGTTCTGCTTGACCAGTTCGGGGCCGGCCACCAGGATCGCCACGAGCACGAGCACCAGCGCACGCATCACGGCGAGCGTGATACGCGAGGCCCGGCCTCCGAGCAGCCGCCAGTAACTCCAGCCCGCGATGCCGAAGCACGCCGCGATGACGCCGACCCACGCCCACGCGGGAAACTCGCGTGCGAAGCGGAACTCAACGCCCTCGCCGCCGAACGTGAGCGACTTGCCCAAGCCGAAGATCTGGTCCAGGAGCTGGTTCATGCGGCCTCCTTGCGGGCCGATTGCGTCGGGGGCGACGCGGCGGCGAAGCCGTCTCGGTTGGCGTGGCTGAAGATTCGGGCCAGGATCAGTTCAACCACGGCGATGAACCCCGCGGCGATCAGCAGCGGCACGCTCACCGGCGGAGCGTCCTGCTTGCGGTTGAGCGAACCGCCCGCGGGGGCCGCGTTCGTGCCGGAGGTGATCCAATCCATGTTCGGCGAGACGGGCCCGAGCCACTTGGCGATCTCATCGCGGGTGTGGACGTCGACAGCGCCGCCCGCCGGATCGGCGTTGAACGCCAGAGCGCCCAGTGTGTTGCCGCCCGCGGCCCGGACCGTCCAAAGGCCCGCATCGCGGATTGGATTCGCGGGAAGTCCCATGGCGGTCACGGCGACGGTGGGCAGGCCGCCCTCTTCGCCGATGCGGACCAGTTCCGAAGCGCCTCGCGGAAGCGTCGGCGAAGCGCCGGCTGGCGCCACCCGCGGCCCCAGCGAGCGGCCGACACCCTGCCTGACGATTTCCTGCATCAACGGAACCATCAGCGGACGGGCGGGCAGATCGGTCCACGACAGATCGGGCGGTGCGGCGAAGAGCACCACGGTGCCGCGTGCGGCAGATTGGGCGGCCTCGGCATTCTCCCCTGAGCCCGGCTGCCCCGCGACGATCAGCGGCGAGCCGTCCAACAGCGTCAGCACCGTTTCGAACGCGCCCGAGGGCGCACGCACGTCGAGCAACTTCGAGACGGTGACGCCCTTGACGAGCGTGGGCAGTTCCGCCGCGATGACTTCAAGCATCGGGTGAGCGTCGGCCTTGAGAGGCGCGATGGTTCCGGGGGGGGTGAGCGTGCGGGCTTCGCGGGCAACCTGCCACGAGAGTCCGAGCGAGGCGTTCAGAGCGTCGGTCCAGACGTGGGCATCAATGCCCACGGGCGGGCAGATCACGATGAGGGCTCCGTCCCCCACCGCTTCCCGCAACGCGGCCCACGCGGGCGCGTCGAGCAGATCGGGGCGGGGCACCACGACTGCGTCCATTCCCTTGAGCACGCCCGCGCCGCGCGACACCCGCTCAACGCCGCTGGAGGGCGCGATGCCCTGCGCGGGATCGATCGTCTGCACCCGCAGTTCGCCCGCCTGCCGGCGGCGCAGCGTCAGGTCCGCCTGCGGAGAGAGCGCCAACGCCAGCCAGTCGGCTGAGGAATACTGGGCCAATGCGCCGCGCACGCCCACCGTTCCGGGCGCGATCAACGCGACTTCGAGTCGCTCGCGTGTTTCAACAGGGCGGACGAACCGGTTGTCCGCGGCGAGGGCGTCGCGATCGATCGCCGCGGTGATGACCAGGGGCACGCCGATCTTCGCCGCGCCACCCTTGGGCGATGCGAGATTCGCGAAGACCTGCGCGGTTTC
>JBGAMO010000189.1:0-9001 GCA_044222845.1 Phycisphaerales bacterium
TGGGCGAGCGGGGCGCTGCTGGGCGTGCCGGTGGGCATGGGGTGGGCGGGGGCGGTGCTGGATTCGCGGGCGATCGAGCAACCTGCCTGACTTCGGGCGGATTTCTGAAACTCGAGCGATCGGGCCGGCGGGTTCTTTTTGAACCCGCGGGTTAGCCGTGCGCGGCGGGATCGACGCATTGTCCTACGTCCGCGTTGTGAACGCGGGCGCCACACAGACACACCCGCGGCGAAGGCCGCACGAACCCGGCGCCACACCCGCCGGCAGAGACATCGC
The DNA here is from genome assembly GCA_044222845.1 of Phycisphaerales bacterium. Taxonomy (GTDB): domain Bacteria; phylum Planctomycetota; class Phycisphaerae; order Phycisphaerales; family UBA1924; genus UBA2402. The sequence goes on from JBGAMO010000189.1 coordinate 277, forward strand.
ACGCACACACCAAGGAACCAAGACATGAACCGCATCGCACAGCTTCTCTTCGCCGCCGCTCTCACCGCCGCGCCCGCCATGGCGCAGTCGCTGAATGTTGACATCGATCGGGCTTCGGGCACGGGCACGGGCGCTCCTTCGCTGGCGTTCCAAGCGGCGGGCGGACAGATCGGCGTCTGGAACTCGTTCCTGACGACGTCGTCGGGCGCGGTCTCGATGCTGGGCCTGAACGGGACGAGCTCGGGCGTGACCTGCACGCGACAGACGGGCAGCGGCTCGTCCAGCAGCGTCGCGGGCGCGTCGGCGGACTTCGGCAAGCTCTTCTGGGATTACATGGACACGACCGGGCAGGGGTCCAAGGTCGGCGTGACGCTCAACGGCGTCGACCCGGGCCTGTACCGCGTGTACGTGTACGCCTCGCTCCCGGGCAGCGCGGGCTACTGGGTCGACAACTTCAACTTCAACAACTACTACGAGAGCCTCGTGGTGGTGAAGGTCGGGGGCGTCGAAGCCTTCTCGGGCTTCTGCGGCGGGGCGGTGACGGCCAACTCCTTCGTCAAGGGCAACAACTACGTCGTGGGCAACATGCTGGTGGGCGCCGGGGCCCCGGCGGTGGACATCGAGTCGCACACGGGCTACACGAACAACGAGCGGGCCGCGCTCAACGCCTTCCAGCTCGTCAAGTACACGGGCAACATCCTGTACGTTGACGCGAGCGCGACCGGCGCCAACACCGGTCAGACCTGGTTCAACGCCTTCACCAACCTGCAGGACGCGCTGGAACTCGCGAGGGTGAGCAACGGCCAGATCACGCAGATCTGGGTGGCCGACGGCACCTATTACCCGACGGGCGGTCAGGCGAGCAACGTCCGCAGCGCCTCCTTCCAGTTGGTGCAGGGGTGCAAGGTGCTGGGCGGGTTCGCGGGCAACGAGACGCAGGAGTCGCAGCGCGACCCCGAGAGCAACCCGGTGTACCTGAGCGGCAGCATCGGCAACCTGCTCTCCCTCGCCGACAACTCCCTGCACGTCGTGACCGCCAGCAACGTGAACTCCACCGCCGTGCTCGACGGCGTGACGATCACCGGCGGCAACGCGAACATCGCGGGCGGCAACGATGACGAGGGCGGCGGCGTCCGCATCGTGAACGCGTCCCCCACCTTCCGCAACGTTCGCTTCATCGGCAACAAGTCCGGCGGCGACGCCGGCGCGGCCAAGATCCTCGGAACGGGCGCGCCGACCTTCGACGGCTGCCTGTTCTACAACAACACGTCGGTGTGGGGCGCGGCGGCGATCAACTACACAGGCCCCACCGGGCTGTTCGCCCCCTCGCTCAAGGTCAACGGCTGCAAGTTCATCAAGAATAACACCTCCAGCGGCGCGGGCGTGGGCGTGATGGTGCAGGGCGGGGGCGCCTGGATCTCCAACAGCCTCTTCTCCGGCAACTACGCCGGCCAGGGCGGCGCGGTCGCGGCTGAAGCCTCCACGGCCAGCGCGGCGGCCTACCTCTACAACTGCACCGTCGTCGACAACGAGGCGGGCGTGCAGAGCGGCGGCCTGTACGCCTACTGGGGCGGCTACGTCGCGGCCAGCAACTCCATCGTCTTCTACAACACCTCCGGCAACGCGTGGCGCGGCACCGAGTTCGAGCAGTACTACGCCCAGCCCGACGGGGCCTCGGTCACCTTCACCTACAGCGACGTCGCCAAGGACGGTCGCACCACGGTGGCGGGCACGGGCAACATGAACACCCCGCCTCGGTTCGTTGATCGCCTCGGGCCCAACGGCATCGCCGGGGACATGGACGGTGACTACCGCCTCGCGGCGGACTCTCCGGTGATCGACGCGGGCAGCAACTCATCGGTGCCCTATGACTTCACCGACTGCGATCAGGACGGCGTGACGACCGCCGAGAAGTCCCCGCTGGACCTGAACGGCCAGACGCGGCAGATCGATGACCCGAACCAGCCCGACTTCGGCGTGGGCCCGGCCCCGGTCGTGGACATGGGCGCGTTCGAATACCAGGCCCCCCCGTGCCCGGCGGACTACAACCAGGACGGCGGCATCGACGGCTCGGACGTGCAGGCCTTCTTCGCCGACTGGGAACTGGGTTTGGAGGCCGCGGACGTGAACCTTGACGGCGGCGTGGACGGGGCCGACGTCGAAGCCTTCTACGCGGCCTGGGAAAATGGCGGCTGCTGAAGAAAGCCACGATCGACATCGAGCACGATCACACACCCGATCCGCCGCGACACACGGCGGATCGGGTTTTTTCATGGACGCGTCGGGGCTTACGAAATCGTGAGCGAGGGCTTGGCGGCGCCGGAGCGCATCGCCGCGAGGCTGGCCTGCGAATCGACGTTGGTGACCATCTCTTCGAGGGCTTTTCGCAGGTTCTGTCCGGGCGCGTCGGCGCCGGTGAAGTTGGACGTCGGGTCGCCCGAATCGCTGTTCTTGCGGAGTGAAATGGTGATGGGGATGGCTCCCAGGTATGGCACGCCCAGGCGCTGGGCCATGACCTGCGCACCGCCCTGACCGAAGATGTCGTAGACCTTGCCGTCGTCGCCGACGAAGTAGCTCATGTTCTCGACGACGCCGAGCACGCTGACACCCAGTTGCTGGAACATACGGGCGGCGCGGGCGGCGTCGTCCTGGGCCACCTTCTGGGGCGTGCAGACGATGACCGCGCCGCTCAACTGCAGCGTCTGGGCGAGGGTGAGAGAGATGTCGCCGGTGCCGGGGGGCAGGTCGATGATGAGATCGTCGAGCTGGCCCCAGCGGGTCTGCTCCACAAGTTGCTTGAACGCGCCGTGGGCCATGGGGCCGCGCCAGATGAGCGGCTTGTCGGGCTCGACCAGCTTGCCCATGGTCATGGTCTTGATGCCGTGGACAAAGAAGGGTTCGAGCTGACCTTCGCGCGTGACGGCGTCCAGACCGTCCAGACCGAGCATGGTGGGCATACTGGGGCCGTAGATATCGCCATCGAGCAGGCCGACGGCGCGGCCGCGACGGGCCAGGCCCACGGCGAGATTAAGGGCGACGGTGCTCTTTCCGACGCCGCCCTTGCCGGCCCCCACCGCGATGATGCGCACGCCGGCGAGGGGTCCGCTGGTTGCTGACATCTGAGGATTGGGGGGTTGACGCAGACCCGGGATGGGCTTGTGGCCCGCGGCGGCGGGCTGCTGCGGTTGGGGTTGCTGCACCATGCCTCCGAAGCGCGTCGTGTGGTTGACCTTGCCGACGTGATCGACGAACTCGACGATGAGCGAATCGACCCGGTCGCCGCCCTTTGCGGCCGCGGCGGAGAGAGCGGTGTGGGCGGACTTCGCGACGGCGTCAAGCGATTCCGGGGTGGCGTCCTGCACCCAGGAGACCTTCAGGCTCGCGTAGGTGTCGCAGGCGCTAACCCACGTGAGGTGGCCGCCGCTGACGAGGTTGGTGCCCGGCGTGGCGCCGGGGACTGATTCCATGACGGTTCGGACAAAGTCCTTGCTCAATCCCATCGCATCGTTTCTCCGTGGGGATGGGCGTGCACAGCCGCACCCGCCACACGCAAGGGTAGTGGCGTGGCGGGGGCATGACGCACCGAGCGGTCAGCCGCCCAGGGCCTTGACCTCCAGGGATTCGATCTCGTGCATGGACTTGCCGACGATGCCCTGAAGATCGCCGTAAAGGCCGGTCGTGCCCAGAATCGCCTGCTCGAGTTGCTTGGCGCGTTTGGCCCACTGAGCGGTGATGGCCTTCTTCTCTTTTTCAAGATCGTCCTGCATGGTCTGGTAGGCCTCGAGAATCGCCTGCAAGCGTTGCTTGAAGCGGGTGCCGGTCAGGTAGTCGTAGACGAGGCCCATCTTGGTCTCCTGGCCTTGTGCCGCGGCGCGGGCCTCGGAAACGTGAAGCAGGCCGTCACGCAGGCAGGCGGCGAGCGGCAGGACCAGCCTTGGGGAAGCGATCCAGACGCCGTCGATGCAGTCGAAACTCTCGACGCCCTTGGGGAGGGCCTGGCTGATGATGACGCAGACTTCGGCGCCGGCGCGGCGGGCATCGTCGCGGAGCTTGGGGAGCCAGGAATCACTCCACGTCTTGGTGCGTTTGGATTCCCAGAGGATGACGCCCGCGGGTTGACCGCCGGGGCCGGCGACGCGCTGCACGGCGTCGCCGCCGTACTCGCCCTTGGCGACTTCCTCGATGGTGTCCAAGGGGAAGCGGGCACGGAGCGCGGCTTCCAGGGCCAGTTCCTGCACTTCACCCTGCAACTGCTGCGAGCCCTGCTCGGCCTTGCGCTTGAGGTCGTCGATCTGGCGCGACATGTCGGCGAGTTTCTTGTCCTTCTCGGCGAGCACGAGCGAGGCCTGCTCGGCCGCGCGGCGGGAGGCCGTTTCTTCGATCTCGGCGGAACGGGCGGCGACCTGCTTCTCGATGGTGAGGGCGAGTTCGCGTTTCTGGTCTTCGAGTTCGCGCTGCTTGCGCAGGAAGTCGGCCTGGGCCTGCTGGGCCTCGGTGAGTTTGAGTTCCATCTGGCGCGTCAGTGCGCGGGCGTCGTCGGCCTCGCGCTTCTTTGCGGCCAGTTCGGCGGCGGCGCGTTCGCTGGCGCGCTTCTCGGCGTCGCGCTCGATGACGGCGCGATCCGCGACGAGGCGTGCGCGGACCTGTTCGTTCACCTGCTCGCTGACGCGGGCGGCCATCTGTTCCTTCTCGCGGGCGAGGGCGGCCTCCTTCTGTTCCACCTGTGCCTTGGCGGCGTTCACGGCCCGCTCTCGTTCGGCGGCGGCGGCGCGTTCCTGCGCGATGCGCTGCTCGTACTGCTGCTTGAGGCGCTCGATCACGGGCGCGGCCAAGGTGTCGGTGAGGGGGATTGCTTCTCCGCACTTGGGGCACTTGATGGTGGTGTCGGCCATAGTGAGCAACGGTACGGAGGGGGTTGGTCGGGGCGGGAACAGACGACACCTGAGGCGCAGGTCCTCGCTCCTAGGACGCGGATCAACGCAACTTCATGCGACGATGAGCGGTACATTCCTCGGCAGCGGGATGTTCTGTTTCGCGATGACAACGTGCGATTCGGTGGTGCTGAAACGCGGCGGCCTTGCCGCCGAGAACCAGGGAAGGTGGTTATGCTGCGCGTCATTCTGATTGCAGCGTTGTGCGCTCATGCGACCGGTCAACTCTGCGAACCGGCATGGGGAACCGCGTACGAAGGCGGCCGCCTGGACGGCGCGGCGGGCACGGTGTGGGACATGATCGACTTTGATTTCGGGCAGGGGCCGCGGCTGGTGGCGGGCGGAAGATTCCGGTCCGCGGGGTCGGGCGCGGCGAGCAACATCGCACGCACGACGGAAGCGCAGGGTTGGGAGGGTATCGGTGAAGGGTTGAACGGTCCGGTGTACGCGCTGGAGGCGTTCAACGACGGGGGCGGGCTGAAGCTGTACGCGGGCGGGGACTTCGGCGCGACCGCGAGTGAGCGCAACGGCGGGCTGCGCCGCTGGAACGGAACGGCGTGGGAGAGAGTTCAAGGCCCCGACGGCCCGGTGCAGGACCTGCTGGTGTACAACGACGGCACCGGATTGTCGCTGTACGCGACGGGGAGCTTCCGCACGGTGAACGGCGCGCCGATCTCGGGGATCGCCAAATGGGACGGGGCCGCGTGGCGGGACGTGGGCGGCGGAGCGCCGGACGGGTCGGGGGCGAGCATGTGCGTGTGGGATGGGCCGCAGGGTCGGCGTCTGGCGCTGGGCGGCACGTTCGCGCGGCTGGGCGGCGCGGAGGTGAACAACGCCGGGCTGTGGGACGGATCGGCGTGGTCGGCGATCCCCGGGCTCACGGACACGACGCAGGTGCTGAGCGTGGGGACGTACGTGAAGCCGGGCACGCGGGAGTTGTGGATCGCGACGATCGCGAATACGAACCCGCTTCGCAAGTGGAACGGCTCATCGCTGCAGAATGTCCCGCTCTATCCGACCGCTTTCAACCGTGTATTCAGAATGGCGCAAGCTGTGGAGAACGGTGAGCAGGTGCTCCTGGTGGCTGGGAGCTTCCAGAAAGAGGCCGGCGGGGCACGCAACCTGCTCAAGTGGAACGGATCGCAATGGTCGAACGTGGTGGCAGCGTCCAGTTCTCCGGCCGGGCCGATCTACGCCGTCGCGTACCACCAGTTCACCGGTGATGCTTCGACACGTTTGTGCGCTGGGGGAGCGCTGTACTACACCGTGTCGTACGGGCAGCCGGGCGGCAGTCTTTACACCGGACCGGTGCTGACGAGCGCTCCGGATCGATCGGTGTTCCGCTCGCTGACAGACACATTGACGGTCCCGGGGGTTCGGGCGCTGGAGTACGCGCCGGTGGCGGGCGTCGATGTGCTGTACGCCGCGGGGTACTTCCGGCCGGCGTTTGCGACCAATCCCAACGTGTGGTTCCTGGCACGGTGGATGGACGGCGCGTGGCGGCCGCTGGACTACAGGTTCGGTGCGGAGACCGAGGCGCTCGCGCGGTTCGGCGACGATCTGATCATGGGCGGATCGTTTATCGGAGGTCGGTCCATCGGGCTTCCGGATGTCAGTGCCCAATATGTGGTTCGATTCGACGGCGCGACTTTTCACTCGATGCCCGGGACGGGCGCATATGGCAACGGCGTGACCGCGCCGGTTCGTTGCATGATCAGCGCCACGCAGGACGAGAACCCCGTGGTGTACGCCAGTCTCAAGTCCTCGTACAACAGCGTGCAGAAGTGGGACGGGACGGCCTGGACGACAGTGACCGAACTCACCAACTGCGGGCCCAACGGATTCGCTTTCGGCGACATCGGCGAAGGTCCGACGCTGTACTGCGCGGGCACGTTTTACGGGCTTTCCCCCAGCCCTTCGGTGGCGAAGGCGGGGCCTCAGGGTTGGCGCCAAGTCGCCGCGGAACCGGTCTACGGGTCTGGCGTTGCGGTGAAGGTCGGGGATGTGGGCGCGGGGCCCCGGCTGTTCGCGGCGGGCATGCTGTCGGTGCCCGTAGAGGGACAGTTGCCGGCGTTCGTTGATTGCCCGGTGGCGGTGCTGGAGGGTTCGCGATGGCAGCCGCTGGGGGCGAACATGACGGGTCTGGCGAACTCGATCGAGATATTCGATGACGGAACCGGCCCCAAGTTGTTCGCGACCGGCGACCTGAGCATCGACGGACAGGATACCAGGATCGGACGCAACATCGCCCGGTTCAACGGGGCGCGGTGGGAGGCGGTGGACGGCGGCGCCGATGGTGTGGGGTATGTGCTGCGTGCGCCGTTCCAGACGCGGGGTCGCCTTCTCGTGGGGGGCGACTTCAGCCACGCGGGCGGGGTTGCAGCATACGGCGTTGCCGAGTTCGTCGCGTGCCCACCGTGCCCAGCGGATTTCGACCAGTCCGGGGGTGTGGACGGGGCCGACGTCGAGGCGTTCTTCACTCAGTTGGAAGCCGGCGTGGGCGCTGCGGATGTCAATGGCGACGGCAGCGAGGACGGGGCGGATGTGGAGTATTTCTTCCTGGCCTGGCAGGGAGGCGGGTGTTGAACTGTCGGGCGTGGCGACTTACGGGACGCACGCAGGGACCGGCCGCGCCGGGTGAATCCACAGCTTGCAACCCGAGGTGTGGGCAACGGTACATTCTCGGCCGCGTGCGTTGATCTTCCGCGGTTGTTGGCTGGTACTGTTTCCCGCGATGCGGCTTCTGGGGCCGTGGATTCATGTGAAGGGGTGAGGATGTTCCGATTCAACCTGCTCGCCGCGGCGGTGGCCGCGATCAACTCTTGCGCGTCGGCACAGTTCTGCGATCCGTCGTGGAGTTCGCCGTATCAGGCCGGACGGCTGGATGGATCGTCGGGAATCGTGTACGACATGATCGAGTTTGATTTCGGCGTCGGGCCGCAGTTGGTGGCAGGCGGCAGCTTCCGGTCTGCCGGTCTGGGCGAGGGGAACAACATCGCGCGGACGACTCCGTCGCTGGGGTGGGAGGGCATCGGCGGCGGGTTGAACGGCACGGTTCAGGCGTTGGAGGCGTTCAACGACGGCGGAGGGCTGAAGCTCTACGCCGGCGGGAACTTCGGCACGCTGGGTAACGAGGCCGGCTGCGGGATCCGGCGCTGGAACGGCGCGGCATGGGAATCGATCGCGGGGCCCGACGGCACCGTAAAGGATCTGCAGGTGTTCAACGACGGCACCGGCAGTGCGCTGTACGCGACAGGGAGTTTCGCGACGGTGAACGGGGTTCCCATGTCGGGCATCGCCAAGTGGAACGGAATTGCCTGGACCGGTGTGGGCGGGGGCATCACCGGAGGATTCGGCAACACCATGTGCGTGTGGGACGGCCCGCAGGGGCTTCGGCTCGTGCTGGGCGGCGCGTTCCAGCGCCTGGGGACCACTGCGGTCATCAACGTCGGTCAGTGGGACGGCAGGGCGTGGACGGCTGTGCCCGGGTTCGATGATGTGGTCCAGGTGATGAGCGTCGGGTCCTATGTCAAGCCCGGCACCCGGGAACTGTGGATCGGCACTTCTGGGCCCACGATCAACGCGCTGCGCAAGTGGAACGGGAGCAACATCCAGAGCGTGTCGCTCTCGGGCGTGGGCGCGAACCAGATCCAGCGGATGGTGCAATCGGTGGAGAACGGCGAGCAGGTGCTCCTGATCGCGGGGAACTTCCAGGCTCAGAGCGGTAACACGGCCCGGAACCTCTTGAAGTGGAACGGGGTGCAGTGGTCGAACGTCATCACAACAAACGTGAG